>DASQOL010000147.1:0-20956 GCA_035644475.1 Gammaproteobacteria bacterium | reverse complement strand
CAAGATCGTCGGCATCTCGGCTGAAGCGGCGGCTTTTCTCCGCGAGTATTTTTGACGCGACCCGACTACGACGGCGCGACTGTCGACGAGGGCGGGTCTTCAGCGCGTGTGGTGTGACGAGTCCCGGCCGTTGCCCCCGTCGTGGCCGCGGTAGGATCCGCCGCCGCCCTGGTTGCCGCCGCCGCCCTGGTTACCGCCGCGATCGCCGCGATCGCCGCTATCTCCGTCGCCGGAGTTGCGCGACGGCGGCGGGGCCGCGAAGCTCGAGCGTGACTCGGAGCGAGTGTCGCTCGGCGGCTGCGTCGGTCCACCCGAACGATAGGTCCCGCCGTTGCCGCGGGCGATCGGCGGCGTCGAGTCGCGCGCCTGGTTCTGGCCGCCGCCGTTGGGCGTCGCGTAGCGCGGCGCCGCCGGCGTGTAGCGCTGCTGAGCGGCCTGATTGGACCGGCTGCCTGGTGGCGACGTGAAGCGCTCGGGAATGCCGCGGCGCGGGTCGCTGGCGCCGGAGCTCGCGTTGCCGCCGCCCGTCGCCGCGTCGCTGCGCGGCGGCGCGGCGGGCGTCGTCGTCGTTCGGCCGGGCGTGGCGGCGTTGCCGCCGTCCGTGTGACGCGGCAGCGTCGTCGTCCGATTGGGCGTGGTGGGCGGCGTCGAGAAATGCGTCTGACCCGTCTCGCCCGGATTGCGGTAGCTGCCCGAGCGCGCGCCCGGTGCGGAGCTCCGCTGTCCGTTTTGCGCGCCCGGCGTCGTGAACGTGCCGCTCGGTCGGGCTTGCTCGCGTAACGCAGTCTCCGTGCCCGGAGTCCGCACCACGCCCGGCGTGCGAACCGTGCCCGGCGTGCGTACGTAGTGGTCGTCGCTGCGCACGAACGGCCGGCCGTCGCGGCGCGGGCCGGGGTTCCACACGCCGCCGGTGTGATTCAGCGTGACGTTCACGTGGATGTCGTTACGGACGTAGAACGCGTCGTGATAGACGTGTCCGTAGTACGGATGACCGGAAAAGCCGCAGTGATACACGTTCACGTAATGCGAATGCCAGCCGATCACGAAGGCCGTGGTCACACCCCAGAAGAACCCGGAATCGAATGCATAGCCCACGGGGTACGGGTAGTAATAGACCGGATAGGCATACGGGTAGTAGTAGTAGACCGGCGCGCTCTGATAGACGACGACGCGCTCCGGCTCGTAGTACGGCACGTAGATCACCTGCGGATTCGCGGGCTTGATCGTGATCTCGCTGGCGTCATTCGCCACGACTTGCTTGTCGTCGCTGCGCAGGTTGCCGCTCGTGTAGGCGCGGCTGCGGAACTTCTGGACCGCGTCGAGCACGTCGGCCCGTTGGTTGAGCACGGCTTCGCCCAAGTCATAGGTCCAGTCGAGGTTGTCGTTCATCCGCTTGACGACCTCGGGGTAGTTCAGCAGCGCGACGACCGAGTCGTCCCAGCCCTCGTTGGGCTGAAGCGACGAGTCCTTCGCGCGCGCGTCGAGAAAGCGCGCCGCCTGGACGACTTGCAACGGATAGGTGGACGCGGGCAGAACGATGGCGATCAGATCGTCGGCGTAGAGCGCGATCGGCCCCACGAGCTGCTCGAGCTCCGCGGCGGTTCGAATTTGCGGGGCGCTTTCAGCCGCATCCTGCGCGTGCAGCGGCCGGGCGGCGAGCACTGCCGCCGCGACGCCGAGCACGGCCAGGGTCAACCAGCGGCGCCGCCCCGCCGCCGAGTCCGATCCGAGAGCGATGGTTTGATGACGATACATAACCAGCCTCCAAGGCTACGCTCTTCGCGCGCCTGCGGGCACAACGCCCCTTGTAGAGGCGAGATTACCGGTGAGCAGCTGAATGGGGGCTTAATGTAGGCAGGGCGGGCGCTCGAGGTCTCCCGTGCGGGCCAGGGCCCCGGACTACCAGCCCTCTCGCACGCCGCCGTCGAACCAGTCCCAGACCAGATAGAACGCGATTTCCTTGGGGCGTTCGCCGCGCTCGGTCGCCGGCAGCTTCGCGCCGACGCCGAGGACGACGTGCTGCCTCGTGCTGAGCGTGATCTGCACCTGCGGCACGAGATCCCACTCCGTGTCCGCCCCGTGCTCGC
Organism: Gammaproteobacteria bacterium; assembly: GCA_035644475.1. GTDB lineage: Bacteria > Pseudomonadota > Gammaproteobacteria > Steroidobacterales > Rariloculaceae > FEN-1219. The sequence goes on along the minus strand of DASQOL010000147.1, from coordinate 18,869 downwards.
GCGCGGCCAGGACTTCGAGCATCGGCGTCCAAGCGCGGCCGAAGGAACCGCCGGTCGTCCACGTCCGGCCCACGGCCACGCGCAGCCCGACCTCGTCCTCGAGCGCCGAGTCGGCCGGGAATTCCGCCGTGCCCTGGAGCTGCACGAAGCTGTCGCGCGGCAACAGCTTGTCGTACAGAACGAACGGCTCGAGCACGGTGGTGCCGGTGCCGAATCCTTTGGCCTCGTCGCCCGTCGGCAGCGAGAGCTCGCCCCCCACGCTCAAGATCGAGCCGCGGCCGAGGTCGTGCGTCAGCGTGTGCTTAACGGCAATTGCAAGGTCGCCGGTGCCGCTCGCGTGGCCCAGCGGATCGCCGAGGTTAGCGCGTGCGATCGGCACGCCGATCTCGATCTGGTTCAAAGGGCCGAAGCGCTGCTCCCACGTGAACTGGTGGGTGATCGAGCTCGGCCCCTCGGCCGCGATCGTCGTGGTGATCACCGCCTCGTCCTCGGGGAACGCCTTCTCCGTGTAGAGCGCCCGCGGAATATTGAGCTCGCCGCGCGGCCAGCGGCTGTCCGTGCAGAACGTCCGCAGATGGTCCACGACGGCTTCGATTTGCTCGGAGGTCAGTGCCTCGCCGAACGCCGGCATGCGCCGGCTGAAGGCGCGCACAGGCCCGCCGCGATTTACGATCGCGCTCCAATCGCCATTCTGCTCGCGTGAGCTGAAATCGCAGTCGGTGAAGTCGGGCAGCGCATTGTCGAAGCCGAGCTCGGCAGCGGTGCGTCCACGCCCGTCGGCGCCGTGACACGCGGCGCAAGCCGAGCGGAAGATCTGCGCGCCGTCCACGGGCGCGGCATCCGCGCCGGATGCCGCGCAGCAGAGTAGAGCGCAGCCCGCGAGCCACGTGGCGCTTCGCATCATCGTCATCGTCTTGCGATCCGTGTTTCTGGCGCGGCGTCGCGCCCGCTTCTTGTTGTAACGCGCACGCGCCGCAGTATAGTGCGAGCCTCGTCAGAAAATCTTTATAAATCATGCTCCTGCGAATCGTTTTCATTTGCGTTGGCTGGTCCGCGAGCGCCGCCGTTTGCGCCGCGAAGGTGCATCCCGGCGTCGCTCCGAGCGCGTTTGCCACCTCGGCAGATTGCATCGCGTGTCACAGCGGTTTACGCACGGCCGCCGGCGAGGAAGTGTCGATCGGCTACGACTGGCGCGCCACGATCATGGCGAACTCCGCGCGCGACCCCTATTGGCAGGCCGCCGTGCGTCGCGAGACGCTCGACCATCCCGAGGCCGCCGCCGACATCGAGGACACTTGCGCGACCTGCCACATGCCGATGGCGCGGTTCGATGCCGCGGCGGCCGGCCGGCGTGGCGAGGTGTTCGCCAACCTCGCGCCGACGGCGAGCGCGCACGGCAGCGCCTTCGACGGTGTGTCGTGCGCCGTATGCCATCAGATCGATCCCGCGAACCTCGGCGCTCCCGAGAGCTACGACGGCAGATTTCGGATCGACACGAGCACGGCGTTCGGCGGGCGGCCGGTATTCGGCCCGTACGCGATCGAGCAGGGCCGCGCCTCGATCATGCGGTCAGCCGCGCAGTTCACGCCGAGCGCCGGCGTGCATGTTCAGCAGTCGACGCTCTGCGCGACGTGTCACACGCTGTACACGCGAACCGTCGGCGGCGCCGCGGGCAGCGAGTTGCCGGAGCAGGTGCCGTACGAGGAGTGGCTCCACAGCGAGTACCGCGACACCCGTAGCTGCCAATCGTGCCACATGCCCGAAGTCCCGGGCAGCGTGCCGATCACGTCGGTCTTGGGCGAGCCCCGCGAGCACGTGTCGCGGCACACGTTTCGCGGCGGCAACGCTTTCATGCTGGGCATGCTCAACAAATATCGCGACGATCTCGGCGTCCGCGCGCTGCCGACCGAGCTCGACGCGGCGGTGCGCGACACACGCCGCTATCTCGGGACGGCGGCCGCGACCGTCGCCATCGAGTCCGCGCGCCGGCGCGGGACCGAGCTCGCCATGGACGTCGCCGTCGCGAGCACGACCGGGCACAAGCTGCCGACCGGGTATCCGGCCCGGCGCGTGTGGCTGCACGTCGTGGTCAGCGACCCGGGCGGCGCCGTCGTGTTCGAATCGGGACGAGTGCAGCCGGACGGCTCGATCGTCGGCAACGACAACGATGTAAACCCCGAGGCCTTCGAGCCGCACTATGAGGAGATCCAGGGAGCGGATCAGGTGCAGATCTACGAGTCGATCATGGAGGACGGGGCGGGTAAGCCCACCACCGCGTTGCTTCGCGGGGTGCGCTACGCCAAGGACAATCGGCTCCTGCCGCGCGGTTTCGACAAGGCGACGGCGCCGGCGCAAGTCGCCGCGCGCGGCGCGGCCGAGCGCGATGGCGATTTCTCCGGCGGCGGCGATCGCGTGCGCTATCGCGTCGCCCTTCCTCGGCCCGCCGCCGGCGCGCTCCGCGTGGACGTCGAGCTGCTCTACCAACCGATCGGTTACCGTTGGGCGAAGAATCTCGAGGCGTACGACGCGCCCGAGACGCGCCGCTTCGTCGGCTACTACGCGGCGACGATCGGCGCCGTGCCGGCAGTGCCGTTGGCGGAGGCCCATACCGTCTTGGCTGCCCCCTGACGCCCGCGGCGTTGCATATCTAGAGCCGATCGCGGCCGACGCCGGGGGCAACGCAGAAACGACGATCGGCGCTGCCTCGAGCCCGGCACGCGAGTAAACTGTTCGACGGGTCGAACGAAGGTTCTTCCGGCAATCGTCGGACGGCAAGCAAGCGAAAGACGGCGGCTTTTCGGGGGCGCAACCGAATTTCGCTACCGCAGTCGTCCGACTCCGTATTCATAACATGCTCGTGCCGCTCCGGCGGACGAGTCGCGGAGTGATCTTGAGCAAACCAGAAGTTGCGACGAGCTCAGAAGGGGCACGGCCGTTCCTGCCCTTCTCCAAGCCGTCGATCACCGACGAAGACATCGCCGCGGTGGCCGAGGTGTTGAAGTCCGGCTGGATCACGACCGGCAGCCGCTGCGCCGAGCTCGAGGAGCAGTTCAAGTCCCTGACCGGCTGCGGCCACGCGATCGCGGTGACTTCGGCGACCGCAGGCATGCATATCCTGCTGCACGCCATGGGCGTCGGTCCGGGTGACGAGGTCATCACTCCGTCGATGACTTGGGTGTCGACGGTCAACCTGATCTCATTGTGCGGCGCGACGCCGGTGTTCGTCGATGTGGATCGCGACACGCTGATGACCACGGCCGACCGCGTCGAGGCGGCAATGACGGACCGGACCAAGCTCGTAGTCCCGGTGCACTTCGCCGGCGCCACTCTCGACCTCGATGCGTTCCGTACCCTGGCGCTCGAGCGGGGTGTGCCGGTAGTCGAGGACGCCGCCCATGCCGCGGGCGCACGCTACGACGACGATCCGATCGGCGCGACGGGCACCGTCATCTTTTCGCTGCATCCGATCAAGAATCTGACGACCGGCGAGGGCGGCGTGATCTGCACGGATTCCGAAGCGCTGGCGGCGCAGCTTCGCATGCTGCGCTTCCACGGCCTCGGCGCCGACACGTATCAGCGCGAGACGCAAGGACGAGCGCCGCAGGCGGAGGTGATCGAACCGGGCTACAAGTACAACCTGCCCGACATGAACGCGGTGCTGGGTGTGAGCCAGCTGGGCCGTCTCGCCGCGATGAATGCGAAGCGCGCGGCGATCGCGCAGCGCTATCACGAGCTGCTCGCGGGCGTGGACGGCGTGCTGCCGCTCGGCGTACCCACGTATCCGATGCGGCACGTTTGGCACCTATTCATCGTGCGTGTCGAGCCGGAGCGCGCGGGCCTTTCGCGCGACGACTTCATGGCTCGACTCAAGACGCGAGGGATCGGGACCGGCCTGCACTTCCGCGCCGCGCACACCCACAAATATTACCGCGAGCACTACAAGCCTCGGTGGCCCTTGCCGAACACCGAGTGGAATTCCGCGCGGATTTGCTCCCTGCCGCTGTTCCCCGACATGCAGCTCGACGACGTGGATCGCGTCGTCGACGCGATCCACGACGTGCTGCGCGAGGCGGGGCGATGACGATCCGCTGCGCGTCGATCGTCGTGCCGGTCCTCAACGAGGCGGACAACTTGGGCGAGCTCCTCGACCGATGCCTCAACGTCGGTCGCGCGCTGCGCTGCGACTTCGAGCTCATCATCGTCGATGACGGGAGCACCGACGCCTCTCCCGCGATCGTGCAGGCGGCATCCGAGCGCGATCCGCGGCACGTCGTATCGGTGAGGCTGAATCGCAACTACGGCCAGCACGCGGCCGTGTTGGCCGGATTCGCGCAGGCTCGCGGCGACGTCGTCGTCACGCTCGACGGCGATCTCCAGAACCCGCCGGAAGCCATCCCGGCGCTGCTCGCCGGGATCGAGGAGGGCTGCGACATCGTCGGCGCCGTGCGCCGCCGCCGCGAGGACTCGTGGTTCCGCAGAACAGGCTCGCGGCTCATGAACTGGCTCATGGCCCGCGCCACCGGGGTCTATTCGCGCGACTACGGATGCATGTTGCGGGCGTACCGGCGCGAGATCGTGGACGCCGTGCTCGCTTGCGGCGAGCGCGGACCGTATGTCCCGGCGCTCGCCAACAGCTTCGCGGCCCGGGTAGGGGAGACCATCGTCGAGCACGCCGAGCGGCACGCGGGCAAGTCCAAGTACCGTGCATGGTCGTTGCTCAATCTGTACTTCGACTTGCTCGTGAGCACCACCACGGCCCCGCTGCGTCTGCTCAGCATCGTCGGGGGCGTGCTGGCGGTGATCGGCCTCGCGTTTGGCGTGCTGCTGTTCGTGCTGCGGTTCGTCTACGGTCCGGACTGGGCGGCTCAAGGCGTGTTTACGATCTTTGCGATCTTGTTCCTGTTTCTCGGCATCCAGCTGGTCGGCATGGGTCTGCTCGGCGAGTACGTCGGGCGGATCTCGAGAGACGTGCAGGCGCGACCGCGCTTCATCGTGCACGAGGTCGTCGGTTCCGGATGGTCCAAGGGCTCCGAGCCGACCGAAACGGTTGCGCGCGGCGTAGTCGGTGAGCGTCGCTAATCGGAGAGAACCAATGCGAGCGATCGTACTCGCGTACCACGAAATGGGGTGCCTCGGCATCGAGGCCCTGCTGAGACACGGATTCGACGTCCGCGGCGTATTCACGCATGCCGACGACGCGGGCGAGGCGCTCTGGTTCAGATCGGTGGCCGAGCTCGCGGCGGGTGCGGGCTTGCCCGTGTTCGCGCCGGAAGACATCAACCATCCGCTCTGGATCGCGAAGATCCGCGCCCTGCAGCCCGACGTGCTGTTCTCTTTCTACTACCGCAACATGGTGTCCGACTCGCTGCTCGCCATCCCCCGCGTCGGCTGTTTCAACCTTCACGGCTCGCTGCTGCCGAAATACCGCGGCCGAGCGCCGGCGAACTGGGCGATCTTGAACGGCGAGACCGAAACGGGGGTGACGCTGCATCACATGATCGCGCGGCCGGACGCCGGCGACATCGTGGGCCAGCGCCGCGTTCCGATCGACGCCGACGACGACGCGCGCACGCTGAACTTGAAGCTCGCCGCCGCGGCAGGCCCGCTGCTCGACGAATGCCTGCCGCAAATCCTGAAGGGCACGGCGCGCCGGGTGGCGCAGAACGAGTCGGAGGCCACGTATTTCGGCCGGCGGAAGCCCGCCGACGGCGCGGTCGACTGGCGGAAGTCGTCGACGCAGATCGCGAACCTCGTGCGGGCGGTTACGCGGCCGTACCCGGGCGCGTTCACGCACGCGAAGGCCACGAAGCTGCTCGTCTGGAAGGCCGAAGCGCTCGCCGCGTCGGCGTCGGGCGCGGAGCCGGGCACGGAGCCGGGCACGGTCCTAAGCGAGGACCCGTTCGAGATCGCGTGCGGCGAGGGCACCCTTCGAATCACGTACGCGCAGCAACAGGGCGGGGTGTATTGCACCGGTGCGCAGCTCGCCGCCGATCTGCACATCGTCGCCGGCGCCCGCCTCGGGCAGCCGCGCGACGACCGTTCGGCACGCAAGCGCAAGACGCGTGTGCTGATTCTCGGCGTGAACGGCTTCATCGGCAATTTCTTGAGCGAGCGCCTCCTTGCGGACGGCCGTTACGAGGTCCACGGCATGGACCTGAACGACACCGCGATCAAGCGCCTCGAATCTCGGGAAGACTTCTACTTCCACGAAGGCGACATCTCGATCCATCGCGAATGGATCGAATATCACATCAAGAAGTGCGACGTGATCGTGCCGCTCGTCGCCATCGCCACGCCGATCGAGTACACGCGCAATCCGCTGCGCGTGTTCGAGCTCGACTTCGAGGAGAATCTCCGGGTGGTCCGCTACTGCGTGAAGTATCAGAAGCGGCTGATATTCCCGTCGACGTCGGAAGTCTACGGGATGTGCGACGACGACGAGTTCCACGAGGACACGTCGCGCCTGATCTTGGGCCCGATCGAGAAGCAACGCTGGATCTACTCGGCGTCGAAGCAGCTGCTTGATCGAGTGATCTGGGCATACGGCAAGCAGCAGGGGCTCAAGTTCACGTTGTTTCGCCCGTTCAATTGGATCGGCCCGCGGCTCGACTCGCTCGCCGCCGCGCGCATCGGCAGCTCGCGCGCGATCACCCAACTCGTGCTGAACCTCGTCGAAGGCACGCCGCTGCTCATGATCGACGGCGGCCGCCAGAAGCGCTGCTTCACGGATGTCGGCGAAGGTGTCGAATGCCTGTTCCGGATCATCGAGAACGAAGGTGGCCGCTGCGAGGGCCAGATCTTCAACGTCGGCAATCCGGAGAACGAGGCGAGCATTCGCGAGCTGGCCGACCTTCTGATCGACAAGTTCGAGAAGCATCCGTTGCGCGACCGGTTCCCGCCGCTCGCGGGCGTCAAGGAGATCGAGAGCTCGGCTTACTATGGGCAGGGCTACGAGGACGTCACGCACCGCCGTCCGAGCATCGCCAATGCGATGAAGCGGCTCAATTGGAAGCCGGTGGTGCCGCTCGAAGAATCGATCGAGCGCACGCTCGACTTCTTTCTGCGCGACCACCTGGCGTCGGCCGACGCCGGCGCGGCCGCCGACTCTTCCGCGAGCCGCGCGCGTCCGGTGGCTCCGGTCGGCGTGCGCTCCGGCGGGTGAATGCCGACGACGCTCGCACTGCGCGTCGACGTCGACACGTTCCGCGGCACCCGCGACGGCGTGCCGCGGCTCCTCGACGTCCTCGCGGCACGCAGCCTCACGGCCACGTTCTTCGTCACGCTCGGACCCGACAACATGGGCAGGCATTTGCGGCGTCTGTTGAAGCCGCGCTTCGCTTTGAAGATGCTCCGCTCGCGCGCGGCGAGCCTGTACGGCTGGGACATCCTGCTCGCCGGCACGTTCTGGCCCGGGCGCCGCATCGGCGCGGCGCTCGCGCGCGTGCTGCGCTCCGCGGACGCGGCTGGGCACGAGGTGGGGTTGCACGCGTGGGACCACCACCGCTGGCAGGTCGCCGCGCGCAAGCTCCCGCCGGCTGAGCTCCACGCCGAGATCGGCCGAGGCGTCGCAGCATTCGCCGACGCGCTCGGCAGGCCGCCGGACTGCTCCGCCGCGGCGGGCTGGGTCTGCGACGAGCGGATCTTGGAGGCGAAGGAGGCGTTCGGCTTTCGCTACAACAGCGATTGCCGCGGCCGCAGCGTGTTCGTGCCCGTCGTCGGGGGGCGCGACGGCGCGCCGCAAGTTCCGACCACCCTCCCGACCTACGACGAGGTCATCGGCCGCGACGGCGTCACCGACGCGACTTACAACGCGTGGATCTTGGACCGGCTGCGGCCGGGCGAGCTCAACGTGCTGACGATCCATGCCGAGGTCGAGGGGATCGCCCGCGCCGCGCTCTTCGTGGACTTCCTCGCGGAGTGCGAGCGGCGCGGTGTCGAGATCGTGCCACTACGTGATGTCTTGGGAGCGGGCGCACGCCACCGCCGCGACGAGGTGGTCCAGGCGCCCGCGACCGGCCGCGAAGGCGATCTCTGCTGGCAGCGGTCCGCGGTGCCCGCGTGACGCCGTGAGCATCGCGGCGGACGTGGCGCACGGCATGGGCGGTCGCACTCGTCATTTCGTCGTCGCGATGCTCGCGCTCTTCGTGCTGCTCTACGTCGCGCCACTCCCGCTGCGGCCGCTGGGAAGCCCTGACGAGGTTCGCTACGGCGCCATCGCGCGCGAGATGATCGTGTCGGGCGACTGGGTGTCGCCTCGGTTCAACGGCGTGCGCTACTTCGAGAAGCCGGTCTTGGGCTACTGGATCGAGGCGATCTCGTTGTCGGCCCTCGGCGAGAACGCGTTCGCGCTGCGCCTGCCCGTCGTGCTCGCGACGGCGCTCATGGCGCTCGTCGTGCTCCTCCTGGCGCGGCGATTCGTGTCGGCGTTCGCCGCGAGACTTGCCACCGCGATCTTCTTGACGACAGTGATCGTCGCGGGCGTCGGTACCTTCGCGGTGCTCGACTCGTTTCTGGCGCTGTTCGTCACGATCGCGCTTGCGGCCTGGTACGCGGCGACGGCCGAGCCGCCCGGACGTCGGCGACTGCTCTTCCTCGCGCTTTGCGGATGCGCGTGCGGCGCCGCGTTCCTCGTGAAGGGATTCATCGCCTGGGCAATCCCCGTGATCGTGGCGGCGCCGCATCTCGCGCTGCGTCGCCAATGGCGAACGCTCGCGACGTTCCCCTGGTTGCCGATTGCGGTCGCCGTTGCCGTGACGCTGCCGTGGGCCGTGTTGATTCACTTGCGCGAGCCCGACTTCTGGCACTACTTCTTCTGGGTCGAGCACGTGCAGCGGTTCGCGGGCGAGAACGCGCAGCATCCGCGGCCGGCGTGGTTCTATCTCGCCTGTCTGCCGTTGATCGGCTGGCCTTGGGCCCTGTTTCTGCCCGCGGCCGCGGCCGGGTTGCGCGGCGAGCCTCCGGACGACTTCCGGCAGTATCTGATTCTCTGGGTGGTGATGCCGTTCGTGTTCTTCTCGATCGCGAAGGGCAAGCTCCTGACCTACGTGCTGCCCTGCTTCGTGCCGCTCTCGATCCTGCTCGCGGCCGGTCTCGAGCGGTACTTCGTCAAGGGCGGCCGGCGCTGGTTCGGCGCGGCCGCGTTGGTGATGGCGGCGCTCTTCGCGGCGCTGCTCGTCGCGCTGGTCGCGGCGCAGCGCGGCGTCCGCGGCAGCCCGTTGTACACCGCGGCCGAGTTGCCGCAGCTGCTGGCGTTCGGAACGATCCTCGCCGTCGGCGCGGCCAGCGCGGCGTTCGCATGCTTCAGTGCACGGGTTCCGCTGCGGCTCGGGGCGATCGCCGTGGCGGGCGTCGCCAGCATCTTGCCGCTGCATTTCGTGCTGCCGCAGCGCGTGGTGGAGCAGGTTGCGCCGGCGGTGGCGGTGGCGCGGTACGCATCCGCGGCGCCCGACACAGTTGTCGTGGCCGATGCGTCGCTGTTCGGCACGGCCGCGTGGGTGCTCGGTCGCGACGACATCTACGTCGTGAGCCCCGGCGAGATCAGCTACGGCTTGTCCTATCCCGAGGCGCGGCACCGCAACCTCGACGCGCGCATGCTCGAGGATCTCGTCGCCGCGAACGCCGGGCGCGCCGACGTTCTGCTGATCGTGGAGCGCGACACCGCGCGCGACCTTGCGCCGCATCTGCCGGCGAACGCGAGTCGGGCCGAGCACGGCGCCGTGGTGCTCCTCCGAATTCCTCGATCGGTGTAGCGCAGTTGGATGAGTTGCTGCTGATCGCCTCGATCGCGCTGCTCGCCGCGGGGCAGGTGTTGCAGAAGCGCGGCGCCGTCCGTCATCTCGCGGCCGGGCGCGGCGTGCGCCACTGGCTGCGAGCGTTGTCGTCGCCCGAGATCGGCGGCGCTATCGCCTGCCTGGCGCTCGGAACGACGGCGTGGCTCGCCGTGCTGTACCGCATGGACGTGAGCAAGGCGTTTCCGATCTTGAGCGCGGGCTCGATCCTGGTGCTCGCCGCGTCGCGATTCCTGCTGGGCGAGCACGTCTCGGCTCGCCGCTGGGGTGGGGCGCTGCTCATCGCGATCGGCGTGGCGCTCGTGGCCGCGTCATGAGCGGCGGCACGCGTGGGGTAGCGCTCGCGGCGTTGGCCGCGTCGATCGTGCTGTCGGCCGCGGGCCAGCTCGGAATGAAGCTCGGGATGCGCGAGTTGCACGCGATCGGCGGGGCGCACGTCGCGGCCGCGGATTGGGCCGCGGCGGTTCCCGCCGCGTCGTGGACGGGGCTCGGTCTCGCGTCCTATGTCGCGTCGTTGCTGGCATGGCTGCTCGTGCTCGCGCGCTATCCGTTGAGCTACGCATACCCGCTGCTCGGGCTGAGCTACGTGCTGGTCTATGTCTGCGCGACGCGCTGGCCCGTGTTCGGCGAGTCGGCGACGCCGTTGCGGACGTTCGGCACGTTGCTCGTAGTGGCCGGCGTCGTGCTCGTCTCGACGACCCGCGCCGACCGGACCGGCGGGGCCTCTCCGCACTAGGAGCCGGAAACTCATGTGAACCCTCCGCCGCGCGCACCTGGGGCGCGCGGTGACGTACCTGCTTGACAGCGCATCCCGGTCTGGGCACTATCGCGAACGCGAACGATTCGCATTACGTAGTAGCCGACTGCCACGCCGGCCCCGCTGGGCCCAGAGGGACACTGAAATGACATGCAAACAGAGACGACTCGCCGCCTCCAACGTGGGTCTCCTTGGCCTTGCCGCGCTGGCCGCGCTCGGGCCCGCGGTCGCGGCGGACGACGCCGCTGCCCCCGCTGCGGGGTCGGCAGCCGCCGAATCGGACGCGCAATCGACGATCTACGTGATCGGCGAGCGTACGAGGGGCTACGGCGTCGAGCGCTCCTCCACGGCCACGCGGACGAACACGCCGCTGCGCGACATTCCGCAGTCGATGACCGTGATTCCGAGCGACCTCATCCGCGATCAGTCGATGCAGAGCATGACCGACGTGATCCGCTACGTCCCCGGCGTCGGCACGAGCCAAGGCGAGAACAATCGCGACACGGTCGTGCTGCGCGGAACGACCTCGACCTCCGACTTCTATGTCAACGGCGTGCGCGACGACGTTCAGTACTTCCGCGACCTGTACAACGTCGAGGCCGTCGAGGTGCTCAAAGGGCCGAACGCGATGATCTTCGGCCGGGGCGGCGGCGGTGGCGTGATCAATCGTGTCACCAAGGCCGCGGATTGGATGCCCCTGCGGGAAGTCGGCTTGCAAGCGGGTTCCTACGGGGACGCGCGCGTGACGACGGACGTCGGAGGAGCGTTCAGCGACTCCTTCGCGGGACGCCTCACCGCCATGTACGAGGAAACAGATGGTTATCGAAACGGCTACCATCTCGAGCGGTATGGCGTGAATCCGACTGCGTCGCTCAAAGCCGGGGATGAGACTCAAGTCGCGCTCGGCTACGAGCTCTATCACGACGAGCGCACCGCCGATCGCGGCATCCCTTCCCTCAATGGCCGGCCGTACCCCACGGATCCCTCGACGTTCTTCGGCGACCCCACGCAATCGTTCGCCAAAGCGGACGTCGACGCGTTCAACGCCGTCGTCCACCACGACTTCGGCGACGGGCTCACCCTGCGCAACAGCACGCGGTACGGCGACTACGATCGCATGTACCAGAACTTCGTTCCGGGTGCGATTGCGGTCGGACCGGGCACCGTTGCGATCACGTCGTACAACAATGCGACGCGCCGCAAGAACCTTTTCAACCAAACCGATCTGGTGTGGGCGAAGGAAATCGGCGCGATGACGCACACGTTCTTGGGCGGCGTCGAGATCGGCCGCCAGGACTCGGTGAATCATCGCAACACGGGCTTCTTCGCCGCCGGCCCGAATACCAATGCCGCAAGAACGACCTACAACGCAGCGCTCTCGGCCCCCACCATTCAAGTGCCGGTCGATTACCGGTCCAACGGCACCACCGACGCGGACAACAACGGGATCACGGATATCGCCGCCGTCTACCTGCAGGATCAGATGGAGATCACGAAGAAGGTCGAGCTCGTGGCCGGTCTCCGCTACGATTCGTTCCGCGTCGATTTCAACGACACGCGTGCGGCGCCGACCGGGATCGGCAACGTGAAGACGAGCGACGGAATGCTGTCGCCGCGGGTCAGCCTCGTGCTCAAGCCCACCGAAGTGCTGTCGGCGTACGCGAGCTACTCGGTTGCGTTCACTCCGCGGGCGGGCGAGCAGCTCGCTTCGCTCACCAATTTCAACAAAGCGCTGGACCCGGAAAAGTATGGGAACGTCGAAGTCGGCGTGAAATGGGACATCCGCCGCGACCTCGCGTTCACCACGGCCGTCTACCGGCAGGAGCGCACCAACGTGGCCGTCACGGACACGTCTCCGGGCGCGCCGGCGGGTCAGCTCATGTTGGTCGACGGTCAACGCGTCACGGGCTTGGAAGTGGGGCTCAGCGGGCGTGTCACGCCGAAATGGAGCATCGCAGGCGGCTATGCGCACCAGGACGGTGAGGTCTCGAGCAATCAGAGCGCGACCGTACGCACCGGCGCCACGCTCGCACAGACGCCGTCGAACACGTTCTCGCTGTGGAATCGGTACGACTTCACGCCGAAGCTCGGGGCGGGAATCGGCATCATCAACCGCGACGACATGTTCGCCGCCACCGAAGACGTCGTGACGCCGACGAACAACGTGACGTTGCCCGGATACACGCGCGTCGACGCTGCCGTGTTCTTTACGCTCAGCGGCAAGCTGAGCGCGCAGCTCAACGTGGAGAACCTGCTCGACGAGGCGTACTACTTGAACGCCGACAACAACAACATCACGCCGGGCGCTCCGCGCGCGGTGCGGATCGGTTTCAACGCGAGGTTCTAGCCGCCGCTCGCCCGGCGCCGCTCGCGGCGCCGGGCCCTGACCGCCGCGCCTCAATTCTTGAGCTTGGCCTCGATCTCCCGCTTGCGAGCGCCGCGGCCGACCTCGGCTTCGTAGGCGACGACCCGTCCGTCCTTGCTGAGCGCCTCGACCTTGGCGATGCGATCGCCTTTCGCCTTGGCCTCGAGCTCTCTGCGCGCGTCGGCGGGCACCGCGCCCAGCGCGACTTCCTCTTCGATCTCGACGACCTTGCCGTTCGTATCGATCAGCACGTCCTTTCCGTGGTCGCCGACAACGAGCTCGACCTCGTAGTAGGTGACGCCGTTTTCGCTCTCCTCGCTGAAGCCGCGGATCTTGGCGCCTTGGCTTTGCTCGGTCACGGTTCGCTCGACGGCAGGAGGCAGCGCGGATCGTTCGATCTTGTGCTCATCTTCCTCGGCATTGGTCGTTGCGACGACCGCTGCTGCTGCGATCGTCACTCCACACCACAGGGGTTTCATCGTCTAGTTCTCCTTCAACTACCGGGATTCTTCACTAGCTCACCTCAACGCAACGGGACGGGCGGCTCCAACGCGTCGCGGAGCTGCGACAGCCTATCGGGGCGGCGCTCCCACAGCGCCATGGAACGAGTGGGTCCCAGCTTGCGCACGCCGAGCAGGACGTACGGGGGCTGCGGAGCTAGTACGTCACCCTCCTTCGCGTGCACGAGCACGTAGTGAGGTCGCAGCGCCTCGAGGTCGCTCGCCGCGATCGAAACGGCGGTGCGCCCCGTCACGAACGGCACGATTCCTCGAATCGTCTCGTCGAAGTCGCCGAGGACGTAGATCGGCTCGTCCGCCGGCGCTTGCGCCCCCACCCACGCGACAAACGGACTCAGGTCCTTCAGCGGCGCCGCGAGCTGCGCCGCGACGACCAGCACGCCTACGACGGCGCTCACCGCGAGCGCGCCGAGACCGCGGACTGCGATCGCGCGATGGCCTCGACGAGCGTAGATCGCGGTGCCCGCGGCCATCGCCGCCACGACTCCGAGGAACGCCATTGCCAAGGGGCTCGACGTTCGCAAGTACGCGAGGGCGAGGGCAACGGGTACCGCGGCGAACAGCGCGACGCACAGCCATTGGCTCGTCCAGATCCTGCCTTGCACCGGTCCCGCCGGCGTGCGGTTCCACCATTCCGACGCCGTCGCCGCGAGCAAGAGGAATAGCGGCGGCAGGAGCGGCAACAGATAGTTCCCGCGTTTCGTCGACGCGGCGCTGAGCACGACGGCCATGCCGAGGCTCAGTGCCCCGAGGAACACTTTCTTGTCGCGTGTTCCCGCGTCCGCGTCGGCTTCCTTCCTCCACGTGCGCGGGAGCAGCACCGCGCCGAACGGCACCCACCACGGGAAGACCGCGATCGGCAGCGTGTAGAGGTAGTAGTAGACGGGCTGGGCGTGACCCGTCTCGTCGGTCGCGTGCACGAACCTCTGCACCTGATTCACCCAAAGCCACTCCCGGACGGCGCCGAGCCCGGACTCCGTCGCGAGGAGCGCGGCGAACGCGAACGTCGAACCCAAGATCACCGCGACGCCGATCGCCGGACGAAGGCGCTTCAACGGCTCGAGGCTGCGGGTCGCGGCGGAGTACGCGACGAGGCCGGCTCCGACCAAAACCGGGCCGATCAAGCCCTTCGTCCACAGCGCCAGAACGAGCGGTGCATAGAACAGCGTCAGCGGCGCACGACCGCCTTCGCCGCGCACGAGGCGGTTCGCCGCCCACAATGCGACCGTCGTGAACAACATCACCAGCGGGTCGATCAACACCCAATGCGACGAGATCATGAACTGCGTGCTCGTCGCGAGGCCGAGGGCCGCGGCCGCGCCGACGCCTGCCGAAAACTCCCGCCTTCCCCAGACGAACACGACCAAGAGAGTGAGAAAACCGGCCGCGATGCTCACCGCGCGCGCGGCCGCGGCGGACGATCCGCCGGCCAACGCGAACACGCCCGCAACCGTCCAGTAGTACAGCGGAGGTTTCTCGAGAAACGGCGCGTCGTTCAAATACGGGACGACGCTGGGCGATACGAACATCTCTCTGCTGATCGCAGCTTCTCGCGGTTCGTCCGGCGTCCACAAGTCTCTTCCGATGCCGAGCACGGAGATCGCCAGCAAGAGCGCGCAGAAGGCCAGGGTTCCGTTGCGGGTCACGGTGCCCACCCGGCGCGCTGCATCGTGCACTCGTCCTCGAAGAGCAATCCGAGTTGCTCGCGGATTCTTCGCCGCGACATGAAGTCGTCCTTTGAAGTCTTCAGCTAAATCGTCGGACGAGTGCGACGCGAAAATCGGTCGGGACGACGGAAGATCTGCGCAGCGACGCGGAAAATGTGTCGGAAAAATGTCGGCACGATTGTGCAGTCGCAAACGGCGTCGGCGCGTTTGCTCTTTGCGACCGAAAGTCACAGGCTGGACCGTCTTCCTCTACAGGGCGGCTCATGCTGTCCGGTCGGTTCTTGGTTTCGCGGCGGGCCGTCTTACACACAACGACAAGGGCCGCTCGTGTCGACAGCGGGAGCTCTCCATGCGCTATGCAGCCGTACTCGTACTGGTCCTCGTCGCGCCGTGGGTGGCGGCCCAGCAGTCGCCCTACAAGATCGTGAAGACGTATCAGCTCGGCGGAGACGGCTTCTGGGACTACGTCGTGCCGGAGCCCGCCGCGCACCGCCTGTTCATCGCGCGCGAGAATCGCGTCATGGTCGTCGACGAGGAGTCCGGCAAGCTCGTCGGCGAGGTCGCGCCGATCGACGGCGCCCACGGCACGGCCGTCGTTCCCGAAGCGGGCCGCGGATTCGCGACGTCCGGGAACGACAAGTCCGTCGTGATCTTCGACCTCAAGTCGCTCGCGATCACCGGCCGAGTTCCCGCCGCCGAAGATGCGGATGCGATCATCTTCGATCCGGCGTCGAAGCGGGTGTTCAGCTTCAACGGCGACGCGCACTCGTCGACCGTGATCGACGCCATTGCGGGCAAGCTGATCACCAACGTCGAGCTCGGCGGAAAGCCCGAGTACGGCGCCTCGGCCGGCGACGGCAAGGTGTACGCGAATCTCGTCGACACGAACGAGGTCGTCGAGATCGATGCGGGCGCCGCGAAGGTGACGCGCCGTTGGTCGACCGAGCCCTGCAAGCAGCCGGTCTCGATGGCCATCGACACGCGCAACCAGCGGCTGTTCAGCGCCTGCCGCAGCGGAGTGCTCGCGGTGTCCGACTACCGCGTGGGCAAGGTGGTGACGACGCTGCCGATCGGCCAAGGCGTGGATGGCGCGGGATTCGACCCGGAGAGCAAGGACGTCTTCGCGTCCAACGCGGACGGCACGCTGACGGTGATCCACCAGGAGACGGCGGACGAGTATCGCGTCGTCCAAAACCTGGCGACCGCGCCCGCGTCGCGAAACATGGGCCTCGATCCGAGCACGCATCGCGTGTTCGTGGTTGCCGCGGAATTCGGACCGGTTCCGGCGGGCGCGACGGGCAGGCGGCGCGGACCGGTGCTGCCCGGCACGTTCAAGTTGCTGGTGATAGAGCGCTAGTCGGCGCTCGCGGCGCGGCCCGCGCGATCATCGCGTCCTTCGGCGAGCACGACACGCTCCGTCGGTGAGAACGGCGGCGCGCGCCGTCATATTCCGTTCACATTCACACTCGATGCTGTCGGGTCCGTCCACCCGCAGAAAGTCATTTCTCGTCGAAGGAGACACCAACGATGCGCAATCCCATTCTGACCGCCGCGCTGGTCGCGACACTCGCGACCGCGCCCGTCTTGGCGCGCGAGACCCCCGATCCGCTCGACATGATCTTCGCGCGCCGCAGCGACGTCGCCGTCTTCGGCGACGCCCCGTACGGCACGACGCCCACCGACAACGCGCAGCTCACGGTCTTTCCGGCGTTCATCGACTCGATCAACGCCGACACGGACGTGTCGCTGGCTCTGATGGTCGGCGACATTCACTCGGGTAAGCAGCTCTGCACGCTGGCCTACGACCAGAAGATCTACGACCTGTGGACCGCGTTCCGGGATCCGCTCGTCTACACGCCCGGCGACAACGAGTGGACCGATTGCCACAAGGTCGCCCAGGGCGGCGGTCTCTACAACGCGGCCACCGGCAAGATCGACTTCCAAGTCGACGCGAGCGGCAACCTGATCGACTACGCGGGCGGCGATCCCGCCGCGAACCTCGAGCTCGTTCGCTCGATCTTCTTCTCCGATCCCGGCTTCACGCTCGGCGACCGCCGGCTCGTGCTATCGCAGCGCTACCTGCACGACCACCGTGCGCACCCGAGCGACGCGAACTATCCGGAGAACGTGATCTTCGTGAAGTCCCGCGTGCTGTTCGTCGCGCTCAACGTCCCGGGCGGATCCAACAACGACCAAGACATCTGGTACAAGGCGCCGACCATGAGCCCGGCGCAAGCGCAGGACGTGGCCGAGCGCACCGCGGCCGACATCCGGTGGATCGACACGGCTTTCGCGCTGGCGACACTGCTGCGCGTCGACGGGGTGGTCATCGAGAGTCAAGCCGACATGTGGGATCTCGACGGAACGGCGCCGGGCGCGCCCGGCCAGGCAGCGCCGCATCTGACCGGGTTCGAAGGGATCATCGCCGAGGTCGCCGCGAAGACCAACGCGCTTCGGAAACCCGTGCTGATGTTCAACGGCGACTCGCACATCTATCGCTCCGACAATCCGCTCGCTCAGGGCGCGCCGTGTGCGATCGAGCCCTCATCCGGCGCGCCGGCGGTCGCCTGCGCGAACGACGACTGGCTGTCCCACCCGTTCTACAACGTGCCGAACTTCCACCGCGTGGTGGTGCACGGCAGCACGTTCCCGCTCGAGTGGCTCAAGCTGCGGATCGATCTGCGCTCGAGCTCGCCGGCCGGCACCGGCGCGATCGGCCCGTTCAGCTGGACGCGAATGACCCAGACGCCCTAGTCGCGGGACTCATGGAGTGCGGGGCACCGTCGATCGTGCGAGACGGTGTCCCGCAATCCGCGATCGACCGGTCTCGCAACGCCGGTCGTCAAACGTTCTATCTCACGCCTACGAATTGGGATGCATGGGCTTTCGCTGGTTCGGCGTCGCCTTGGCGATGGCGCTTTGTGCGCAAGCGTTACCCGCTCGCGGCGATCCGCAGGCCGTCGGCGACGTGCTCGGCGTGGCGCTGCCGGCCACCGCCTACGCGCTCACGTTCACACATGACGACCGCGAAGGGCGCAAACAATTCTACGAATCATTCGGCGCGACGGTCGGCGCGACCTGGCTGCTCAAGAACACCGTGCACAAGGAGCGGCCGGACGGCTCGAACGACCAGTCCTTCCCGTCGGGTCACTCGTCGGCGGCGTTCCAGGCGGCGTCGTTCATCCATCGGCGTTACGGCATTCCCGCGTGGCCCGGCTACGCGCTGGCGACCTACACGGCGTGGTCGCGCGTCGAGGCGAACAAGCACGACACAGCGGACGTCCTCGCAGGCGCCGCGCTCGGCATCGGCGCCACGTTCCTGTTCGTCGAGCGACGAGACGTCAAGATCTCGGCGGGGCCCGAGCCGGGAGGCTATGCGCTTGCGATCACGGTGAGCCTGCGCTGAGACCCACCTGCGCCGCGCCGGTCATGCGCCGAACCAGACGGAGCGCGGCAGCACCTCGCCGGGCCGCGCGGCGGCGAGCGACACCGGGTTGCAGCTCTCGTGCGACTCGATGCCGTATTCGAGGCAGAACCGCAGCGTCTCGAGCCAAATGAGCTTGCCGAGCAGCACATGGTCCGATCTCGGGCCGAGGACCGTCAACTTCTCGCGGAATCGCCGGGCGTCGTGCAGCACGAGGCTGAAGCCCTCGATTCGGCCTGCGAATCGAACGACGAGGCAGGCGGCGCAGACGTTCCCCGGTCCAAGCAGGTTCCGGAAGTACGCGGGCGTGAGCTCGGAGAGTCCCACCTCGTGGCACAGATCGACGAGCT
>DASQOL010000146.1:0-79419 GCA_035644475.1 Gammaproteobacteria bacterium | reverse complement strand
AACCTCGATGTTGAGCTTCTTGAAGCGCGTCTTGAGGTCGACGTGCGGCATGATCCGCCGCGACGCGGGCTCGTAGCTGTTGCTGTAGCTCCACTCGTGAATGCCCATCTTCGCAGTCGCGAGATTCACGCCGCGCGGCAGCCGCTCGGCGAGGTTCGTGCCCTCGCAGTGCTTGTGGATCGAGATCGCGGCTTGATGACCGTGCTCCACGGCCCAGATGATGTTCTTGGGGCCGAAGGCGGCGTCGCCGCCGAAGAAGACGCCGGGCCGAGTGGACTGAAACGTCGTGGCGTCGACGACCGGCACGTTGTGCTTGTCGAATTCGACGCCTACGTCGCGCTCGATCCACGGGAACGCGTTCTCCTGACCGATCGCGAGCACGACGTCGTCGCACGGTAGAAGGACTTCGCGCAAGACCTTGGTGGCGACGATTTCGCCCGCGGCGTCGAGCTGGTACTCGAGCTCGTCGAACCGCATCCCGACGAGCTTGCCGTTGTCGATGACGAACGCCTTCGGCGAGTGGTTCACCACGATCTCCACCCGCTCCTCCTCGGCGTCCTCGAGCTCCCATTCGGAAGCCTTGAAGAACCGCCGCGGCTTGCGCGCGATGACCTTGACGTCCTTGGCGCCGAGCCTGAGCGAGCTGCGGCAACAGTCCATCGCGGTGTTGCCGACGCCGATGATCAACACGCGCTCGCCGACCGAGTCCACGTGACCGAACGCAATCGAGCCGAGCCAATCGATGCCGATGTGGATTCGGTCGGTGTCGCGGCGACCCGGGAGCTCGAGGTCTTTGCCCTTCGGCGCGCCACTGCCGACGAACACGGCGTCGAAGCCGTCTGCGAGCAGCGCTTGCATGCTCTCGACGGGTGTCGACAACCTGAGATCCACGCCCATGTCGACGATGTACCCGATCTCCTCGTCGAGCACCTCGCCCGGCAGCCGGAACGCGGGAATGTTCGTGCGCATCAAGCCGCCGGGCCGCTCGAGCGCTTCGAAGATCACGCACTCGTAGCCCAGGGGCGCGAGGTCGTTCGCCACGGCGAGCGAGGCGCAGCCCGCGCCGATGAGCGCGACGCGCTTGCCGTTCTTCACGCGCGGCGCCTGCGGCAAGCGCCCCGCAATGTCGCCGCGGTTGTCGGCGGCCACGCGCTTCAAGCGGCAAATAGCGACGGGCTTGTCCTCGACGCGCGCGCGACGGCACGCGGGCTCGCACGGCCGGTCGCACACGCGGCCGAGGATCCCGGGGAACACGTTCGACTCCCGGTTCAACAAGTAGGCGTCGTCGAATCGGCCCTGCGCTATCAGTCTTATGTACTGCGGCACGTCGGTGTGCGCCGGGCACGCCCATTGGCAATCGACGACGCGATGGAAGAATTCCGCGGCAGCAGTGTTGGTAGGTTCCATCAGGCGGCTTTGCCCGGGAGAGTCGCTCTGCTATCGAGCGTCAGTGGGTTGTGACCGGCGGGGGCGGGCAACGTTCAGCAGCGGCGGGCTTGGCACTGCTGCACGCGCGAGGTGCGTGCGCGCCACGTTGCGGCGATTTCTGCGGAGACGCGACGACGACCACACAAAGCGCAAACCATCAGCCTACACCCCCTAAGGAACACATCATTATAGACTCAAGGGACGCCGCGAGACACGCGCAAATCGTGAACGTTCGGCGGCGGCGCCGGGACTCACCGACGACCGCCCGTCCCTCGACTTCCGGGTAATCTCGCAGGACCTCCGCAGCCGTCGCGAGCCGAGGCTATCTGGGCGGGTTTGAGGATAGAATGACCTCGATGGCTCCGTTCTGGGGAAGTATTCAGCGCGTCTTTTTCGACAGGCGCATGCACCGCCAACTGCCGTGCGTCATCGCTCTCTGCGCCCTTGGCATGTGCCTCCCCGCCGCGCGCGCCGCCGCGCAAGCTCCCCCCGCCGGCAACGAGACGCCGAGCGACGCCGCGTCGAACCAAGCATCCACAGAGTCTTCGTCGAACGAAGCGCAGTCGGTGCTCGGCCGCGAAGCTCTCGTGAGCCGAATCGAAGCGAATCTCGAATTCTCGCGGCTCGTAACCGATCAGAAATTCAAGGACGCGCTGCCGGTCGGCGAGCAGATGTTGAAGCTCACCCAGCAGGAATTCGGCAAAAACAACGTGGAGACAGGCAAGGCATACGCGGAGCTTGGCGACGCTCAGCGCCGCGCCAAGGAGCCCGAGGCCGCCGAAAAAAGCTTCCTCGCGGCGATCGACATCTACCGCGCAGTCGAAGGGCCGTTCTCCCCGCTCGTGATCACGCCGCTCACCGGGCTCGGCGACAACTATCACGACTCGGGCAACGATCTGAAGGCGGTGTCGGCGTACGGCGAGGCGCGAACGATCAACCGGCGCGCTTACGGGCTGTTGAACGAGGAACAGATCCCGTTGATCGACCGCATGACCGAGTCGCTCATCAGCATGAATCAACCGGCTCAGGCCGATCAGCAGCAGCTCGAGGCGCTGCACCTCGTCGAGCGCAACCGGGCGCCGGAGTCGCCGGAGGCGATCGCGGCGATCTATAAGTACGCGGCGTGGTTGGGCGAGAGCAGCCGCTATCAAGAGGAGCGCGACCAATACATGCGGGCGGTGCGCACGATTCGCGACAGCTACGGGAAAGCGGACGTCCGCCTGGTGCATCCGCTGACGGCCATCGGCAACAGCTTCCGCGTTCAACGGATACCCGATGGTCAGGGCGCAAGCTCGCTGAACGACGCGCTGACGCTGCTGCTCGCCCAACCGCAGCGCGACCCGCTCGCGATCGCCGAGGTGCTGCGCGACCTCGGCGACTGGGACACAGCGTTCAGCAAGGTCGACTACAACGGCGCCGAGTATCGACGCGCGTGGCAGCTGCTCGGCGAGATGCCGAACGGCGCCGACCTCCGGACCTCCTGGTTCAAAGGGCCGATCTACGTGCTGCGCGAGCCGATCAGCCAGCGGGGCTTGAGCCAGGATCCCCAAGCGCCGATGGGGCACGTGCTCGTGCGCTTCGACCTCGACTCGGCGGGCCACAGCTCGAACGTCACCATCGTCGAATCGGAACCGCCGGGCTTGAAGGACGAAGCCGTGCTTCGGCACGTAAGACGGTCGCGCTTCAGGCCTCAAATCGTTGACGGCGAGCTCGCGCCGGCGATGGGTCTCGCGTTGCAATTCAACTATCGGTACTCGCCGGATGCGCTCGCAGAAACCGGGAAATCCGCGGACTAGCGTCGCGACCATCGTGTTCGCGGCAGCGCTCGTGGCGACGCTCTGTGCCGCGACGGGCTCCGCGCAGCCGCCCGCTCCGCCGACCGGCGCGATTTTCTCCGAGGACAGCGGCGGACGGCTCGACTCGCTGCGCCGCGCCCGCGACACGCTCATGGGGATCAGGGATTTCGACGCCGCCTTGAATCCGGCGCAGACAGTGGTCGCGAGGCAGGACGAGACCCAACGCGACGCCGACTACGCGAAAGATCTCACCGCGCTCGCGCGGATCCAGGCGGAGCTCGCGCGCCTCGACCCGGCCGAGAGCAATTTCTTGAAGGCGATCGAGATCGTCGAGCAAGCCGAAGGCGAGTTCTCCATCTCCCTCGTCGAGCCCTATCGCGGGCTCGGCCGCGCCTACATCAAAGGGGCACGCTACCCCGAGGCGATCACGGTTCTCGAGGAGGCGCAGCACATCAGCCAACGCAACCTCGGGCTATTCAACGTCGAGCAATCGGGCGTGATCGACGACATCACCACCGCGTACCTCGGCCTCGGCGACACCGGCGAAGCGCGGCGCATGCAGCTCGCGCGGCTGGACAACGCGGTGAAGCGCTTCGGCGCCAACGATCCGCGCGTCTTTCCATTCCGCTATCAGCTCGCCGACTACTATCAGCGCTCGCGGCTCACCGACAGCGCGAGGGAGCAGTACGCGGAGGTCCTGAAGTCGCAGGAGGCGCAGCTCGCGCCGAACGACCCGCAGCTCATGAGCCCGCTGCGCCAGCTCGCGAAGATCGACTTGCTCACGACCCAGGGCGAGACGGACGAGGCGCGCACCCGGCTCAAAGCAATCCTCGAGCAGAACCAGGACGCGGATCCGGTCGAGCGCGGCTTGTCGCTCGCCGCGCTCGGCGACTGGGCCACCGTCACGGACGACGTCGAGGGCGCGCGCGCCTATTACAAGCAGGCGTGGGACGCGTTCGCCGCGAAGCCGGACGTCGACGTGGGCGATTTTTTCGCGAAGCCGGTGCTGCTCGACTTCATCGCACCGCTCGACGCCGTCGACCGCGGCGAACGCTCGCGGCGGCCGTACTCGTGGGCGCAACTCGAGGCCCACTTCGACCTCTCGGCCGACGGCCGCCCGTACAACGTGTCGATCGCCGGCCGCGAGGGTCCGCCGTCGCCGATCGAGAACCGGTTCACGCGTCGACTCCGCGAGACCCACTTCCGGCCCCGTTTGGTCGGCGGCGAGCCCGTGGCCACCGACAACGTCCGGTTCACTCACCTGTTCCGCTACTACGTCTCCAAGGATGCCGCCGAGCGGAGCGCCGACGACAGCGAGTGAGCCGCTGTCGTCGCGAGGCTCGACTGGCTCGCGGCCGACGGGTACGCTTGCGTTCACGTTCTAGCTAACTCACGGGGGACCCTGAGCTGGCCTGATGGCGAGACTTGCACCGTCGCTTGCCGTATTGTGGTGTGCCGCCCCGGGGATCGTCGCGGCGGCCGACGGTGTCGCCGTCCAATACTCCGAACCGATACGAGACTATGCCGTGGAAGCGCGCGTCGGCGCAGCGGCGGCCAAGGCCACGACCCCCGGAATCGTCGATCTGAGCTTCGTTGCGCTCGGCCGCGAGTTCGTCGTGGTGCTCGAGCCGAACGCCCGCCTCGAGCCGTTCGTCACCCGTCTCGGGCGCGCAGCGGGCGTTGCCGCTTTTCGCGGCAAGGTCGCCGGGCACGAGAACTCGTGGGCGCGGATCGTGCTGACGCCGGCCGGTCCGGCCGGACTGATCGCCGACGGCTCCGAGATCTACGCGCTCGAGCGCGCGGACGACAGCGCGGTGGACTCCGGCGGGCGGTCGCAGCCCACGATCTACCGACTCGCGGACGTCTATCTCGACCCGGGCGCCGTGACCTGCGCCACGGGAGAGCCTCGCATGGACGCGGGCACGGCGCTCGCGATGCTGGCGGCCGAGCTCGAGCCGCTCGCGCAGCAAAGCGCGGCCCGCAATCTCGACATCGGCGTGATCGCGGACTTCGAGTTCAGCACCAACTTCGGGCCGGCCGCGTCGAGCGCGCTGCTCACCCGAATCAACAACGTCGACGGCATATTCAGCGAGCAGGTGGGCGTGCAGATCACGGCGGCCAGGGTCGACGTGTTCACCGACGACTCGGACCCATTCACGAAGACGAGCGCCAACGGCTTGCTGGACGAGGTCGCCGCGCACCGCGGCGCGACGCCCGAGCAGGACGCGCTCGGCCTCACGCACCTGTTCACCGGCAGAAACCTCGACGGTACGACCGCCGGAATCGCGTTCATGGGCGGCGTCTGCGGAAAACGCAGCCCGTCCGACGCTCTGCATCGGAGCTTTGCCTCCGGCCTGAGCGAAGCGCGGCGTGGGCCGACCATGGACAGCCTCATCGCCGCGCACGAGATCGGTCACACGTTCGGTGCGCCGCACGACGCGCAGGCGGGATCCGTGTGCGAGACCACGCCCTCCACCTTCCTGATGGCGCCGACCATCAACGGCTCGGACAGGTTCTCGGACTGCAGCCTGGCGCAGATGCGGACGAAGATCGCGACGGCGGCGTGCCTTACGCCGATCGTCAGACCCGACCTCGAGCTGACTACGCCGCAGCCGCGGCAACACGTTCCCGCGGGCGCGCCTTTCGATTACGTCCTCGCCGTGGCCAATCTTGGCTCGGAGCCGGCTACGGCCAGCCGGCTCACCGTTGAGCTCGCCGATGGCCTGGGTGTAGGCGCCGCGCCGCAGGGCTGCACGGCGCGTGGCCAACGCATCGATTGCGACTTGGGCGAGGTCGCGGGCGGCGCCGGGCGGCAAATCACCGTGCCGCTGCGGGCGGACACACCCGGCGACTACACGGTGAGCGCGGCGGCGACTTCGCCCGACGACCGCGCGAACGCCAACGACTCGCTCGCCGACGTCGTCAGCGTGCTGCCGATCGTCGACGTCGCGCTCTCCGCGGACCCGGCCAGCGGGCAAGCCAACGCGCAGCTCACGGTCGTCGCGAACGTCGAGAACCACGGCGACTTCGCCGCCACCGGCGTCGCGCTCGTCGCGACGCTGAGCTCAGGCCTCCGGGCCGACCAGGCCACGCTCGCGGGCGGGGCGTGTACGATCGCAGGGCAATTGGTGACGTGTGCGCCGCAAGCACTCTCGCCGCGCGGCCGCATCGTGCTCACGCTCACACTCACCGGCGTCGCCGCGGGCGCGCAGCAGGTGTCGGTAACCGCGTCGTCCGGGGACTCCGACAGCAATCCGGCCGACAACAACTTGGCGATCGCCGTCAGCGTGAGCGCGCCGCCCTCTTCCGGCGGCGGTGGCACGCTGTCATGGTTGGCGTTGCTCGCGCTCGCCGCGGCTGCGGGTGCGCGACGCCGCCGTCGCGCCGGCTGAAAAAGGAACCGGCAGCGGGGCGCTTGGCCCACGCGGCCGGTGCTGCTAGCGCGCAGCGGTCAGCCGCGACGCGTGGCCCGTCGATCCATCCGCCGGTCGATCTCCCGGCCGCGACGGTCGAGGTGGTTGTCGATGCGATCACCGCGGCGGTCGAGCCGCGAGTCGATGCGATCGCCGCGCGCGTCGAGGCGGGCGGCCGCGACGTCGTGGCCCGTTGCCGCGGCGCGATCCGACGCGCGGTCGAAGCGCCGGTCGGCGCGGTCGCCGCGGCGGTCGAGGTGGTTGTCGATACGGTCGCCGCGATTGTCGAGGCGACGCTCGATGCGGTCGCCGCGGCCGTCGGTGCGGTCCGAGGCGTCGGCCCAAACCTGCGTCGTGGAAACCAATAAGGCGAGGCTGATCAGAAGCGCATCCCGTTTCATGTTCGTTTGGCCTCCCGGACCATGATTCGTTGAGTTCGAGATACACAACGGCGCGAGCGCCAGCGCGTTGACGGGGCGCCCATCGCGCGCGCCGTTTATGTCAAGCTATGAGCGTGCGGCGCGTCACACCCACGAGGCAACCGATCAAGACCAAAGGTCGCGGCGCGCTGTCGAATCGCGAGGGACGGTTCGCGCGCCACACAACCGAGCTCGACGCCGAGACGGCGTGCACCGACGCGCTCGACGGCGAGGCGCCCGCCGCGCCGCGCACCGAGCTGCACGTCGACAACGCGCGCACGATCATCGCGCGCAACGCGTCGCCCGACCTCCCGTTCAGCCAATCGATCAATCCGTACCGCGGCTGCGAGCACGGCTGCGTCTACTGCTACGCGCGAACGACGCACGCCTATCTCGATCTTTCGCCGGGGCGCGACTTCGAGACGCAGATCTACTACAAGCCGAACGCTGTCGAGCTTCTCGCAGCCGAGCTCGCGCGGCCCGACTACTTGGTGAGCCCGATCGCGCTCGGCACGAACACGGATCCGTATCAGCCGGTGGAGCGCAGGCTTGGGCTAACGCGCGGCATCCTCGAGCTGCTGCTCGAGCTCAGGCATCCGCTCACGATCGTGACGAAAAGCGGCGCCGTGCTCCGCGACCTCGACTTGCTCGAGAAGCTCGCCGCCCACGGGCTTGCCGCGGTCTATGTCAGCGTGACCACGCTCGACGACGAGCTCAAGCGGCGCCTCGAGCCGCGGACCGCCGGCCCGAAGGAGAGACTGCACGTGCTCCGCGAGCTGTCGGCGCACGGCGTACCGACGGGCGTCATGGCCGCCCCCATGATCCCCGCTCTCAACGATCACGAGCTCGAGGCGATCCTCGAGCGGGCCGCCGAGTGCGGAGCGCGCTCCGCGGGCTACGTGCTCCTCCGGCTGCCGCACGAGGTCAAGGCGTTGTTCGAGGAGTGGCTCCGCGAGCACTATCCGGACCGCGCGGAGCACGTCTTGAGCCTGATCCGGCAGATGCACGGCGGCGCGCTCTACGACTCGACCTTTCACAACCGCCAGCGGGGCGCGGGACCATTCGCGCAGCTGCTGCGGGCGCGCTTCGAGCGGGCGCGGCGCACGCACGGTCTCGACCGGGAGACGAGCTTGAACACGAGCCTGTTTCGAAGGCCGGCGGCGCCGGGCGGCCAGCTCGGTCTGTGGTCATAGCCGCGGCGGGCTTATGCGGTTACTCTCGACCGGCTGATCTCGGCGGTTAGTCTCAATATTTGTCAGGGTATCGGCGCAACACTTTGGCTCGCCGAGCTTTTGTGGCACTTTTCCGAGGCGCGAGGGGCAGGACGTGGCAGAGCATCGGCTGTTGATCATCGACGACGACCAGCGTCTCGCGGAGATGCTCGTCGAGTACCTCGCGCCGGAAGGCATCGAGCTGACCACGGTCGCCACCGGCGTTCAGGGCTTGCGGAGCGCCCAGCGCGAGAACTACGACCTCATCGTATTGGACGTCATGCTGCCCGGACTCTCAGGATTCGACGTGCTCAAACAGCTGCGGGAGTCGGGCTCGCGCACGCCCGTGCTCATGCTCACGGCGCGCGGCGACGACGTCGATCGAATCGTGGGCCTCGACCTCGGCGCCGACGACTACCTGTCGAAGCCGTTCAACCCGCGCGAGTTGCTGGCGCGCGTGAAGGCGATCCTGCGCCGAACCACCGAGCCGGCGACGGACGAAGTGGCCGAGATCACCGTCGGCAAGTTGCGCGCAAACCTGCCGCGCCGCGAAGCGTGGCTCGCCGACGAGCCGCTCAAGCTCACGAACGCGGAGTTCGTGATCCTCGTGACCCTGATGCGCGCACCCGGCGAGGTCGTGTCGCGCGAGTCGCTGACGCGCACGGCGCTCGGGCGGCAGCTGCTGCCCGACGACCGGAGCCTCGACACGCACATCAGCAACCTGCGCCGGAAGGTGGGCGGTGAAGAGCAGGACGACGTCGTGATCCGCAGCATCCGCGGCAGCGGCTACGTGCTCGTGCCTCCGGGGGGATAGCCGTGGGTCTCTTCTGGAAGATCTTCATGTCGTTCATGGTCGCGATGACCGTGACGCTCGTAGGCACCGTGTACGTGAGCTTCCGCCTGGCCAACCAGCTGTTCGATCAGGCCCTCAACGTCGAAGGCCGCGCGAAGATCACCGATGAGGCGGCCGCGGCCTTGTCTCACGGCGGCGAGCGCGGGCTCAAGATCTGGCTCAACAATCACCTGCGCATCGCCCCGGGCATCGTTCTGTATGTCATGAACGAGCGCGGCGACGAGCTGCTCGGCCGCGCGATGCCGCGCGAGCTCTTCCAGCTGCTCAGGACGCGGCCGTTCCGCCCGCAATCGTCGCCGCCGCCGTCGAACCTGCGGCCGATGCAGCTGACCTCTACGCTGATCGGACCCAACGACGAGGAATACCGGCTGCTGTTCGCGCGGGCACCGTCCACGTTCTTGGGCCTGCTGACGTGGCCGGGCACGCCCTTCGCCGTCATCAGCATCGCAGTCTTGGCGACGGCCTTGATGGCGCTGCTGCTCGCCCGCTATCTCTCCTCGCCGATCGCGCGGCTCCAGAAGGCGAGCCTCGCGCTCGCCGCCGGCGCGCTCGACGCGCGCGTGGGGCAGCCGTTCACGCGGCGCAAGGACGAGGTCGGCAGGCTCGCCCGCGACTTCGACAAGATGGCCGAGCGGATCCAGGCGCTCGTGACCGACAAGGAAACCTTGCTACGAGATGTCTCGCACGAGCTGCGCTCGCCGCTCGCGCGCATCCGCATGGCGCTGGCGCTCGCCCAGCGCCGCGCCAACCAAGCCGCGCAGCCCGATCTCGAGCGCATCGAGCGCGAAGCGGAGCGGCTGGACGCGCTCGTGGGCCAAGTCATGACGCTTACGCGGCTGCGGACGGCCACCGAGCCGCGCCGCGACGTCGTGCGGCTCGACACGCTGGTCGCCGAAGTCGTCGACGACGCACGCTACGAGCATCCGAAAACGAAGGTGGAGTACTCCACGAGCGGCGAGGTGAGCTTGCTCGGCGACCCCGACGGCCTGAAGAGCGCCGTCGAGAACGTGGTGCGCAACGCGCTGATCTACTCCGATCCGGCGCAGCTGATCGAGGTGCGCCTCGAGGCGAAGGCGGGCGAGGCGGCCGTGCGGGTGCTCGACCGCGGCCCGGGCGTCGCGCCCGAGGACCTCGCGAAGATCTTCGAGCCGTTCTACCGCACCGACCAGAGTCGCGACCACAGGCAGGACGGCCAAGGCATCGGGCTCGCGATCACCGCACGCGTGACCGAGCTGCACCACGGCAGCGTCCGCGCGCTCAACAGGCCGGACGGCGGACTCGAGGTGGTGCTGAAGTTCCCGCTCGACCGCCTCCCCGAAGCCGCCTAGAGGCTGTAGCCCCGCTCCTCGTGTAGCACCGGGCCGTGTCGCCGGTAGCCGCAGTCTGTGCGTGGCCGAGCGCCGGCGCGAGCATCGCGCCGAG
This sequence comes from Gammaproteobacteria bacterium, assembly GCA_035644475.1. Taxonomy (GTDB): domain Bacteria; phylum Pseudomonadota; class Gammaproteobacteria; order Steroidobacterales; family Rariloculaceae; genus FEN-1219. Next base: position 68,877 of record DASQOL010000146.1, on the reverse strand, counting down.
ACCGGCGGCGAGCCAATTCATCCTCGTCATTTGCATCGCTTCTTCCCCCCGGTGGTAGCGACGTTGTGGCCGGAGACGTTGTCGTTGGAATAGGAGCCTAGATGGCTTGGTCCCCAGTCTCACCGGTGCGGATTCGATAAACCTGCTCGAGGGCGGTGACGAAGATCTTGCCGTCCCCGACCTTGCCGGTCTTCGCCGCCGCGATGATCGCCTCGATCGCGCGCTCGACGAGATCGTCGGTGACCGCGACCTCGACCTTGACCTTCGGCAGGAAATCGACGACGTATTCGGCGCCGCGGTACAGCTCCGTGTGCCCCCGCTGCCGGCCGAAGCCCTTCACTTCAGTCACGGTCATTCCCTGGACACCCACCTCGGCCAACGCATTGCGTACGTCGTCGAGGCGAAACGGTTTCACTACGGCCGTAATCAGCTTCATTCGGGCCCCCTTCGCGGTTGAATCGTTCGGAGCAACGCCGACGGCGGATGCTTTGGCGGATTTCTGCTACCAGCGTATTCTACGAACTCGGACTGCGCGTTGCACGACGTTGGTGCGGACGATGGCACGATGCAACCTTCGTGCTACGGCGGCGTCCCAGGCGTATTCGAGCGAGAAGGTAACGATCATGGCACAGAGAATTCACGGCGGAATCAAACCTTCGGAAATCACGCCTGAGGGAGCGTTCTTCGGGCGCCGCGAGCTGCTCAAGGCCGCCGTCGCGGCCGGCCTCGTCGGCGCGATGAGCGACCCCGGCGAGGCGGCGACGATTCCGCCGAACGGCGCCTTCGAGAATCTCAAGAAGTGGCCCGGGTCCGGCGACGCGAAGCCAAACTCGTACGAGGACATCACGACCTACAACAACTACTACGAGTTCGGCACGAGCAAGAGCGACCCGTCGAAGAACGCCGGCACGCTGAAGACCAAGCCCTGGTCCATACAGGTCACGGGGGAGGCGGAGAAGCTCGGCACCTTGACCCTCGAGGACATCCTGAAGCCCCACGACCTCGAGGAGCGCATCTACCGGTTGCGGTGCGTCGAAGGCTGGTCCGTAGTGATTCCATGGGTGGGCTTCCCGCTCGGCGACTTGCTGAAGCGCTTCGAGCCAACCTCGAAGGCGAAGTACGTGCAGTTTTTCACGCTCGCCGACCGCGACCAGATGCCGGGCGTTCGCTCTCGGACGCTCGAGTGGCCATACCGCGAGGGGCTGCGGATCGACGAGGCGATGAACCCGCTCGCGCTCGTCGCCGTGGGTCTCTACGGGAAGGTCTTGCCGAATCAGAACGGGGCGCCGATTCGCGTTGTCTTGCCATGGAAGTACGGGTTCAAGAGCGCCAAGTCAATCGTTCGAATCCACTTCACCGAGGAGCAGCCGAAGACGAGCTGGAACATGGCGGCTCCGGACGAATACGGCTTCTATTCGAACGTCAATCCGAAGGTGAACCATCCGCGGTGGAGCCAGGCTACCGAGCGGCGGCTGGGGCCGGGCCTGTTCGCAGCGAAGACCGCGACGCAGATGTTCAACGGCTACGCGGAACAGGTTGCGAGCCTCTACACGGGGCTCGATCTGGTCAAGAACTATTAGCGGCGCGGTCGGCGCAGCGGTTCCAATGACGCGCCGGGTGGCCTTCATCAAAGTGCTCGTCTGGGGCGCGTGCCTCGCGCCGTTCGCGTTGCTCGTGCTGCGCGCCAACGGGATCTGGTCGCTGTCCCTCGGCGCGAACCCCGTCCAGGAGGTCTTGCACGTCTGCGGTAAGACCACGCTGAACCTGTTGCTGCTGACGCTCTGCATCACGCCAATTCGACGCTCCACCGGGATCAATCGGCTCATCGCGTTTCGGCGCCTGCTCGGGCTGTTCGCGTTCTTCTACTTGGTTCTGCACTTCCTCGTGTACCTGTTCCTCGACCGCGCCATGGAGTGGGGCACGATCGTCGACGACGTGGCGGAACGGCCCTACATCACGGTGGGATTCGCCGCCTTGCTCATGATGATCCCCCTCGCGGCAACCTCGACGAACGCCCTGCAGAGACGGCTCGGCCGCAATTGGGCGCGGCTCCACCGCCTGGTCTACGCGATCGCCGTGCTCGGCGTCGTGCACTTCTGGTGGCAGGTGAAGCTCGACGTGGCGGAGCCGCTGCTGTACGCCGTCTTGTTGACGGTGTTGCTCGGCGTGCGCGTCAACCACTGGCGCGAGACGACCAAGAAGCGGCGCCGCGCCTCAGTAGACGCGAAAACCTCCATGGCGCCGACGTATCAACGCGTCGAGCCACCATAGCCCGCTGACGAAGCCCGCCCCGAGCGCAACGACCAGCGCCGCGGCCACCCACGGGAGCGGCAAGCTCCAGCGATAGCTTTCGAGCCGCGCCTCGTAGGTCTCGTTCTCGTTCTTGAGCCGGCCGAGCGTGTCCTGGATCGCGTCCGTTGAGCCGGTGGCCGTGGCGACCTGCTTGCCGAGTCGATGGAGCTCGTCCTCGGCGTTCACGCGGGCGGCGCGCGCGCGGTCCGCGTCGCCGCGCAAGGTCGCGAGCTCGGCCTCGAGCTCGGCCACGCGCAGCCGCGCCGGCTTCTCGTCGACGAGGTAGGTCGACTTGACCCAGCCCTCGCTGCCTGCAGCCGTGCGCACGCGCGCGTACCCTTGGGTCCGCTCGAGCACCTCGAGCGGGGTGCCGCTCACGAGATTTTGCGACGGCGTGCCGCTCGCGTCCGCGTCGGCGTACAGGCCGAGGCGCAAGCTGTCCGTCACGTACGCGGTCTCGGCGGCCGCCACGGTCGCGGCGGCGAGCAGGATTGCGAGGGCCAGCGTTGTTCGCATCGTCAACTCGAAAATTTGACGTAATGTCGGCGATTATAGGCCGCCCACCGCCGGCGCCGATGTGAACTGCGTCGGCGGCTCTCGCCGCGAGCGGCAGCCTAGACGGCGCCGGTACGGACCGCGGCGGGCGCCGACCGCTCCTCGTTGATCTTCACGAACGGGCGCGGGCGCCCCAGAAAGAATCCCTGGCCGTACTCCACGTCGAGCTCGCGCAACTTGTCGGCGAGCGCGGCGCTCTCGACGTGCTCGGCGATGAGGCCGACCCCGAGCGTCTTCGCGGCGCGCGCGATCCCCGACACGATGGACTCCGCGATTCGATCGTCGAGGATCCTGCGGACGAAGCGGCCGTCGATCTTCAGAAATTGGACCGGCAACCGCTTCAGATGGGCGAGCGAGCTCATGCCGTAGCCGAAGTCGTCGAGCGCGATCTTGCTGCCGGCCGCCGTGAGCTCGCGGATCAGCCGCTCCGCCTCCACGAGCCGATGCACGGCCGCCGACTCGCTGAGCTCGAAGCAAAACATCGAGGGCGACAGGCCTGCTCGCTCGATCTGCTCGAGGGCGAAGCTTGCGTACTTGCCGCTCGCCAACGATTGCGCGGACACGTTGACGGTCAAGCAGCGATAGGCCTCGGGCGGCGACGCTTTCACGACGTCGAGCAGCGTGCAAAGCACCCACCGGTCGAGCGCCGGCAGCAGCCCGTAGCGCTCCGCCGCGGCGAGGAACTTGTCGGCTGCGATCAGCTCGCCAGCTCCGTTGCGCATGCGGATGAAGATTTCGTGGGCGAGCGGGTCGCCCTCGGGCGCGCGCAGACCGACAATCGGCTGCGATTCGAGCCGAAAATCGTTGGTCTTGAACGCTTCCTGCAGGCTTTCCGACGCGAGCGTCTCGCGGCGCCGCGCGGGCAGCAGAGCGACGTCCTCGTCGTGCAACACGATCTGGCTGCGTCCCTGCTGCTTCGCGCGCTTGGATGCGAGCTCCGCGCACGCGAGCAGATGTCCGACGCGATCGCGCTGCGACGCGCCGACGACGCCGATGCTCACCGACACGGGCACGGTGTCCGCGCCGCTCATGTATACCAAGCGCGTCGTCGCGTCGAAGATCGTCGAGCCGACCTCTTCGGCTTGCGCGGCGTTGGGCTGCGCGAGAAACACTGCGAAGCGGTCTCCGCCGATGCGGCTCACGAGCGCGTTCTCGCCCGCGGCGCGGGACACGACCTCGGCCACGCGCTGGATCACCTCGTCGCCGGCGTGCAGGCCGAACGCCTGGTTGATGGCCTCGAGCTTGTCGATGTCGACGTACAGCAGCGCGTGCCGATCGGTGGCGGACGCGTCGAGCCGCGCCCGAACGCGGCGCTCGAAGATCAGACGGTTGATCAACCCGGTCAACCCGTCGTGCTGGCTGCGGAGCACGCTCACCGTCTTGCGGCTTACGAACTCGAGGATTCGGATATCGCGCAGCTCGAAATCGGCTGCGGTCGTCAAGCGGAACAGCGCGACGATGCCCACGACGCGGTTCTGCAGGTCTCGGATCGGGCAGCTCAGGATCTTGTACGGCGCCACTTCGGACGCGCTGCCGACGCGATTGACGACCATCGGTCGATTGTTGAGCTGGGCCCAAGCCAGCAGGTGCCTTTGCGTTCGGTCGAGCAGCTGCGAGGTCTTGATCGAGTCGTCGGGCGCGCACGAGATCGCAAGATTCTTATCGGGAATCGAAAGCGCGCCCAGCACGCAGCCCAAATCCGCGACGCACTGCTGGAGCAGGCGCCGCAGGGCGCTCGCGTCCTCGCGGTCGTCCTCGTCGACGGTCAGCAGCAGCTCGACGCCGTCGCTGGCGCCGTCGCGCTCGCCCGTGCGCAGCGTGTTCTCCAGGTTCAGGCGGCTCTCGAGGCAGTCCAAGACCGGCCGTAGCAGGCCCGAGAGCAGCGACGCCGTCTGCCGCGGGCTTTGGTCGCTGCGCAGCTCGAGGACTAGTGCACCCAGCGGCCGGCTCAGCTCCGTCCGCAAGGCCGCGACGAACGCCGGCACTCCGGCCGCGGTCATTTCGACGCTGCCGCGTCCGGCGAGCGTCTCGGGGCCCGCGGCGGTCAGCCGATCGAGCAGCGCGCGAAGATCGGGACGTGCATAGCCGTCGGAGCACCAGACGACTTCGTGCGCCGCGTCGTAGATCGCAATGCTGCCGGCGCTCGGCAGGAGCATCTTGACCAATTGACCATAAGGCGCGTAGCCGTCGCCGACGGCCCTCGCAGTGTCGGCATTGGCGTTCCTGGGAATCGAAAGCCCCGGCATGCTCATGGAGTGGAAATTTACGTCGGGCGAAGTATCGCCCGGAGCGTAGGGGAATTCCTTGACCGAGGTCGCAACGCTGGCGGCGGCCGGCGTTTTGTTCAGGAGCGACTTGCGAGGTAGCGCGGGGTCTTCTTGGAAGTCGTGACAACCTTGAGGGGCTCGGCGCGGCCCGCTTGGCCCATGAGCTCGACGTAAAGCTTGACGATGGTGCTCGCGTGATCGCCGGCTTCCGCCGGCGACATCTTCTGCACGTTGGCGCGCACGCGGGTCTCGTTGCCCACGGGAGCGATGCGGCTCAAGGCGGCCTCGAGGTCGCTGAACTCCCGGCGAACGCCGGCGGGCAACTCCGCCTGGTCGAGTCCCTCGAGGTTCTCGGTATACGCGCGACTCAGGCGCTGCTTGATCGGTCCGTCGCTCACGAGAGTCCGAACCGCTTCGGCGAATCGCTCGGCCAGCTGCGACATGTCGGGGCCTTGTTGTTCTAGGTTTGTGTGGCGCCCCTTAGGAATCGCCCTTTGTTTCTGGGCACACGGTCCTACGGGGATCGTCAACGTGTATACCAGGGTCACCTTAGCCGCGCAACCGTTTGACGGATCACCGAATGCGTTACCGCGCCGGCGTGGCACCGTCACGCGGCTTCGAGATCCGCAGCTTCCGCATCCGGTCGGCGAGCGTCGTCGGCTTCACGCCCAGCATCTTCGCCGCGCCGTTCGGTCCGGACACGCGCCAGTCGGCCAGCTGTAGTGCCAGCAGCATGTTCTTGCGCTCGAGCTCCTGGATCTCGGCCTCCGTCAGTAGCGGACCGCCGCCGGGGGTGGCAGGGTCGTCCTCGCGCTCGACGACCGGATTCAGGATGTCGCTCATCGCGAGATCGAGCCGCAACACCTTGCCGCGCGACAGGATCACGGCCCTCTCGATCACGTTCTTGAGCTCGCGGATGTTGCCCGGCCAGTCGTAGCGCTTGAGCAAGGCGGCCTGCTGCTTCGAGAGAGTCAGAGGCCGGTGGCCGAACTGTTGGCAGGTGCGCTCGAGGAAGTGACTCGCGAGCTGCACGACGTCGTCCCCGCGCTCGCGCAGCGGCGGCACGTCGATCGGGAACACGCTCAGCCGATAGTAGAGGTCCTCGCGGAACCTGCCCTCGGCGACCGCGCGCTCGAGGTCCCTGTTGGTCGCGGCGATCACGCGCACGTCGACGGAGTGCGTGCGATCGTCTCCGACACGCTCGTACTCGCTCTCTTGCAGCACGCGCAGCAGCTTGCTTTGCAGATCGAGCGGGATTTCGCCGACCTCGTCGAGGAATATCGTGCCGCCGTCGGCGAGCTGGAAGCGCCCCACGCGATCGCGATGCGCGCCCGTAAACGCGCCCTTCACGTGCCCGAAGAACTCGCTCTCGAACAGCTCGTGAGGAATCGAGGCGCAATTGACCTTGACGAGAGGGCCTTGGCTGCGCGGGCTGCGCGCGTGAATCACGTGCGCGACGAGCTCCTTGCCCACGCCCGACTCGCCCTGAATCAGCACGCTGGCGGACGTCTGAGCCACGGCTTCGAGCCGCGCGAGCATCTTCTGCAACGCCGGGCTCTCGCCGATGATCCGCCCGAAGTTCATCGAGACCTGCACTTCCTCGCGGAGATAGTCGCGCTCGCGCTCCAGCTCCTCGCGCAGCCGCGCGTTTTCCTCGAATGCGGCGCGCAGCTGGCGCTCCGCGCGGTTGCGCTCGGTGACGTCCTTCGACGCGACGAGCAGCGCGACCACGGCGCCGGTCGCGTCGCGGTCGGCGGTCGCCGAGACCACGACCTCGACGATCTCGCCGGACTTCGTAACGTAGCTGCGGGGCTCGTTCTCGAGCTCGCCGTGAGCGATCACGTCGAGCAAGCGACCGCCGGCCAGCGTGGCCAGAGTGTCCCTGCCCATGAAATCGGTGATGACGCGGCCGAGAACCTCTTCGCGACGGTACCCCAACTTAGCGAGCCAGCGGTCGCTGACGTGAATGACTCGGCCACCGCTGTCGACGGTGTGTAGCATTGCGGGAGTTGCCCGGTAGAGCTCGCGATAGTGCTGCTCGATGCGCGCCTGTTGGCCTACCTCGGTATAGACGGCCACTGTTCTCAGGTAGTCGCCGGACGCGCCGCGCTCGACGATCGCGCTCGCGAGGCAGTCGATGCGCTCGCGCTGCTTGGTCGCGAGATCCACGGGCACACTGTCGAGCCGCCCCGCGCGCCGCAGCACCGGCAGGTATTCCTCGACGATCCGCTTCGCCGCCTCGGCGCTCGCGAGGTCTTGCGGACGCACGGTGGTGATCTCTTCTCGCGTGTAGCCGAACCGGCGCAGCCACGCGTCACTCGCATCGAGGAAGTATCCGTCCTCGTTCAAGGACACGATCAGAGCGGGGCACTTCCGGAACAGCCATTGATAGCGATCTTCGAGCGACATGCGGCTAGTTTACGGAATACCGTAGGCTATGACAACGGAAATCCGTAATTCACGGAATACCGAGAGCTGTATATGTGATGTAACTCGTTGTTTTGACTATGTCTTGCAATTGGCACGTACCGTGCATATGTAGCTGCAAGTGATTTCCGGTCGATTGAAGATCGGGTTGTCGGAAAATCGTAACGAAAGGATGAGAGTATGGCCACACGCAAATTTCTGACCCCAGGTGCAACCCTGGTCGTCGGACTGGCGGCCGGCCTGCTCGCTCAGCAGGCCTCAGCCACCGAAGAGTTAGTTGTTTACGGAACCGCAGCGACCATCGGCGTGAGAGCAACGCCGGCGGCGTATCGGGCCGAGGTCGAGAGCTACATGCGCGCGGTTAGCGAGCAAATCAAGGTGACCGTCGATGCGGATCTCAGGCGCGCTACCGCGCCGAAGCTCGAGGTCGCAAGCAGCGAGCTGCACGCGCGAGGCTAAGCGGTAGTCAGGAAAAGCGGACCCCACTCCTCCCCCCGTGGAGGTCCGCTGGGCCGAGTCGGACGGCCGTCACTCGGGGGGCCGGGGTTTCCGGCAGCGAACAGGGACATGTCTTCGCACTGAAGAATATGGACGTTCTTGCACCCGGCCCTCTTTTTTTTCGCCGCCACGCCTAGGGCCGCGCCGCCTTCAGCTTCAGGTTCTCGTTCAGGAACGCGAGCGTTTCGCTCCAAGCCTGCGCCGCGGCTTCCGCGTTGTAATCTCCGTCCCCAACGCTGGCGAACGCGTGCCTGGCGTTCGGATAGATCACGATCTTCGCGTTCTTGTGCAGCTGATTGGTGAGGAGCGCCCGGAAGGCGATGACGTCGCGCGCCGGGATGCTCTCGTCCAAGGCTCCGTACAGGCCGAGGATCGGAGCGTCGATGGGCTGCAGCTTCGCCGCATCCGTCACGAGCGGGCCGTAGTAGGTCACCGTCGCGTCGAGCTGATTCGGCAGCAGCAACGCCGCCTCCAACGACCAGCTCCCGCCGAACGCCCAGCCGATGCTGCCAATCCGCGGCGCAAACGCATACTTCTCGAGGTATTCGTAGGCTTGGCGCACGTTGGCGCGTGCGGCTTCGGGATCGGTGAAGACCCCTGTCATCAGCTTCTCCGCGTCAGCGGGCGTCGTCGCTGTGGCGCCACCATACAGGTCGACCGCGAGCGCCACGTAACCCTCTGCGGCGAGCCGGCGCGTGAGCGTCTTGATCTCGTTGTTGAGGCCCCACCATTCGTGGATCACGATCACCGCGGGCAGCGGCTCGGCGGCGTCGGCCGGCATCGCCAAAAAGCCCACGAGATTTCGGCTCTTGGCCTCGCCGTAGGCGAGCTGCTGCTCCAGCACGGCGGCCCGTGCCGGGGCCTCGAGCCGCGGCGTCGGCGCGGCGCGGCGCTGCTCGACGGCCGCTGCGCCGGGCGTCGGCGGGGACGAGCGCTCACAAGCGGCCAACGCGCCGGCAACGACGATCGCGGCGAGCGCCATGACGCTGGAACGGCCCCGGTTCATACGAAACAGTCCAGCATAGGGACGCAATGCCGGCAAGGTAATGCATCACCTCCGGACTGCGTAAGGGTCACTCCCGGCCGCGGAACTTCAGCGCTTGAGCCGCCCGGACACCGGTCGGGGCGCCCTCGCGGTAAACGATCGCGCCGTTCTGCACCGTCAAATCGACCGCCGCATGAAACTCCGTGCCCTCGAGCGGCGACCAGCCGCACTTGTAGCGCACCTGGGCCGCGTCGACGCGCGTGGTCCCGCCGAGATCGACCGCGACGAGATCGGCGTAGTGGCCCTCGCGAACGAAACCGCGATCCACGATGCCGAACAGCACCGCGGGGTTGTGCGCCGTCTTCTCCACGATCTGCTCCAAGCTGAAGAGCCCGTCGCGGTGCTGCTCGAGCAGCATCAGCAGCGAGTGCTGCACCAAGGGCAGCCCGGACGGCGACTCGAAGTAGGGGCGCGCCTTCTCCTCGAGCGTGTGCGGCGCGTGGTCGGTGGCGATCACGTCGATCACGCCGTCGCGCACGGCGGCTCGCAACGCTTCACGATCCGCAGCCGTCTTGATCGCCGGGTTGCACTTGATCTTGGCCCCGAGGGTCGCGTAGCTCGACTGCTCGAACCACAGGTGGTGGGCGCAGACCTCTGCCGTGATGCGTTTGCCCGCGATCGGGCCGGCCTCGAAGAGGTCGAGCTCGCGCGCCGTGCTGAGATGCAAGACGTGCAGTCTGGTACCGTGCCGGCGCGCGAGATCGACGGCGAGCGACGACGACTTGTAGCAAGCCTCGGCCGAACGAATCAGCGGGTGCGCTTCGATGGGCACGTTGTCGCCGTAGCGCTCGCGGAACCGGCGCTCGTTTTCCCAGATGAGGGGCGAGTCCTCGCAGTGCGTCGCGATCGGCAAGTGCGCCCCGGCGAAAATCTCCTCGAGCGTGCCCGGGTCGTCGACGAGCATGTTGCCCGTCGACGCGCCCATGAAGACCTTGATTCCGCACGCGTCGTCGGGGCCGACGGCCTTGATCTCCTCGAGATTGTCGTTGGTCGCTCCGAGGTAGAAACCGTAGTTCGCGTAGCAGGTGGCGGCGGCGATCGCGCGCTTGGCGGCGAGCAGCGCCCTGTCGGCCGTCGGCGGCCGAGTGTTCGGCATGTCGAGGAAGCTCGTGACGCCGCCGCAGATAGCGGCGAGCGACTCCGTCGCGAGCGTGGCCTTGTGAGTGAGGCCCGGCTCGCGGCAGTGGACCTGGTCGTCGATGAGGCCCGGCAGCAAGTGCTTCCCCGCGAGATCCACGACGGCGGCGCCAGGAGGCAGTGCTCCCGCGCCGACACGCTCGATTCGCTCGCCGCGGATCAACACGTCGGCGTCGACGATCCGCCCTTCGTTCACGAGCCGCGCGTTGATCAGCGCCAGCGTGCTCATGGGGGGCTCATCGGGCGCGGTCCGCCGCGAACCGATCCGTCGCAGCCACGAGCTCGGACGTGTTGCCCGGCTCGTAGGCCGAGTGGCCGGCGTCGCCCACCACGCGAAAGTCCGCCTCGGGCCAGCGCTCGTGGAGCTCCCAAGCGGTCTGCGGCGGACAGACGACGTCGTAGCGGCCTTGGACGATCACTGCCGGAATCGGGCGAATGAGGTCGACGCCGCGCAGCAATTGGTCCTCGCTCTCGAAGAAGCCTCGGTTGACGAAGTAGTGCGCCTCGATGCGCGCGAACGCAAGCGCGAACTCGGGCGAGCCGAATTGGCTCGCGCGCTCCGAATTCGGCCACAGCGAGCTCGTGGCGCCTTCCCAGATCGACCACGCGCGCGCCGCCTCCAGCTGCTCGCGCGCGTCGGCGCCGACCAAGCGGCGGTGATAGGCGGCGAGCAAATCGCCGCGCTCGTCCTCGGGGATCGGCGCGAGAAACTGCTGCCAGAGCTCCGGGAACAGCCGGCTCGCGCCACACTGGTAGAACCATTCGAGCTCCCAGCGGCGTAGCAGGAAGACTCCACGCAGCACGAGCTCGCTGACGGCCCGCGGATACCGCTGCGAATAGGCGAGCGCGAGCGTGCTCCCCCACGAGCCGCCGAACACGAGCCAACGCTCGATGCCGAGGCGCTCGCGCAGTCGCTCCATGTCGGCGACGAGGTGCCACGTCGTATTCGCCTCGAGCGAGGCGCGCGGCTTGCTCCGGCCCGAGCCCCGTTGATCGAACGCGACGATCCGGTACGCGCGCGGATCGAAGAAGCGCCGGGCATTGACGTCGCCGCCGCCGCCGGGACCGCCGTGCACGAACACCGCCGGCTTACCCGTGGGATTCCCCGACTGCTCGTAGTAGATCGCGTGGCCGCCGTCGACCTGCAGCGTTCCGCGGTCGAACGGCTCGATCGGTGGATACAGCTCACGTTTCAAACCTCGCGTCTCCTCGGGCTTTCTTCGCGGACCGGCCTATACTCCCTCGGGGCGAGGATGCCATCTCAACGGGCAAGCGCGCCACAGGCGTCGTCGACGCCGGCACGGCCCGCATTCGCGACTGAAGTCTCTAACGCTCGACGAGAGGATCCATGCGCAAACCGAGCTTTGTCACCACCGCGCGCCTCCTGCTATCGGAGCCCCGATGCGGAACTCGCCGGCAAGGTCGATGTCGATGAGGTCAACGCGGCGGCTCGACGAACGGCTTGAAACGAAAAATCGCAATATGCAGAATTGTGCGCCGCGACGCGACCTGCTCAACCTTTTGATCCGCCGCTAATATCAAATGATCGAGTGCCAGGGCCTTACCAAGCAGTACGGGCGACTACGCGCCGTCGACGACTTGAGCTTCCGCGTGCAACCGGGCGAGGTGCTCGGCTTTCTGGGGCCGAATGGCGCCGGCAAGACCACGACGATGCGAATCGTCGCCGGCTTCGTGCCCGCCACCTCGGGGCGCGCGCTCGTTTGCGGCTTCGACGTCGAATCGCAAGGCGTCGAGGCCAAGCGCCGGGTGGGTTACTTGCCCGAGGGCGCGCCGAGCTATCCCGAGATGACGCCGCGCTCGTTCCTGGAGTTCGTCGCCGCGGCCCGCGGCATTCCCGTCGAGAAACGCCGGCAGCGTCTGGACGAGGTGTACGCGCTGCTGCATCTCGAGAACGTCCTCGACCAGACGATCGATACGTTGTCCAAGGGCTATCGCCGGCGCGTGGGCCTCGCCCAGGCGATCGTGCACGACCCCGAGGTCCTCGTCCTCGACGAGCCGACTGACGGCCTCGATCCCAATCAGAAGCACGAGGTTCGCGAGCTGATTCGGCGCATGGCGCCGAACAAGATCATCGTGATTTCGACCCACCTGCTCGAAGAGGTCGAGGCCGTGTGCAACCGCGCGATCATCATCGCCCGCGGCAAGATCCTCGCGGACGACACGCCGCACGGGCTCGAGGCGCGCTCGCGGTTCCACAACGCGGTGTCCCTCAAGCTCGCGAAGCCCGACCTGGTGTCGGCGGCGCGCAAAGCGATCGAAGATTTGAGCGAGGTCGAGAGCACCGAGCTCGACGAGAACACCGGCCGCATCACCGCCTTCCCCGCACGCGGCAAGCTGCCGCTCGCGCCGATCAACGCGCTCGCGGAGAAGCAGCGCTGGGAGCTCGCCGAGCTGCACCTCGAGTCGGGTCGGCTCGACGAGGTGTTCCGGTCCATCACCGGCGGAGCCGCGGCATGAAGTCCGTCGTCACCGTATTCAAGCGCGAGCTCGGCAGCTACTTCTCGACGCCGATCGCCTATGTCTTCATCGTGATCTTCCTGGTGGCGTCGGGCTGGTTCACGTTCTTCTTCGGCTTTCTCTATGAGCGTCGACTCGCCGACCTGCAGCCGTTCTTCAGGTGGCATCCCTGGCTGTTCCTGATTCTGGTGCCCGCGCTCAGCATGCGGCTGTGGGCGGAGGAGCGGAAATCCGGCAGCATCGAGCTGCTGTTCACCTTGCCGATCGAGATCTGGCAAGCGGTGCTCGGCAAGTTCCTCGCGGCGTGGGCGTTCACCGGGATCGCGATCGCGCTCACGTTTCCGATTTGGATCACCGTCACGTACCTCGGCGACCCGGACAACGGCGTGATCTTCGCGACGTACATCGGGAGCTTCCTGATGGCGGGCTCGTACCTCGCGCTCGGGTCGCTGATCTCGGCGACCACGAAGAACCAGGTCATCGCGTTCATCATCTCGGTCTTGCTCGCGCTCGTGTTCACGGTCGCCGGATACGATCCGGTGCTCAACCTGCTATCGCTGTTGCCGCAGTGGTTCCGCGACGCGGTCGCTAGCTTCGGCTTTCTCACGCACTTCGAGAACACCATCAGCAAGGGCGTCATCGATCTGCGCGACCTCGTCTACTTCGGGTTGTTGATCGCCACCTGCCTCTACGCGAACACGATCGTCTTGCACCTCAAGAAGGCGGACTGACCCGATGAGCACGCGATCGAGACATACGCTCGGGGCTTTGACGTTGGTGATTCTGCTGCTCGCGTTCTTCGCGGCGGTGATGGCCAGCAATACGCTGCTGCGCGGGTTTCGAATCGACCTCACGCAGAACAAGCTCTACACGCTGGCGCCGGGCACGCGTTCGGTGCTGCAAAACATCGCCGAGCCGATCAATCTTTATCTGTTCTTCTCCGACGAGGCGACGAAGAGCTCCCCGCAGCTGCGCACTTACGAGACCCGGGTTCGCGAGATGCTGGACGAGCTCGTCGCGCACGCTCCCGACGGCAAGCTCCTGCTGCACGTGCTGGATCCGGTGCCCTTCTCCGAGGAGGAGGACCGTGCCGAGCAGTTCGGCGTCACGAACATCGGCACGATGGATCAGCCCGTGTATTTCGGCCTCGCCGGCACGAACAGCATCGGCAAGAGCGACGTCATCCCGCTGTTCTTGCCGGATTCACCGGAGCGCCCGCCGAAGGAGCAATTCCTCGAGTACGACCTGGCGAAGCTCGTCTACAACCTCGCGCATCCGAACAAGACCGTCATCGGTCTCTTGTCGGGCGCGCCCATGAGCGGCAGCTTCGACCCGCAAACGCAGCAGCCGACCCAGCCGTGGATCGTCGCGGAGCAGGCGCGACAGCTGTTCGAGATCCGCGCGCTGCAGCCGAGCACGCTGCGCGTCGACGACGACATCAACGTGCTGTGGATCGTGCAACCGGCCGACCTCGAGCCCTCGACGCTCTATGCGATCGACCAATTCGTGATGCGCGGCGGCCGGGCGCTGATCTTCCTCGATCCATTCGCGGAGATCATGGCGGCCGGGGGCCAACCCCAATTCGGAACGCCGGCGCCGAGCTCGACGCTCGAGCCGCTGCTCGCGGCGTGGGGCGTGAAGTTCTCGCCCACCGAGGTCGTCGCCGATAGCCGCTACGCGCTCAGGATTCGCGCCGGCCAAGGCGGCGCCGTCCGCCACCTGGGGATCATCGGGCTCGACAAGGAAGCCATGAGCCAGGAGGACGTGCTCACGTCCGGCGTGGAGACGGTCAATCTCGACGTCGCCGGCCACTTCACTCTCGAAGACGGCGCCACGGCCAAGCTCACGCCGCTGCTCCGGTCGAGCAACGAGGCGGCGATCCTCACCAGCGACCGCTTTCAGTTCCTGCCCGACCCGGCCGAGCTCCTGACCGGCTTCAAGCCCACCGGCACGCAGTACGTGCTCGCCGCGCGGCTCGAGGGGGCGCTCAAGAGCGCCTATCCCGACGGCCCCCCGAAGGCGGAGAAGCCGGAAGGGCGTGACGCGCCCGTCGATACGGCGCTCGCGTCGCAGCACATCGCCTCCACGGAGAACGCCAGCATCGTGCTCGTCGGCGACGTGGACATGTTGAGCGATCGGCTCTGGGCGCAGGCCCAGAGCTTCCTCGGGCAGCGGATCGTGAGCGCGTTCGCCAATAACGGCGACTTCGTATTCGGCGCGCTCGACAATCTGTCGGGCAGCGCCGACCTCATCGGTCTGCGGAGTCGCGCCACCTTCACGCGGCCGTTCACGAGGGTCGAGAAGCTGCAGCGCGACGCGGACGCGCGCTTCAGCGACACCGAGAAGCAGCTGCAAGCCGAGCTCAGCGAAACCGAGCAGAAGTTGGGCGAGCTGCAGTCGGCCCGCAAGGACCAAAGCTCGCTGCTGATGAGCCCCGAGCAGCAGACCGAGATCCAGCGCTTCTTGGACGAGCAAGTCCGGATCCGCGGGGAGCTGCGCACGGTCCGGCGCGACCTGGACCGCGACATCGACAACCTCGGCACCACGCTCAAAATCTTGAACGTGCTCGTCTGGCCGTTGCTCTTGACCGGGATCGCGCTCGGCATCGTGGTTTGGCGGCGCGGCAGGAAGGCGGCCCCACGATGAGCCAGCGCAATCTGCTGATTCTGCTTGCCGCGTTCGTCTTGCTGGGCGTGGTCGTGGTCGTGGCGCAGCGCAGCCGCGCGCCGAGCACGGCTCAGGGGTCGGCATTCGTGCCGGGCCTCGAGTCCGCGCTCAACGATCTCGAGCGCGTGGCGCTCGTGAAGGCCGGCAACGAGGCGGTCGCGACGCTCGAGCGCCGCGACGGCGCGTGGGTGGTCGTCGAGAAGAACAACTACCCGGCCGACGTCGCGAAGCTGCGGCAGCAACTGCGCGCACTCGCGGAAGCCAAGATCCTCGAGCAGAAGACCGCGACACCCGAGCTCTACGACCGGCTCGGCGTCGTCGACGTCTCGGCGCCGACCGCGACCGGCATCGCGGTGTCGTTCACGGCCGCGGGCAAGGCGCTGCCGACCGTGATCTTGGGCGACGCCCAGGGCAGCAAGTACCGCTATGCGCGCCGCGCGGGCGATGAACAGAGCTATCTGCTCGATCACGACCCCAACTTCCCGCACGGCACAGGCCAGTGGCTCGCGCCGACGATCATCGACGTCAACAGCGAGCGCGTGCAGCAGGTCACGATCAAGCACCCGGACGGCGAGACGATCACGATCTCGAAGCCCACTGCCAGGCTCCAGAACTACGACGTTGCGGGCGTGCCGAAGGGCCGCGAGCTCCTCTATCCCGGCGTCGCCAACGTCTCGGCCAACGCGCTGCGCGAGCTCAATTTGGAAGACGTGCAGCCGGCCCCCCCGGCGGCGGCGTCAGCCGACAAGCCGGCGTCAGCCGACAAGCCGGCACCAGCCGACACGCTGGCCGCCGCCGGCAAACCCATCCGTGTCGAGTTCCGGACCTTCGACGGGCTCATCCTCGACGTCACGGGCACGAAGCAGGACGACAGCGCTTGGATCACCGTCGCGGCACGCTTCGACGCGGACCAGGCCGCGCGGTTCGCGCCGGCCGCCGGAACACCGGCCCCGGCGGCGGATCCGAACCTGCCTCCGGAGGCGAACCCGCCCGCGGCCGAGCCGGCGGCCGCCGCCGCGCCTGCGGCGAGCGCCGCCGAGCGTGCCGCCGAGGTCGAGCAGATCAACAAACGCACGGCCGGCTGGCGCTACAAGATCGCGGCGTTCCAATACGACCAGATGACGCGCCGTATGTCCGACCTGCTGAAGCCGCCCGCCGGCTGACGCGCCCGTCGCGCGCCCGCCTTCAGACGCCGGCGCCCCCCCGAGTAGGACCGAATAGGCAGCGCAGAGCGTCACGCGCATCATCTGCGAATGGATGCCCCCGCGAAGCCAGGCCCGGTGTCGGCGCGCTACGTGCCGAAGATCCTCGAAGCGCGCGTGTACGACGTCGCGATCGAGTCGCCGCTCGACCACGCGCCGCGCCTCTCGGCACGCCTCGGCAACGACGTGCTGCTCAAGCGCGAGGACCTGCAGCCCGTGTTCTCCTTCAAGCTGCGCGGCGCGTACAACAAGATCGCGCAGCTGTCGGCGGCGGCGCTGCGCAAAGGCGTGATCTGCAGCTCGGCCGGTAATCACGCTCAAGGCGTCGCGCTCGCGGCACGCCGCTATGGCCTCGGCGCCGTCATCGTGATGCCGCGAACGACGGCGTCGATCAAGGTCGAGGCCGTCGCGGCATTGGGCGGCGAAGTGATCCTCGAAGGCGCGACCTACGACGACGCGAACCGGCACGCCCTGGAGCTCGCCGCGAAGCGGCGCTTGACGTTCGTGCATCCGTTCGACGACGCCGACGTGATCGCCGGCCAGGGCACGATCGCCGTCGAGCTCGAGCGCCAGTGGTCCCGAGCGCCGGCCGCGGTGTTCGTGCCGATCGGCGGCGGCGGGCTCATCAGCGGCATCGGCGCGTACTTGAAGCACCGCCAGCCGAACGTCGCCGTCATCGGCGTGGAGCCGCTCGAGTCGGCGAGCATGCACGAGGCCCTACGCCGCGGCGGGCCCGTGACGCTCGAGCGCGTCGGCACCTTCGCCGACGGCGTGGCCGTCCGGCGCGTGGGGGACGAGACGTTCGCGCTCGCGCGCGAGGTCGTGCACGACGTGATCCTCGTGAGCACGGACGAGATCTGCGCCGCGATCAAGGACGTCTTCGAGGACAGCAGGGTGATCCTCGAGCCCGCCGGCGCGCTCGCCGTCGCGGGACTGAAGCGGTACGTGGAGCAGCATCCGGGCCGGGACCGCGCGCTGGTCGCGATCAACAGCGGCGCCAACATGAACTTCGGACGCCTGCGGCACGTCACCGAGCGCGCCGAGATCGGCGAGCACCGCGAGGCCCTGATCGCCGCGGAGATCCCGGAGCGGCCCGGCGCGTTCCTCGCGTTCTGTCAGGCGCTAGGCGCGCGCAATATCACGGAGTTCAACTATCGCTACGCCCCCGCTGAGAACGCGCGAATTTTCGTGGGCGTATCGCTGCAGCGAGGACTGCCGGAAGCCGACGAGATCCTCGCGACGCTGCGCGGCCGCGGCTATTCCGTCCTCGACCTGTCCGGCAACGAGCTCGCGAAGCTACACGTGCGGCACATGGTGGGCGGACAGGTGCCGGGCCTCGCCGACGAGCTGCTGTATCGGTTCGAGTTTCCCGAGCGGCCAGGCGCTCTGCTCGCGTTCCTGCGGGCGATCGGCGAACGCTGGAACATCAGTCTGTTCCACTATCGCAATCACGGCTCGGACTACGGACGTGTGCTCGCCGGCGTGCAGGTCGCGCCGCCTGACCGCGCGCGCTTCGCCGAGCATCTCGCGACGCTCGGCTACGCGCACTGGGACGAGACCGACAACCCGGCTTACCGTCTCTTCCTCGGCGGCGGAGCCGAAAAATAGGGACAGGAGGATTAGGGTCAGACCCCGGGGCCAGAGCCGTTGCTCTGGCCCCGGGGTCTGACCCTAATCCTCCTACCCTATTTTTCGGCGTCGATGTGCTCGATCTTCGAGGTCTGCGAGAGGCGGTAGAAGCGGCGCAGCTCGGACTGCACCGGCTCGTGCTCGGGGCTGCGCTCGCGCGCGGCCGCGAGCCGGCGGCAGTACTTGGCCGCATAGCGGTTGGCGTCGCGATAGCGGTCGAGCTCGTCGCCGTCGAGGCGCCGATCGAGCTGCGGCAGCTCGAACAACCAGTGGTGCAGCCGCCGCGCGTCGGGACTACCTTGGCGTAGCAAGAGCAGGGTCGTGGCGACGAACTTATCGACCTCGGCCTGGAGCTCCATCTCGAGCAGGGTCACGGTCTTCTCCCGCTGCGCGTTCCACGCGTAGTAGGTGAAGTGGCTCACACCCTCGAACGCGGTCCAGAAGTCCTCGAGGTTGTCGGCGTCGAGACGTTGCAACGGGTCATTGCTCGCGAGCCGCTCGAGCAGGCGCTCCTCCAAGTACAAGCAGACCTCGGCCTCACCGTCGGCCTCGGCGATGAGGAGCTTCTCGTCGACCTGCCGGCCGCCGCCGTCGAGCGCTTGCGCGAGATGCGCGTCGGTGGTCAGGAAGTCGTCGACGCAATACGGCAGCTCGAGCGCGTAGAAGTCGCTGATCAGCGCCTGCAGATTGCCAAGCAACATGCGATCAGTGGCGAGTGGCGGGGTCGAGCGACGCCGCAGGCTCGATGCCGCGGTCGCGCAAGATGCGGGCGGCGCGGCCGCTGCGCGTGCGAAGCCAGAGCTCGTAGAGGCGCAGCAAGTCGAGATCGTCGACGGACTTTCCGGAATCGCGGACCTCGGCCAGCACGTCGACGAAGTCGCGAAACTTCGCCCCGAGCTCCGCGAACACGCCGCCGAATGCACGGCCGCGGGCGGTGCCCCGCACGTTCGCCGACAGCGACTGATACGCGGCGCCGCCCACATCGATGTAGTAGTCGACGTCCACGGGCTTGCGCACGAACCCGTCGCCGAAAAAGCCCGCGACGAACAAGGCGATGTCGCCGACGCGTTGCAGGCCGAGATCACGCTCGCGCGGATCGGCGTTGGCCGCGGCGTCGGCGAGGAGCAGCGCGAGAGGTTGAAACCGCGCTCCCGGATTGTCGGCCGCGTAGGCCTGCTCGGAGCGCGCGAACAGCGTGAGCAGGTTCACCACGTAGTGCGAGGTGTGGTCGTCGGCCGCGACGCGGTGCTTCTCCATCGCCTCCGCAACCGAGTCGCGAAAGAACTCTTTGAGGCTGGCGACCCTGTGAATCCGCTCCGATTTCGTGCGCAAGCGCGTCTCCCTCTGCTCGGCAGCGCGCTACCAGAACGGCAGACGTGCCGTTGCTCTGAGTATAGTAACCACGTTTCGGCCTTCTGCGCGCGGCTTCACGTTTCTACGTGAATCGAATTCACACATTCAATGCAGCGCGAACATGCGGCGCAGCGCGAGCTCCCGCGGGTCGGCGCTCTGCTCCGTGCGGCGCGCGGCGCGCGCGGGCTCGGCGGCGGCAAGGCGGCGCACGTGGCCGAGCATGCGCTCGCAGTGGCCCTCGATTCGCCCGCACCAGTGTCGGCGTCGCAGCGACGCGGCGCCGTTCAGCGAGAACCGCGCGTCGAGCAGCACGCACGAGCCGGTCTCGAGCGGCTCGATGCGCCAATGCAGCCGGAGCTTCACGCAGCAGGGCGGATCGAGCAGCGTTTCCTGCACCGTGAGCGACACCGGTCGCAGGCATTCGAGCACCTTGCCGCGGCGGAATACCTTGCCGCGCTGTTGCGCGTACTGGCACCCTGCGCGCGGCGGCGGCGTGCCCGCGACGATCGCGCCGCCACCCCAGCGGCCACGCGCGACCACGTCGATCATTGCGGAGAATACGGCGGTGAGCGGCTCCGAGAAGCGCGCCTCGTGGCGTTGCGTCGGCACGGCGTCCTCCATGACGTCCTGACGTCCACTACGCTAGCGAGCCGCGCCGCGGCGCGCGACCCGAGTTTCTGCGGGTAATCGACGGAAATGCGCGCCGGTCAGGGAAGCAAAATGCTCGATCCGGTCGTGTTCCGCGCCTCGAGGTCGAGATGCGCCTGCGCCGCGTCGCGGAGCTCGTAGCGTTGCCCGATCCCGATCTTGATCGCGCTGCTCTCGACGAGCTCGAGCAACGCACGGCTGCCCGCTTCCAAATCCTCGCGCACGCGAATGAAGTCGATCAGCGTGGGCCGCGTGACGTACAGCGAGCCACGCCGCATGAGCTCGAGCAGGGAGAACGGCTCCACCTTGCCCGACGAGTTGCCGAAGCTCACGAGCACGCCGTGCGGCCGCAAGCAGTCGAGCGACTGCAGAAACGTGTCGCGCCCCACCGAGTCGTAGACGACGGGAACGCCCACGCCGCCCGTGAGCTCGCGGACCCGCGCCGGGATCGGCTCGCCCGCGAGCAGGACGTGCTCACAGCCGTTCGCGAGCGCGACCTCGCGCTTCGCCGCGCTGCCGACGATGCCGATCACACGCGCCTTAAGATGCCGCCCCCATTGCGCGGCGATCGAGCCGACACCACCCGCCGCGGCGTACAGCACGATCCAGTCGCCTGCCGACACCTCGAAGCTACGGTGAAGCAGGTACCAGGCCGTCAGTCCCTTGAGCATCATCGCGGCGCCCGTCTCGTCGGGGATGCCCGGTGGCAAACGCACGAGCCAGCGCGCGTCGAGCACGCGCTCGGTCGAGTAGGCGCCGAGCGGCGCGTGCGCCGTGTAGGCGACCCGGTCGCCGGCCCGCACGTGCGTGACTCCGGGCCCCGTCGCGGCGACAATCCCCGCCGCCTCGCCGCCGATGCCGCTCGGCAGCGTCAGCGGGTACAGGCCGGTGCGGTGGTAGATGTCGATGAAGTTCACGCCGACGGCCGAATGCACGACGCGGGCCTGACCAGCCCCGGGCTCCGGCACGGCGACGTCGACGTACTGTAAAACCTCCGGGCCACCGAACCGCTCGAATCGAATTGCGCGGGCCATGCTCCGCCTCGTTGTTGGAATTTTCGCTGCGCGCCCGGAATATACACCTCGATGAGCAAGCACTTCGTGATCGTGGGCGGCGGCCAGGCCGCCTCGCAGGCGGTACAGACGCTGCGGCAACAGGGCTTCGCCGGCAACCTCACGTTGATCGGCGACGAGCCGCATCTGCCGTACCAACGACCGCCGCTCTCGAAGAAATACCTCGCGGGTGAGCTGCCGCGAGAACGCCTGTTCTTGCGGCACGCCGCGTTTTACGCGGAGAAGGGCGTAACGCTCGAGCTTGGCCGCCGCGCGACGGAGCTCGACCTCGCGGGGCACATCGTCCGGCTCGACGACGGCCGCACGCTGGCCTACGACCGCCTCCTGCTCGCCACCGGCAGCGCCGTCCGCACGCTCGTCATCCCGGGCGCCGACCTCCCCGGCGTGCACTACTTGCGGACCATCGCCGACGTCGACGCGATCGCCGCGCGGCTCGCGCCGAACGCGCGCGTGCTGCTCGTGGGCGCGGGCTACATCGGCCTCGAGGTCGCGGCGGTCGTCGCGCAACGCGGCTTCGCCGTGACCGTCGTCGAAGCACTCGAGCGCGCGATGGCTCGAACGGTGGCGCCGCAGGTCTCCGAGTTCTACGACCGTCGGCACCGCGAGCACGGCGTCGCGCTCAACTACGGCGCGGCGGTGCGAGCGTTTCACGGCACCGGCGGCGTGAGCGCCGTCGAGCTCGCCGACGGCCGGCGGCTCGATTGCGACGTCGCGATCGTCGGCATCGGGGTCGTGCCGAACATCGCGGTCGCGCACGCCGCGGGCCTGGCCTGCGACAACGGCATCGTCGTCGACGCGCACGCCCGCACCGCCGACGAGCACGTGTTCGCGGCGGGCGACTGCACCAACCAGCCGCTCGGCACGCTCGGGCGGCGCGTGCGCCTCGAGTCGGTGCCGAACGCGATCCACCAGGCGAAGGTGGCTGCCTCCGGAATGCTCGGTGCGCCGACGACGTACTCGGAGGTGCCGTGGTTCTGGTCGGATCAGTACGACCTGAAACTGCAGATCGCCGGCCTGTCGACGGGCTACGACGAGGTCGCGATCCGCCCCGGTGCGACGTCGCACAGCTTCGCCGCTTACTACCTCGCAGGCGGCAGGGTGATCGCCGTCGACGCGGTCAACAGCCCGCACGATTTCATGAACGGCAAGAAGCTGGTGGCCGCCGGCGCGGCCGTGACAGCGGCGGAGATCAGCGATCCGACGATCGACCTCGCGGCGCGCGCGGTCTAACCGTCGCCCGGCGTCGGCTGCTCCGCGGTGACTTGCGGCTCGAAGAAGTGCAGGTGCAGCTCGCCCACTCCCTCGGCCTTGTTGGCCGCACGGTTGAGAGTGGTCACGCGGTAGCGCTCCACCGCGCTGCCCTCGACGCCACTGAACCGGCCGGTGGCGCCGATCACGATCGCCGTGTTCTGCGCGCCCGGGCCGGCGGTCGGCCGATACTCGACCGGGCCCTGCCATGGCCGGTCGAAGAACCAGACCGGCAGCAGCGTCTGCTTGAGGAACGGCCAGACGTTGGTGTCGACGCGCACGAACAGCGTGCCCTCGTCGGGAATGGTGAGCAGCCAGTAGTCGCTCAACACCACGCCACGCAGCAACAGGTCCGTGCGGGCCGAGCCGGCGAGCAAGCGGCTCGCGACCGCGGCCGGCCGGTTCGCATCGTCCTGCAAGACGAGCCCCAGAAGCGCCGTTCGGTCGATCGTGTCTTCCCAGAGCGCGGTGTCGCGCGACCCGAGCGTAGGCAACAACGCGCGCTCGCCGAGCGAGACGCCGAGCACCTGCGCGGGAAGGTCGTAGTGCAGCGCGCGGTCGGCGGCCGCCGGCTCGGGCCCGGACGACTCCGTGAGCGGGTTGTAGTAGAGCACGCCACCGGCCGCGGCGGCGCCGAGCAGCAGTCCGACGATCATAGCGAAGAGGTATTTCATGAGCCGCGCCGCGTAACCGTGTTGAGCTCGATCGTGCCGCGCAACTCACCGGTTTCGCTCACGCCCGTGACCTTCCAGACTTCCTTGTAGTTGCCGTCGAGCTTTTCGAACTCGTCGCTGCCGGCGGCGACTTCGCCACCGTCGCGCGGCGTGAGCTCCACGGCCACGGCCGGCGCGGCCGACGTACCGCTCCATGCGCTGCCCGGACGGTAGCCGGCCTTTTGCAGCGCACCGTCGAGCGCGGCCTTCGCCTCACCGGGCGCCGTGAGCAGCAGCGCGCCGCGGCTCGGGATCAGAACCGACCAGGCCGTGCCGACACC
The DNA here is from genome assembly GCA_035644475.1 of Gammaproteobacteria bacterium. Classification (GTDB taxonomy): domain Bacteria; phylum Pseudomonadota; class Gammaproteobacteria; order Steroidobacterales; family Rariloculaceae; genus FEN-1219. The sequence continues at coordinate 45,364 of DASQOL010000146.1, read as the reverse complement.
GTGGGCATCCGAGCTCCAATGCCGCGCCGCGAGGCCGATCACGTTGCCGGCCGAATCGCGAACCTTGAAGTGCTCGACGAGCAGCGGCTGAGCGGTGAGCTCGGAGGGCAGCGCGATGCCCGCGGCCGCCGGCGTCGCTCGCAGCGGGCTCGCCCCCGCGCCGGTAGCGGCGATCCGGTCGACGGGCAGCCTGATGAGGAATTGCTCGGCGCGGCCGCCGCTCGCGATGACCTCGGTCTGCGACGGCAAGCGCGTATGCCCCATCCACGGCACGAAGTGGGCGGCCGCAAGCACGCCGCTGAACCCGAGCAAGACCGCGATGAAGAAGGCTGTTCTCATGATCGTGCCCTATGCGCGAAGCCGGGAGTATCGAGGCCAGCCGCTCGCCGCGCGGTTAACCGATTCACAGAATGCCGACCTCAAGCTCCCCCGTTGGGATGGAGAGTCATATGGCCGCCAAATAGTCGCGGAGGTACTCCTCGAACGGCGGCGTCTGCGAGCGTTCCATGGCCGCGGCCTCGGCCAGCGACCGGGCCGCGGTCTCGTTTAGAGCACGCTCGCGAGCGGGCGCCAGGGGGAGCTTGGCGAAGTACTCGGCGTGATCACGGGCGAGCGCCAGTCCGTACTCGAAGAACGTGGCGCGTTCCGCCGTCAAGTCCCGCAGCAGGCCGGCAGCGGGCGTGCGCTCGGGCTCGCGCAGCGCCTCGCGCGCGAGCTCCAGCGCCGCGACGTAGCCTTCGCGGTCAGTGTCGAGCAACGCGGCAATGCGGTCGAGACGCGCCACGATCGCGAGGCCGGCGTCCGCGAGCGGGCGCTCCTTTCCGCCGAGCACGATCGTGCGGCTCGGCCGGCGGCCGTCGCGAGCGACGGTCAAGTCGCGCGAATCGATTTCCGCCTGCTCCGCGGGGTCGATCGGGGGGCTGTCGGCCAGCAGACAGAAGAGCAGGAGCGTCTCGATGAACCGCAGCTGGTTCTGGTTGATGCCCACGGGGTCGCGGGGGCTCAGGTCGAGGGTCCGCACCTCGACGTACTCGATGCCGTGGGTGCGCAGCGCGGCCGCGGGGCGGCTCGAGCTCGCCTTGCTCGGCTTCGGGCGGATCGAGCTGTAATACTCGTTCTCGATCTGCAACAAATTCGCGTTGAGCTGGCGGTACTCACCGTCCACCACGACGCCGATCGCCGCGTAGCGCGGCTCGACGGTGGTCATCGCGGCGGTGAGGCCGCCCACATACTCCGCGAGAGAGTTGGCGGAGATCGCGAGCCGGCCCTGGGTCTGGTTGCGGTAACCCAAGTCGCTCATCCGCAACGACGTCGCGAACGGCGAGTACCACGTCGCGGCGTCGAGCTCGGTCAAAAGCTCGTGACCTTCAGGCCGGAACGACTTGCCGAGTGCCGGCGACGCGCCGAAGAGGTACGTGACGAGCCACGCGCAGCGCCGATAGTTGCGCACGAGGCCGAGGAAGCGCTCGGAGCGAAAGTCCTGCGCGGGCTCGAGCGAGCGCTCGCGGTCGCGGTACGCCGGCCAGAAGTCGCCCGGCAACGAGTAGTTGAAGTGCACGCCGGCGATGGCCTGCATCGACCGCCCGTAGCGGAAACCGAGCCCGCGCCGATACACGGTCTTGATGAGGCCGGGGTTCGACGTCCCGTAGTCGGCGATCGGAATCTCGTCGTTGCCGTTCAGCACGCACGGCATGCTCGCCGGCCACAGCAGCTCGCTGTCGAGGTGCCGGTGAGCGAAGACATGCAGGTCGCAGAGGAACTGCAGCGTCTCCCAGTTGCTGCCCTGGGGGGGCGTAACGAACTCGGGCAGCGACTCCGAGTAGTCGGTAGTCAGGTAGGGATGGGTGAGCGCGGCGCCCCAAGCTCGCGGATGCGGCCGATGCGACAGCATGCCGTCCGCCCCGACGCGCAGGCTCTCCTTCTCCACGCCGCGTAACCCGCCGCGCAGCAACCGCGAATTACCCGGCGCCTCGAGCCAGTGGAGGCGCGCCGCGAACGCTCCGTCGTCGGCTCCGGTCGTCTTTTCGTTGGTGGCCAAGCTTGCGTGCGTCCGGCGAAAGGACTCGCATTATAGGCCGGCGATTGCCGCCGGCAGCGATTCAGCGTACGTTCATGGGCGCGCGCTACCGTCGTCCCAAAGGCCTACCGACTGGGGAAACAAAACAAGGCGTCGCGATCATGAGGACCCTCGACCGCCGCAAGATCGGCGCAATCGCACTGGCCGCACTGCTGTTGGCGGCCGCGCCCGCGCATGCGTTCCGTTGCGGCAACCGGATCGTCTCCCGCGGCGATCACGTATCGAAGCTTTTGCAGTTCTGCGGAGACCCCGTCACCGTGCAGTCGCGGCTCGCGCAGCGGGCGTTCACCACGGACGGCGGCCGAATCTACGCGTCCCGGGGATTCGTCGAGGAGATCGTGGTCGAGGACTGGACCTACAACTTCGGTCCATACCAGCTGATGCGGCAGGTGCGGCTCGAGAACGGCTTCGTCGTCGACGTGAAGAACTTGGGCTACGGCTACTGACGCCGCCGCGGCCGATCGGGCTCTGCCGCCGCGCGCAGCATCGGCACCTGCTCCATCTCGTAGCCGATGATTTCCTGGGTGTCGGGGTCGCGAATCGCCTTGCCGCGCCGGCAGCAGCCCGTCGTGCGGACCGTGCGCTCGAACTCCTCGAGCGACTCCACGGGTTCGAGCATCACGCGGCCGTCGGAACGGCGGACCAGGCGCTGCGCGCCCTCGCCGAGCTGGTTGGCGTGCCAACGCTCGTTCGGTTCCCCGAGCACGAGCGCAATGATCTCGACGTTGCCGTCCATGGGACCGTTCCTGCCTTCCAAGCCTGCGCGCACTCAAGCAACGAGCGTGCCAAGGCAGGCCGCCCGAGGCGCGGTGGGCCCCGGCGGGCCGACCGTGAACCGCGTCGCCCTGACATAAGCGGTCAATAGTTGCCGCGGCACGGCGATTGGCCGCCGCGTGAAGCTCGTTCTCGCGCGGCGGCACCGGCTCGGCTACCTTTGGCCATCCTTGCGGAGACCTTCATGTTCAAACGGCGCATTCAAGACTCGACCTCGGGCCCCACGACCTACATCGCACCTTCGACGAAGATCGTCGGCTCGATCAGCGGACAAGGGGCCTACGTGTTCTGTGGAACGGTCGAGGGCGACTGCGATATCGACGGCCCAGTGACGCTCGCCGACGGCGGCCGTTGGAAGGGCACGATCAAGGCCACGGACATCGTCGTCGCGGGCGTCGTCGAAGGCGACGTGATGGCGCGGCAGCGCGTCGAGATCACGGGCACGGCGCGCGTGGCGGGCAGCCTGTCCGGCAACTCGATTGCGGTTGCCGAAGGCGCGGTCATCGAAGGCGAGATCAAGGTCACGAGCGGCACCGTGCCGACCAAGTTCCAGGAGAAGCGCAACCCCGACGCGAGCCCGGCCTAGCCGCGCGAGGTGGGAGCGCCGCTATCGGTCGATCACGGGGTCGATCACGGGTTCGATCACGGGTTCGAGCGCGGAGCTCGGCGCACCGCAGTCGTCGAATCCGCGCTCAAGCCTCTTCGAGCTCGGCTAGCACGGCCCGATCGGTCCAGCTGCGCAAACGATAGTCCTCGAGAAACGCGCAGTGTCCGCCGTGGGGGAAGACGCTGATCCGCAGCGCGGCGCTCGTCGCCACGTCGCGGAGATCGGCAATCGGAATCACGGGATCGTCGGAGGACGCGATCAGCCGCGCCGGGACGGTGAGACCCCCCAGCGCGGCGCCCGTGATCGCGTAACCGGACAGGTACGCGTCGAGATCGGCGAAGCCGGTGTAGTGCTTCACGAAAAAGTCGGTGGTCGCGGTCAGCGTGGGGAAGCGCCGCAGGTCGCCGAAATCGTAGAGGTCGGGGAAACACGCGGCTTTCGCGAGCAGAGAGCGGCGCCAGCGGCGCAGAAAGTAGTCGCGATAGATCCACAGCCCCTCCTCGAGCGCGCGCATCGTGCTATGCGGCCGCAACACCGGGCAGATCGCCACGGCCTTCGTGAGCTGGAAGCCCGCCGCGGGCGCGCGCGCCGCGACTCGCAGCGCGAAGTTGCCGCCGAGCGAGTGGCCGATGAGGAACGTGCGGTCCGCCGGGTGGAGGGCCAGGATGCGCCGCGTCGCGGCCACGACCTCGTCGATCCGGCACGAGTGGAACAGCTCGCGGTTCAGGTCATAGCTCTCGCCATGATCGCGAAGGTTGAGCCTGAATACCTCGAAGCCCGCGTCGAACAGCCGGCCTCCCACCGACAGGACATAGCTCGCGTCGGCGCTGCCCTCCCAACCGTGCAGCAGAATGGCGAGCCCGCGGCTCGGGCTCGACCGGGTACTGCTGAACCCGAGCAGCCGCACCCCGTCGCCGCAGTCGACGATCTCGCGGCGCGCAGCGCCGAGCAGGCCGGCGGCCAGGCGCCGCAACGCGCGGCCGCGAAACGGCCCCCCCGCAAGGAGTGACTGAACGTGCCTGTGGCGCAAGCCGAGAGGGGCGCGAAACCCCCCGACGGGGTGCGGGGTATGATGCATCGTAATAGACTGTGTCGTCGGACAACCGAGGGTCGCGCTCGGTACGAGCTTGCCGAATTCTGTTGCATCCGACTGGGCAAGGCGGCCGGAATGTGCTCTGCTCGACCCGATCCTTGAGCCGCCGTAACAACAACAAATATAGCAAACGGACTTGGTCTCTCTGCCGATGTTCCCTCTTTCAATCATCAAGTCATCCGCGATCTCCGGGCTGAAGCGCCGCTATCTCGCGGCGATGGCGGCCGTCGCCGTCGCGGCGCTCGCGGTGGCCGGCCTCCTGCTCTACCTGCACTCGTCGGGCGCCGTGGGCAATCGCGGGCTCGGGTGGTTGCTCCTCGCCGACCTTGCGGTGGCCGCGGGCGCCGCGCTCGGGCTTATCGCGATGCTCGTCGACAGCTTCGCGAAGCCGCTGCGCTCGGTGGCCGCGGCGCTCACGGGCGCCGCTCGGGGCAACTTTGCGACGACTCTCGATCTCGGCGACGCAAGCGAGCTGCACGAGCTCGGCACGGCGGTCGAGTCCATGCGCACCAGCCTGCGCTCGAGCACGATCTCGCGCGACTATCTCGACCGGCTCCTCGCGGGAATGGGCGAAGCGCTGCTGATCACCGACCCCGAAGGCAAGATCGAGCGCGCCAACGCGGCCGCGAGCGAGCTGTACGGCATTGCCGAAGCGGAGCTCGTCGGCCGGCGCGCCGACGATCTCATCGTCTCGAACGACCGGCGGCAGGCGGTCGGCGGCACCGCGCGACCGCGCGAAGGAACCGTACTCCGGCAGGACGGCTCGACCTCGAGCATCTCGTATACGGTCTCGCACATCCTGGGACGGGGCAACGACGTGGAAGGCCGGGTCTACGCGGCCCACAACATCGACGAGCGCAAACGCGTCGAGCAACGGATCCGCTATCTCGCGCGGACCGACCCGCTCACGAAGATCGCGAACCGCATGCAGTTTCAACATCTGCTCCAGCAGGGCATCGCGCGGGCGCGCCGCACGCAGCAATATCTCGCGATCGTTTATCTCGACGTCGACCGCTTCAAGGACATCAACGATACGTTCGGCCACGCGGCGGGTGACACGAGCCTCGAGATCTTCGCACGCCGCGTGCTCGCGGAGCTCCCGGACACCGCGCACGCCGGGCGGCTCGCAGGCGACGAGTTCGCGGTGCTGCTCGCGGGCTTCGACCGCGTGGAAACGATGCTCCAGAGCCTAGCCGAGATCGCGCCGCGCCTGCTGCAGGCCACCGGCAAGCCGTTTCAGGTGCACGGGGAGGAGATCTTTCTCACGACCAGCATGGGCATCGCCGTATACCCGCGGGACGGCGACAACGTCATCGACCTGATCCGCAACGCGGACGCGGCGCTGTATCAGGCGAAGAAGGCCGGGGGCAATTGCGCCGAGTTCTACTCCACCGACATGAACACGGCCGCGGTCGAGCGGCTGATGTTGAAGAGCAAGCTGCGCCGCGCGCTCGAGCGCGACGAGCTGAGGCTGCACTATCAGCCCAAGTACCGGCTGAGCACGGGGCGACTCGAAGGGGCCGAAGCGCTGTTGCGTTGGGACCTCCCCGAGCGCGGCATCGTGCTGCCGTCCGACTTCGTGCCGCTCGCCGAGGAGACCAACCTGATACTCCAGCTCGGCGACTGGGTCATGAACCGCGTCTGCGCCGACTATCGCATCTGGCAGAGATCGGTGCCGTCGCCATGCCGCGTCTCTCTGAACCTGTCGTTACGGCAGCTCCGGCAGCGGCGCTTCCTCGATCAGGTGCGCGAGACCTTCCGCTCGCACGGCGTGTCGCCGACCTCGTTGGAGCTCGAGATCACGGAGACCACGCTGATGGAGGACCCGGAGCGGACGATCCGGATCTTGGACGCGCTGTACGGCATGGGCCTGCATCTCGCCATCGACGACTTCGGCACGGGCTACTCGTCCCTGTCGGCGCTGCAGCAGTTCCCGATCAATACGCTCAAGATCGACCGGTCGTTCGTCCGCGACGTCGCGATCGACCGCGACGACGCCGCGATCGTGGACGCGATCATCCAGATGGCGCACAGCCTGCAGCTCGACGTCGTGGCGGAGGGCGTCGAAAACGAGCAGCAGCTCGAGTTCCTGCGCAAGCACGAATGCGACTATGCGCAGGGGCACCTGTTCGGCGATCCGGTCACAGCCGACGAGTTCTGCGCTCTGTTGATCGCAGAGAACGAGGGCAGCGGTAAGTACCGTGCGTTGTTTGCATGAGGAGCGGGCGAATCGTGCATCACCGCTCCCCGGTGACGGCCGCGCGGGCGCTGGGTTATATTGCGCGGCGCGCCAAACCTTCGACTATAACGGGGTGAAGAGATGAGAACGTGGACGTCTTGCGTGGTGGTGGGGATTGCGAGTTGCTTGAGTTTCGCTGCCACCGCCTGCGAAACCCCGAAGATACCCACGATTCCCGACGGCAAGACTTCGACGAACGATCAGATGGTCGGCGCGCAGGGCGAGGTGAAGGCCTATATCGCCGCCATGAACGACTACCTCGCGTGCGTCGACGAAGAAGCCACCGCGAAGGGCGGTGACGCGCCCGCGGAGTACAAGGTGTTGATGGACAAGCGCCACGACACTGCGATCACGGAGATGGACTCGGTCGCCGCGGCATTCAACGAACAGGTCAGGGCCTTCAAAGGCGCGAACCCGCCGCCGACGGCCAGGTAGCTCCGCTGCGGCCGCTCAGCTGCCCAGCTCCCTGAACTGTCTCTTGAGGTCGGAGCGATCGTCGGTGACGATCCGCTCGAGCACGCGCACGCGTTCCTCGAGGTCGACGATCTGGCGCGCGAGATCCGCGTTCACTTCCGGCGCCTGGTCGACGGGGCGCATCGCCTTGTTCTGCAGCACACGGCTGATCACCTTGTACACCAGGACGAGAAACACGACCGCGAAAGCAAATTCAAACGGATTCATCGATGGTCCCTCCCCGGACCGCGGCTTTTACCTGCGCGCGGTTGGGCTAGTCGCGCAAGCGTTGAAACTCCTGATCCAATTTGAAGCGATTCGACGTCACGTATTTCTCCAGGCGTTGCAGCCGGGCGTCGAGGTCACGCGCACGGTGACGCACGCTCGACAGCATGTCGTGCGGATCCGCTCGAACCTGGCGCTGCACCGGGTCGACCTGCTCGGGCTCCGGCCCCTCGTACGGCTTCACCGGCAAGATGAACCCGAGCACGATGTAGCCGATCCAGACGAGCGGGAACGCGAACGTCGACAACACCGTCAGCACCCGCACGACGGTCGCGTCGAAGGCGAAGTGGTCGGCGATCCCCGCGCAGACTCCGAAGACGAATCCCTTGCGCCGGTTGCGATAGAGGCGGTTCTTCGACCCGACCCCGTCGTTGCCCTTCATGACTTCTTCCTCCAATCAGGGACCTCGCCATCCAAGATCGTCTCCAGCGCGTTCACCCGGCTTTGCATCGCTTGCGTGTCCCGCCAGAGATCCTCGAGCAATCGCTGCTCGTCGTTGGACAATCCCTTGGTCGCTTTCCACTTCGTCATGTAGTGCATGACTATCACGATCGGCAGGATGATCGTCACGCAGAGGACGGTGAGGACGAACGCCGCGACGGTGAAGGGCATGGGACCTACACCGGTTCGTTAGTGCTGCGCTTCTGGCCCGCCCGCTTCGACTTGAGCTCGCGAAGCTCCTTCGCGACCTCGTCCTCCGTCTCGAGCTCGGCGAACTCGGTCTTCAGATCCTTCTTGCCGCCCAGGTCGTACGAGTCGGCGTGCGCTTCGAGGTCGTCGATGCGGCGCTCGAACTGGTCGAAGCGAATCAACGCATCGTCGATCTTGTAGCTGTGCAGACGCTTGCGGACCTCGAGCCGGCGGCTCGCGGTCTGGTGGCGGGCGAAGATGGCTTGCTGGCGGGTCTTCGCGTCGAGGAGCTTTTCCTCGAGCCGCACGATGTCGTCGTTGAGCTTCTCGAGGCCGTCGCCGATCCCCTTCTGCTGGGTGCGCAGACCTTCGGCCGAGGTCATTACGCGAGCCTTCTCGGCGAGCGCCGCCTTGGCGAGGTCGTCGCGCTCCTTGTCGAGCGCGAGCTCGGCCTTGGCCTGCCAATCGCGGCCTTCCTGGTCGAGGTTGTTCAAGGTACGCGAGATTTCCTTCTTGTCGGCGATGGCGCGCGCCGCGGTCGAGCGGACCTCGACGAGCGTGTCCTCCATCTCCTGGATCATCAGGCGAACCAGCTTTTCCGGGTCCTCGGCTTTGTCGAGGATCGCGTTGATGTTCGAGTTCACGATGTCTGAGAAGCGCGAGAAGATGCCCATGGCAGCCTGTCCTTTGTCGATAGTTGGTCGGCTCAAAGCAGTTTCTGTGCCAAGCCCTCGCGAGCGCACGCAAGTCCAAGGGCGGCGCGGGGTTAGGGCGCTGTCAAGCCGAAAATTCTATGGTGCTTCGCTGAACGAATCGGCTAAGATTTCGCCGAAATCCTTAAGGTTTGACGACTTTGGCAACCGCGACGGCCCCGACCCCTGAAAGCATTGCTCTGATCGGCGAAGCGCCTTCCTTCCTCGCGATGCTCGAGCACGTCTCGCGCGCGGCGAAGCTCATAAAGCCGGTGCTGGTCATCGGCGAGCGCGGTACCGGCAAGGAGCTGATCGCCTCCCGGCTGCACTATCTGTCGGAGCGTTGGGAGCAGCCACTGGTCAAGGTCAATTGCGCGGCGCTGACGGAGACGCTGCTCGAAACGGAGCTGTTCGGCCACCAAGCCGGCGCGTTCACCGGTGCGACGCGCACGCACATCGGCCGGTTCGAGCAAGCGGACGGCGGCACGCTCGTGCTCGACGAGCTCGGCACGATCCCGCCGCGCATGCAGGAAAAGATCTTGAGAGCTATCGAGTACGGCGAGTTCCAGCGCGTCGGCGGCTCGGAGACTATTTCGACGGACGTCCGGATCGTCGGCGCGACCAACGAAAATCTCCCACGGCTCGCCGAGATCGGGCGGTTCCGGGCGGACCTGCTCGATCGCCTCGCGTTCGACGTGATCCACGTGCCGCCGCTGCGCGCCCGCCCCGAGGACATTGACACGCTCGCGTATCACTTCGGGGTCAATGTCACGAGCGAGCTCAAGCGGCCGTTCTTCCCGGGATTCACCAGCGACGCGAAGGCCGCGTTGCTGGGCTACGCGTGGCCGGGCAACGTCCGCGAGCTCAAGAACGCGGTCGAGCGCAGCGTCTACCGCTCCGACGACGCGGCCAAGCCCATCAACCTAATCCTGTTCGATCCGTTCGCATCGCCGTACGCGCCGCCGCCACCACGCGAGACTGCCGCCGAAGCGGAGCCGCGCCCGGTCGCGGCGGCGAACGACCACGAAGTGCCGCCGGATTTCCGCTCCGCCGTGACCAATTTCGAGTGCAGCGTGCTGCGACGCGCGCTCGAGCGCGCGCAATTCAAGCAGACTACCGCGGCGAAGTTGCTCGGCCTGAGTTACCACCAGCTCCGCAGCCTGCTGCGCAAGCACGGCCTCTCGAAGCCCGGCCCCGGCGACACGGAGTCGCCCGCGGAGTCACTGCCCGAATAGAACGCGTGCCAAAGCCGCGCCGAAAGCGCGTGCTAAGATTCTGGCCGCTCGCGACGCGGGCGCATTTTCTATCCACCCGAGCAGAGACCTGACGCATGAAGCAGAAGAGCAAACCGCCGGTGCGCGTGGCGATCACCGGCGCCGCAGGGCAGATCGGCTACCAGCTCGCATTTCGCATCGCATCGGGCCAGCTGTTCGGCTCCGACCAACCGATCATCCTCCAGCTGTTGGAGATCACGCCGGCGCTCCCCGCGTTGAACGGCGTCGCGATGGAGCTCGACGACTGCGCGTTCGAGACGCTGCACGGCATCGTTTGCACCGACAAGGCCGACGTCGCCTTCCGCGACATCAACTACGCTCTGCTCGTCGGCGCCCGGCCGCGCGGCCCCGGCATGGAACGCAAGGACCTGCTGCTCGCGAACGCGCAGATCTTCTCCGCGCAGGGCAAGGCGCTCGCGGACGTCGCCGACCGGCGCGTCAAGGTCCTGGTCGTCGGCAATCCCGCGAACACGAACGCGCTGATCGCTCGCGAGAACGCGCCGAGCTTGGACCCCCGCAATTTCACCGCGATGACGCGGCTCGACCACAACCGCGCCAAGGCGCAGCTCGCCGCGAAGGCCGGCGTCCACGTCGGCGAGGTCGGCGGCGCGATCATCTGGGGCAACCACTCCGCGACTCAGTTCCCCGACCTGGCGCACGCCACGATCTCCGGCAAGCCCGCGCTGTCGCGGGTTCCGCTCAACTGGTACCACGAGACGTTCATTCCGACCGTGCAGCAACGTGGCGCCGCGATCATCAAGGCGCGGGGCGCCTCTTCCGCAGCGTCGGCGGCCTCGGCCGCGATCGATCACGTCCGCGACTGGGCGCTCGGGACTCCCCGCGAGGACTGGGTCAGTATGGCCGTCGCCTCCGACGGCAGCTACGGGATCCCCGAGGGCGTCGTCTACTCGTACCCCGTACGCTGCGTGCGCGGCGAGTACCAGATCGTGCAGGGCCTCGAGATCGACGAGTTCGCTCGCGGCAGGCTCGCCGCCACCGATGCCGAGCTCCGCGAGGAACGCGCCGGAGTCGCCGACCTGCTCTGACGATCGCTTCGTAGCCTCGCGCCGCGAGGCCCGGCCGATGCTCGAGGAGTGCCCGATGCTCGAGGAGTACCAATGGTGACGTTGCTGTGGCTCCTGTTCCTGCTCGGCGCGGGCGTGGCGCTCGCCTATCGGCGCACCGACCTTCGAACCGCGACGATCACGCTCGGCGCGCTGCTGCTCGCGTATTCCGTGTTCTGCGACGGCGTGTTCTGGAAGGCCGTACTGTGGGTGCTGTTCGCCGGGCTCGCGTTCCTCAACGTCGAGACATTGCGGCGCGACAACCTCACGCGCCGCGTGATCGGCGTCTACCGAAAAATGCTGCCGAGCATGTCGAAGACCGAGCAGGACGCGCTCGAAGCGGGCAACGTCTGGTGGGACGGGGAGCTCTTCTCCGGCATGCCCGACTGGCGCAAGCTCCAGCGCCTGCCGCCCCCCAAGCTCACTCCCGAGGAGCAAGCGTTCCTCGACGGCCCGTGCGAGGACCTCTGCCGCATGCTCGACGACTGGCAGATCACCCACGAGCTCGCGGACCTGCCGCCCGAGGTCTGGCGGTTCCTCAAGGAGACGAAATTCTTCGCGATGATCATCCCGAAGGAGTACGGGGGGCTAGGCTTCTCGCCGCTCGCGAGCTCGATGGTGCTCACGAAGATCTCGTCGCGCAACGCGACGGCGTCGTCGACTATCGGCGTGCCGAACTCGCTCGGCCCCGCGGAGCTCCTGCTGCACTACGGCACCGACGAGCAGAAGCAGCGCTGGCTGCCGGGCCTCGCGTCGGGAGAGGAGGTGCCCTGCTTCGCGTTGACCTCGCCGCGCGTGGGCTCGGACGCGACCGCACTCATCGACAACGGCGTGGTGTGCCGCGGCACGTACGACGGCAATGAGATCGTCGGCATCCGACTCAACTGGGAGAAGCGCTACATCACGCTCGCGCCGATCGCCACCGTGCTCGGGCTCGCGTTCAAGCTTCGTGATCCCGAGCACCTGATCGGCGACGTCGACGACTATGGCATCACAGCCGCGCTGGTCCCGACCAACACGCCGGGCATCGAGATCGGCCGCCGCCACTTCCCGATCAACATCCCGTTTCAGAACGGCCCGACGCGCGGGCGCGACGTGTTCGTGCCGCTCGACGCGATCATCGGCGGGCCGAAGATGGCCGGCCAAGGCTGGCGCATGCTCGTGCAGCTCTTGTCCGTCGGCCGCAGCATCGTGCTGCCGAGCAACGCCGTGGGCGCCGCGATGGCCGCGGTCTACGCCACCGGTGCGTACGCGCGGCTGCGCCGCCAGTTCAACCTGCCGATCGGCAAGTTCCACGGCGTCGGCGAGGCGCTCGCGCGGATGGCCGGCAACGTCTACATCATGACCGCGGCGTCGCGCGTAACGTGCACGGCGCTCGCGAACGGCGAGAAACCGGCCGTGCCGTCGGCGATCTTGAAGTACCACAACACCGAGCTCGGCCGGCAGATCGCGAACGACGCGATGGACGTGCACGGCGGCAAGGGCATCATGCTCGGCCCGAAGAACTACCTCGCGCGCAACTACGAATCCGTACCGATCGCCATCACTGTCGAAGGCGCGAACATTCTCACCCGGAACCTCATCATCTTCGGCCAGGGGGCGATCCGCTGCCATCCGTTCGTGCGCGCCGAAATGGACGCCGCGAAGGACCCCGAACGCGAGCGCGGGCTCGTGGCGTTCGATCGCTTGCTGTTCAAGCACCTGGGTTACACGATGTCGAACGCGGCGCGCTCGATCGTGTTAGCCGTGACCCTCGCGCGCTTCACCGACGTCCCCGAGACCGGGGCGACGCGCCGTTACTACCAGCACATCAATCGCTACAGCGCGTCGTTTGCGCTGATCACCGACGCCGCAATGCTCACGCTCGGCGGCGAGCTCAAGCGCCGCGAGCTGATCTCCGCGCGCCTCGGCGACATCCTGAGCTACCTCTATCTCGCCTCGATGGTGCTCAAGCACTACCGGGACCAGGGCGAGCCGCCCGCGGATCTGCCGCTCGTCGAATGGGCGTGCCGGACGCTCCTGTACCGGACGCAGGAGCAGTTCCACGGCCTCTTGCGCAACTTCCCGAATCGCTGGGTGGCGGCGGTGCTGCGCTTCTTGATCTTCCCGCGCGGCCGAACCTACTCGGCGCCGTCGGACGCGCTGGGGCAGCAGATCGTGGAGCTTCTGATCAATCCCACGGAGACGCGCGAGCGCCTGGCGGCCGGCGCCTACACGACGCGCGAGCCGGGCAATCCGCTCGGGGCGCTCCAAGAGGCGATGGAAGTCGCCGAGCAGGTCAAGCCGCTCGAGCGCCGCGTGTTCGACGCACACCGCGCCGGCGACATCAAGGCCGACGACACTCCCGGCCAAATCGACGAGGCCGAGCGCTTGGGTCTCATCACCGCGGCGGAAGGCGCGGCGATCCGCGCGTTCGATCGCAAGGTGCTCGAGCTCACCGGCGTCGACGACTTCGACCCGCGCGATCTCCCGCGCCGTCCGTCGGGCACGCCCTAAACGGCCTCCGGGCGGTCGCCGGATGAGGGAGGCCACGGCCCGCGGCCCTGCGGGCTCCCGGCCCTGTGCTAGAGTCCCCCGACACCCGGGTAAGAGAGGCCGGCATGCGGACGCGCGGATGGATCCTGTTTTGCGGTGTGCTCGCCGCCTGCGGGCGCGAGGAAGCCACTCCGCCCCCTACCACCCAGCCCGCGGCGAGCACCGTCGCCGCGCCGGCGCCCGGCGCGCCGCCGGCCGTGCGGAAACCGGCACCCGCGGAAGCGGTCGCGTACATCGTCTCTCCAGAGGACGGCGCGACGGTCGACAACCCGGTCCTGATCCAGTTCGGTTTAAAGGGCGTCGGCGTTGCGCCAGCAGGCGTCGACCGCCCCGACACCGGCCATCACCACCTGTTGATCGACGCGGAGCTCCCGCCGCTCGACGCGCCGATCCCGAGCGACGCACAACACGTGCACTTCGGCGCCGGACAAACGGAGACCGTGATCACGCTCTCGCCGGGCCGCCACCAGCTGCGGCTGTTGCTCGGCGACAACGCGCACGTGCCGTTCGACCCGGCGATTGCGTCGGCGCCCGTAACCATCGACGTGCGCTAGCTCGGGAACGATCGACCCGAGCGGCGATCAACGGGTAGGACGACAGTCAGCGAGCCGCGGACGTGTATACCGAATTCTTCGGCCTCACCGAAAAGCCTTTCTCGATCACGCCGGATCCGCGCTATCTCTACATGAGCGCGCGCCACGCGGACGCGCTCGCGCACCTGATCTACGGCATTTCCGAAAGCGGCGGGTTCATTCAGCTCACCGGCGAGGTTGGCACCGGCAAGACCACGCTGATCCGGAGCCTGCTCGAGCAGCTTCCCGAGAAGGCCGAGATCGCGCTAATCCTGAATCCCCAGCTCTCGGCCCGGGAATTCCTCGAGGTCATCTGCGAGGAGCTCGGGACGGCGCCGCCGCGCGCCGACTCGGTCAAAGAACGGATCGACGCGTTGAACTCCCATCTGCTCGAGAGACACGCAGCCGGCAAGCGCGTCGTGCTCATCGTAGACGAAGCGCAGACGCTCTCCCCCGAGCTGCTCGAGCAGGTACGTCTGCTGACCAACCTCGAAACGGCGAAGCAGAAGCTGCTGCAGATCATCCTGATCGGGCAGCCGGAGCTACGCGACCTGCTCGGCCGCCCGGAGATGCGGCAGATCGCGCAGCGTGTAACCGGCCGCTATCACCTCGAGCCTCTGAGCAAGGAAGACACGGCCGCCTACATCCGTCATCGGATGCGCGTCGCGGGCGCGCAAAGCGACGTGTTCAAGGCGTCGGGCGTGCGGCGGCTTTACTCGAGCTCGCGGGGCATTCCGCGGCTGATCAACGTGGTCGCCGACCGCGCGCTGCTCGCCGCCTACACGCAAGACCGTCATGGCGTCGACGGCAAGCTCATCGCCCGGGCGGCCGCCGAGGTCTTCGGCACCCGGCGGCCGGGCGGCCGCTGGTGGCCATGGGCCGCCGTGGCGCTCGGCCTCGCGAGCTTCGCGCTCGCGACCACCAACCTGTTGCAGCGGCACCGGGAGCCGGCCGGCTTGGGCGTAGAGCAGGCGCCCCGCGCGGCGGAGGCTTCGCTCGCCGGCGCGCCGGCCACCGGCCCGGGCGCGACGGAACCGGCGTTCGGGGGCACGCCGCCCGCCGCGGCGGCGCCCGCGGAGTCTCTGACGCTCGCGGAGCTGCTACGCGATCCGGACTTCCGGACCGATCGCGACGGCGCGGTCGGAACGCTGCTCGCGCTTTGGGGCGCGGCCTATGACCCGGCGGAGGGAGACGCGTGCCACCAGGCGGAGCAGCAAGGGCTGCGCTGCCTGCCTCTCGATCGCGGCTCGCTCTTCGAGCTGCGCCGCGTCAACTGGCCCACGATCTTGCCGCTCGTCGACGAGCAGGGGGTGCAGCACCACGTCGTGATCACGGCGCTCGGCTACGACGCCGCCTCGGTGCTCGCCAACGGTAAGATGTTCAAGCTGCCGCTCGCGGAGCTCGCGTACTCGTGGTACGGGGACCAGCTGCTGCTGTGGCGGCCGTTGATCGCGCAGCCGCTTACTCCCGGCATGCGCGATGCGGACGTGCTTTGGCTGCGGGCGACGCTCGCGCGAATCCACGGCGAGGAACCGCCCGCGGACGGATCCCCGCTCTACGATCGGGCGCTAGAGAACGCGGTCCGGCGTTACCAGCGCGAGCGCATGCTCACCGTCGACGGCATCGTCGGGGCGCGCACGCAAGTGGCGCTCGTCGCAGACCTCGACGTTCCGGGCACTCCCTCGCTGATCGAGGAGAATTGACGTGTCGTTCATCCTCGACGCATTGCGCAAATCCGAGCATGAGCGGCAACGAGGCGCGGTGCCCGGAATCTCGAACGTGCCGTACGCGGCCCCGCGGCGCGAGACGCCCCGTTGGATGTTCGCCCTGGTGGCCGCGCTCGTGGTCGCCTTGATCGCGCTCGGCGGCGCCTGGTGGCGCAGCTCGCGGGTCGCGACGCAGGCGCCCGCTATCGCGAGCGTGCCGCTCGAGGTTCCGCCCGCGCCGTCGGCGCCGCCGCCCGAGACTCGCGCCGCGCGCGTCGAGCCGACGCCCGTGGCCGCACCGCCGCCGGCCGTGGCCGCGGACGATCCACAGGCACCGCAGACCGACACGACGGCCGCCGTCCCGGCCCGTGCTCCGGTGGCTGCCGCTCGGGACTTCGACTCCGACGCGCCGACGCTGCCGAGCGCCACTGCGCTCGCCGCGGAAGGCATCGCCGTCCCACAGCTGCGTCTCGAGCTGCATGCCTATAGCGAACGCCCCGCGGAGCGCTTCGTGTTCATCAACGGCCGCAAGTATGTCGAGGGCGAGCAGCTCGCCGAAGGGCCGAGAGTCGTGTCGATCGGGCGGACCGGCGCGGTGCTGAGCCAGCAGGGCCGCCGTTTCCTGCTGACGCAGTAGCGCCTCAGGAGCCCGCGTCGGGCGCGGGCTCGATCAGCCGCTCGTCGTCGATGCGCGGATCGTTGACGCGGAGTGCGACGGGCCAGATCTCGAACGACGGCCCGCGCGCCGCCAGCGCGGCGAGCTCCTCGAGGCCGGTGGTCGGATCGAGCCAGGTTGCGAAGTCCGCGCGCGCGACGGCCACGGGCATGCGGTCGTGGATCGGCGCGAGCTCGGGGTTGGCAGCCGTCGTCACGATCGTGCACGTCTCGAGCGGCGGGCCGTCCCCGCCGCGCCACCGTTCCCACAGGCCCGCGAACGCGAGCAGCGTCTCGTCGGGCGTCCTCACGAAGTACGGCTTGCGCTTGGCCCGCCCACCCGCGTCGACCCACTCGTAGAAGCCGCTGGCCGCGATCAGGCAGCGCCGGCGCGTCAGCGCCTCGCGAAACGCGGGCTTCTCCGCGAGGCCCTCGAGGCGCGCGTTGATGAGCTTGTAGCCGATCTTGCGGTCCTTCGCCCAGAAGGGCACCAGGCCCCACTGCAGGAGGCCGAGGCGACGGCCGCCGTCACGGCCGACCCGGACCGCGGCCACCTGCTGTCCGGGCGTGATGTTGTAGTGGGGCGTAAGCGCCGCGCTCGGCGCCTCCATGAGCTCGAAGTACTCGACGAGCTGCTCGGGCGTGGCGAACAGCGCGAACCGGCCGCACACGTCAGGCCCTGACTCCGGTGCCCCTGTGCAGCATCACGAGCACTGCCGCGAACAGGGCCGCGGCGAAGGCGATCATGATCGCGTACGCCCACAGGATCGGGATGTCGGACTTGCCGAGCATTCCGTAGCGGAACGCGTTGACCATGTACAGGATCGGATTTACGAGCGCGACCTTCTGCCAGAACGGCGGCAGCAACGACGTCGAGAAGAACACGCCGCCGAGATACGTGAGCGGCGTGAGCACGAACGTCGGAATGATCGAGATGTCGTCGAAGCTCTTGGCGAAGATCGCGTTGAAGAGCCCAGCCGCGGAGAACACCACCGCCGTAAGCAGGATGGTCGTGACCGTCACGAACGGATGCACGACGTGCAGGTCGGTGAAGAACAACGCCACGACGACGACGAGCGCGGCCACGAGGAGCCCGCGAACCACCCCGCCGGCGACGAAGCCGAGCACGATCGTCGAATGCGCGAGCGGCGCCACGAGCATCTCCTCGAGGTGCAGCATCAGCTTGCTCGAGAAGAACGAGGAGACGACGTTCGCGAACGAGTTGGTGATGACGGCCATCATGATCAGGCCGGGCGCGATGAACGTGGTGTAAGACACGCCGTCCATCTGACCGATCCGGCCGCCGACGAGGCTGCCGAAGATGACGAAGTACAAGGTCATCGTGATCGCCGGCGGCACGATCGTCTGGATCCAGATCCGCACGACGCGCCGCGCCTCCTTGCGGACGATCGTCGAGAGCCCGACCAGGTTGATCCTGAGCAGATTCGGCCGGGCCGTCGGCGCCCCCAAGTCGGCGCGGGTGGTCGTTAGCTCGTTCATTGCGCGTGCACAGGTTTGTCCTCGACGAGCCGTATGAACAGCTCCTCGAGGCGATTGGTCTTGGTCCGCATGCTCGCGACATGCAGAGACTGCGCCGAAAGCTCGGCGAACACTTGATTCAAGCCCTGTCCCTTCGTGACGTCGACCTCGATCTCGTGCTCGTTGCGCAGGCGTACGGTATAGCCGTTGAGCGCCGGCGCCTCGCTGACCGGCTCCTGCAAGCTCAGGACGAAGGATTCGACCTGGAGCTTGCTGATCACGTTCTTCATGCTGTCGTTCTCGATGATCCGGCCGTCGTCGATGATCGCGATGTTGCGGCAGAGGCTCTCGGCCTCTTCGAGGTAGTGAGTCGTGAGAATGATCGTGACGCCGGCCGCGTTGATCTCGCGCATGAAGTCCCACATCGAGCGCCGGATCTCGATGTCGACGCCGGCCGTGGGCTCGTCCAAGATCAGGAGGCGCGGCTCGTGGACGAGTGAGCGCGCGATCATGAGGCGGCGCTTCATGCCGCCCGACAGCGTGCGCGCAATGCCCTCGCGCTTGTCCCAGAGGTGCAGCGCCTTCAGGTACTTCTCGGTCCGCGCGCGCGCGATGTGCTGCGGCACGCCGTAGTAACCCGCCTGGTTGATCAGCGTGTAGTCGTTGCGCTCGAACATGTTGAGATTGATTTCCTGCGGCACGACGCCGACGCAGGATTTTGCCGCCTCGCGGTCGCGCTCGAGGTCGTAACCGAAGACGCTGACCGACCCGCTCGTCTTCTTGATCAACGAGGTGACGATGCCGATGGCCGTGGTCTTACCGGCGCCGTTGGGGCCGAGCAGCGCGAAGAAGTCGCCCTCGCGAACCGTGAGGTCGATGCCCTTGAGCGCCTCGACGCCGTTGCGATAGACCTTCTTGAGATCCTTGATGACCAGTGCCGCCATTCGCCCACCGCAACGAGTCAGTGCTTCCTCGGGGCCGCTATTGTAAGGGCGGCGAGTGGAAATGCGCGGTCGGGCGCGCGGTCGGCGCCGCGGCCCGCGGTCAGAGCGAGAGCCGGGCCGGCGTGCGGCTCGCCGGCCAGTCCTTGTCGATGCCCGGCTGCAGCGCGATCAGCGCGAGATATTGGCGGCCTTCGGGGCGAGTCTCCACGAGCAGCTGCGGCCACAGCCACGGCCGATCGGGAAACGCGCAGAGCACGAGATGCGGCGCATGCGCCAGGTGCTGGATCGCTCCCAACTGCATCGCCCGCAGCTGCTGCATCGCCCGCGACTCGAGGCCGAGCAGCAAGCGCGCCTGGTAGACGCTCTGCCGACTCAACGTCCACGCGCATAGCAGAATCGTCAGCGACAGCGCGTAGCGTTCGCCGTCGTGGCGGCTGCGCAGCGGATCGATGGCGAGCGCCGGCACGCGCTCGTCGAACGCGAGGCGAAACAGCGCACGCGGAAACTCCGCCAGCACGTCGAGCGCGTCCTGCTTAGTGGCGAGCAGCACGGTCCTCGCGCGGTCCGGCAGCCCAAGGCAGTCGAGGCCGTCGCGCGCCGACGACCGCAGAAATGCGAGAAACAATCTGTTGAGCTCTTGGATCTGCTCGAGCTGATCGAGACCCTGCTTGCGGTCGGTCATCGGGGTGCCTTTTTCGGTGGTTTTTGCCACATATGGTCCTAAAATACCATTAGCGGCAAATGTACGCTAAGCTCTCGAATGTTCATGAAGTGAGAAGAAAGGGGGGGAGATGCGGGCAACGGACGATCGCTATCGCACCGAGCAGGCGAAATTCGACCTCGCCATGCGGATGATCCGCCACGAAGCGCGGACCGGAACCATCCGCTACTGGACCGGCCTTAACGACGATCGAATTCGCAAGCTCTACACCACCTACTTCAAGTTTGCCGAAGCGCCCGTGCGGCGCCGGCGCGGCCGCTCGCCGACGCGCGTGGGGCCGCTCGTACGCACACCGGTGCGCGCCCTCGAGTCGGGCCTGTTCGCCAACTTGCTGCTCGCGAACGGCCTGTTCTCGATCGAGCAACCGCCCGGCCCAAACCTCAAGGGGAGCACCGATCTCGGCCATCGGTTCTGCGAGTGCTTCGAGACGTACGACTCGCTCGTGCCGCGCGGCCTCTTGTCCTTCGAGTGGGGCTGGAATCTCCTACTCTGCATCCGGCGCGGCGACGAGCTCGGCATCGCACGCTGCGAAACCTGCTCGATCTGCTACGTATTCGACCTACTGTCGCTGCCGCGCTCGGCGTGCCCGGCGTGCCTGCTGTTCCAGCAGCGCGACGCGGGCTACGCGCTCGCTTCCGCCGCGGGATAGCGCCGTGTGCCTCGCCGTGGTCGCGTGGGGCGTGGCGGCGCACTATCGGCTGCTCGTCGCGGCCAATCGCGACGAGCGCCACGATCGGCCGACCGCGCACGCGGCCTGGTGGCAGGACCTGCCGGGCGTGCTCGGCGGCCGCGATCTCGAGGCGCACGGCAGCTGGCTCGCGATCGACCGGAGCGGCCGCCTCGCCGCGGTGACCAATTTCCGCGACCCGGAGCAGGGATCCAAGAGCCGGTCGCGCGGCGCGCTCACCGCCGACTTCCTCGCCGGCACCGCCTCGATCGACGAGTACGAGGCCGCAACCGCGCCGCTCGAGCGCGAATACGGGCCGTTCAACCTCTTGCTGTTCGACGGCCGCGAGCTTCGTTACCTGAGCAACCGCGGGCCGCGGGCCCGCCTCGCGCCCGGAGTGCACGCGCTCAGCAACGCCGCGCTCGGGGCCGACTGGCCGAAGATGCTCACCGCGCGCGCCGGCGCCGAGGCGCTGCTCACGAGCGCCGCGCCGAGCGAGGCGCTGTTCGAGCTGCTCGCCCGCCGCGGCACCGGGCCGGCCGCGGACCGGTATCGAAGCGCGCACTTCATCGAGGGACCCGTCTACGGTACGCGCTCGTCCACCGTGGTCACGATCGACGCGGCCGGCGAGGTCACCTTCGCCGAACGGTCGTTCGACGCCGCCGCGCGGCTCACGTCCGAGGTCCGGGAGAGGTTCCGGATCGCGCCGGGCTAGGACGGCGAGTTGGCCCCGATCCGCGCGAGCCACCGGTCGATGGCCTCGATCTCGGCCTGGCAGACGGCGTGCGGCATCGGGTAGACCTGCCAATCGACGGTGTACCCGAGCCCTTCGAGCGTTCGCCTCGACCGCTCCGCGAGCGTAAGCGGCAGCACCGCGTCCGCGCTGCCATGGGCCATGAAGATCGGCACGCCGGCATTCGCCGCGCTCCGCTCGCTCGCGAGCGTCGCCGCGAGCGGCAGATACGTCGAGAGCGCGAGCACGCCGCCTAGCGTGCGCGGATCGCGGAGCGCCGTGTGCAGCGCGATCGCTCCGCCTTGCGAGAATCCCGCGAGCACGATCCGCTCGGCGGGCACGCCGCGGCCGATCTCGCGGTCGACGAGTTTCGTCACGGCCGCCGCGCTCGCGCGGATACCGGCCGCGTCCTCCTGCGCCGTCGCCTCGAAGCCGAGGATGTCGTACCAAGCGCGCATCACGTAACCGCCGTTGACGGTGACGCTGCGATGCGGCGCGTGGGGGAACACGTACCGAACGGCACCGGCACCGCCGAGTTGCGGCACGATCGGCTCGAAATCGTGGCCGTCGGCGCCGAGCCCGTGCAGCCAAATCACAGCGAGCCGCGGCATCGGTCCGGTCTCGACTTCGACGGTCGCGAGCGTCGTTTCGGTCATGCGCGGCAGCCCCTTGCAGATTTGCGCATAGCAGTTACTATATGCGCAACTTTATTCAACCCCTGCAGCCATGCCCAGCGCGACCCTGGAACAGCACGAGCGCCGGCGAGCCATTGCCCGCTTGCTCGAAGCGCACGCGATCAGCCGTCAGGCGGAGCTCGTCGAGCTGCTGCGGCAGGAAGGTTTTCCCGCCACCCAGTCGAGCGTCAGCAGAGATTTGCGCGATCTTGGCGCGGCGAAGCTGAAGAACGGTTACAGCTTGCCGAAGCCGAGCGAGCAAGGCAACGCGCAGGCGCTGCAGTCCGTGGCCGAGTTCGTGCGCGAGATCCGCACGGCCGGCCCCAATCTGCTCGTGGTCACGACGGCGGTGGGCGCCGCGCAGCAGGTCGCCGTCGCCCTCGATCACGTCAACTGGCCCGAGATCGTCGGCACGCTGTCGGGCGACGACACGATCTTCGTCGCGACCGTGGGGTCGACTCAACAGCGCCGGCTTCGCGGCCGGCTGCGTCAACATCTGAAGAAGGCAACGCCATGACCTCGTCCAAGCCCATCGTGCTCGCCTTTTCGGGCGGCCTCGACACCTCGTTCTGCATTCCGTGGCTCAAGGAGACGTACAAGCGTCCCGTCGTCACGGTCACGGTCAACTGCGGCGGCATCGACGCGGCCGCCGCGAAGCAGCTCGACGAGCGCGCGCGCGCGCTGGGCGCCGCCGACCATCGGCTCGTCGAGGCGCGGCCCGAGTTCTTCGACCGGGTGCTCAAGTTCCTGATCATGGGGAACATCAAGCGCGGCAACCTATACCCGCTGTGTGTGGGCGCCGAGCGCGGCTTGCAGGCGAAGTACTTGGCGCAGCTCGCGAAGGAGCTCGGCAGCGACACGGTCGCGCATGGCTGCACGGCCGCGGGCAACGACCAGGTGCGGTTCGAGATCGTGCTCAAAGCCGTCGCGCCCGAGCTCACGATCCTGGCGCCGGTCCGGGACCACGCGTGGCAGCGGCCCGCGCAGGTGAAGTTCCTCGAGGAGCGCGAGATGCCCGTGCCGACGCGCGGCTCGGCGTACTCCACCAACCGCGGGCTTTGGGGCGTGACCATCGGCGGCACCGAGACGCTCGACTCCAAGGGCAGCATCCCCGAGTCCGCGTGGGTACTCTCGGCCGGCGCGCTCGATAACCCGAAGTCGTTCAGCGAAGTGGACATCGAGTTCGCCAAGGGCGTGCCCGTCGGCTTGAACGGCCAGAAGCTCGACACGGTCGCGCTCATCGAGAAGCTCGAGAGTCTCGGCGCCGCCTACGGCATCGGCCGCGGCATCCATTTGGGCGACACGATCATCGGCACGAAGGGCCGCGTCGCATTCGAGGCGCCCGCCGCCGAGATCCTCATCAGCGCGCACCGAGAGCTCGAGAAGCTCACGCTCACGCTCACGCAATCGCGCGTCAAGGAGCTCGTGAGCGCCGAGTACGGCCAGCTGATCCACGAGGGCAAGCAGCTCGACCCCGCGTGCCGCGACGTGGAGGCCCTGTACGTGTCGTCGCAGGCGCGCGTAACGGGCACGGCCCGCGTGCAGCTCCGGCCCGGCTCGCTGTTCGTGCTCGGCGTCACGTCGCCGCATTCGCTGATGGCCGCGAGCCGCGGCAAGTACGGCGAGGCGGCCGGCGAGTGGACCGCGGCCGACGCTCTCGGCTTCTCTAAGATCATGGCGTTGCCCGGCATGTTCCACACCCGGGCCGGAGGACAGTGACAATGCGCTCGGTCACCGTCGACAAGATCGCGTCGGTCGCGCTCGCGGCCGATCTCGGCCAAGAGATCCGCGTCAGCCCCGAGATTCCCTGCGAGGAGGGGGTGCTGATCGCGATCGAGGTGCTCAACAACAAGTCGCGCTACAACACGCTCGAGCTCACGAGCGGCCGCATGGCCGAGGTGAAGAAGGGCGACATCGTCGTCGGCGCGCTCGGGCACCGTAAGGCGCTGTTCGGCTACTCGGGCCACCTGCCGACCGAGCTCAAGCCCGGCGACGTCGTGCAGTTGTTGAATCTCGGCGGCGTGATCGGCATCTGCGACTCGATCAGTCCGTCGCACGGCGAGCCGTTCGACTGCAAGGTCTTGGGCTGCGTGCTCGACTTCCCGTACCTCGGTCAGCGCGTGGGCGTGCCCGCGCGGGTCTCCAACGAGCCGCTCAAGCTCGACGTGCCGCTCGACACGCACGGCGTGCCGGTCGTCGCCATCGCCGGCACCTGCATGAACTCCGGCAAGACCGCGGCCGCGTGCGCGATCGTGAGCCGCTTCCGCCATAACGGGCTCATTGTCGACGCGTTCAAGTCTACGGGCGTCGCGCTGCGCCGCGACATCTTGGCCATGGAAGACTCGGGCGCGCGCCACGTCGCGATGTTCTCCGACTTCGGCATCTGCGCCACGACGTCGAAGAACGCGCCGGCGCTCACGCGGAGCCTCTTGAACGAGCTCTCCGACGAAAAGCCCGACGCGATCGTGTTCGAGCTCGGCGACGGCCTGCTCGGCGCGTACGGCGTGGAGGCGATCCTGCGCGACAAGCAGATCGTCGACGCGCTGACGTCCGTCGTGCTTTGCGCCAACGACCCGGTTGGCGCCTGGGGCGGCGCGAAGCTGCTCCGCGAGGAGTTCGGCATCGAGCCCACCGTGATCTCGGGGCCGGCCACCGACAACCAGGTCGGCATCGACATCATCCGCGAGCGGTCGAACGTCGCCGCGGTCAACGCCATGACGCATTCGGCGGAGCTCGGCGATCTGCTCCAGCAGAGCATCGGGCTCGGCGGCCGGCTCGCAAAGGTCAACGCATGAGCGCCGCGATCTATCCCCCCAACGTCTATCCGACGATCGTGTTGGGCGGCTCGGGCTACGTCGCGGGCGAGTTCCTGCGCCTGATCGCCGGGCATCCGAGCCTCACGATCGGCGGCGTGGTGTCGACGAGCCAGGCCGGCGAGCCGATCGGCAAGACGTTCGGCCACCTCGCGCCGATTTTCCCCGGGGAGACGTTCGTCTCGCTCGACGCGACCGTCGAGCGCCTTGGGGAGGCGCCGCACTGGCTCGTGCTGTCGGCCGCGCCGCACGGCGCGTCGGCGCAGCTCGTCGACCGGCTGCTGAACGCGGCGGCGGGCGCGGACGTCCAGATGACGGTCGTCGACGCGTCGGCGGACTTCCGCTTCGCGACGAGCGAGGCATTCGCCGAGGTCTACGGCCATCCGCACGCGACGCCGCATCTGTTGCCGAAGTTCACCTGCGCGGTGCCCGAGCACCTCGCCGAGATCGACACGCCGCACGCGGCGCATCCGGGCTGCTTCGCTACGACGATGCTGCTCGGCATCGTGCCATTCGCGAGCCTCGCCGACGACTTCTACGTGAGCGCCGTCACCGGCAGCACGGGCGCCGGCCGCACGCCGCGCGAGACGACTCATCACCCCGTGCGCCAGAGCAACCTGTTCGCGTACCAGGTGCTGAAGCACCGCCACGATCCGGAAGTGCGCGAGCTCATCAAGAACGCGACCGGCCGCAACGCACGCTTGAGCTTCGTGCCGCACTCGGGCCCATTCGCGCGCGGCATCCACGCGACGATCTTCGCGCGCCTGAAGGAGCGGCTCACGGCCGCGCAAGCGCAAGAGGCGCTCGCGGAGTTCTATCGCGGCTCGACGTTCGTGAAGGTGTCGAGCGAGCCGCCGCGCGTAAAGGACATCGTCGCGAGCAACTACGCGTTCCTGCATGCCGCCGTCGAAGGCGACACGCTCGTCGTCTGCTCGGTGGCCGACAACTTGCTCAAGGGTGCGGCGGGCGGCAGCATCCAATGGGCGAATCGATTGCTCGGGCTGCCCGAACACTCGGGACTCGCCGCGCCTGCGGCAGGATGGCTCTGATGAAGGTCATGAAAATAGGGGCAGACCCCCAGGGGTCGGACTCCGCGGCACACTTGAACGAGGTCTACTCGCTGTTGCCGTTCACGCCCGTCCGCGGGCAGGGCGTCTATCTCGAGGACGCGGCGGGTCGCAGGGTGCTCGACTTCTACGGCGGACACGCGGTCGCTGCGCTCGGCTACGGCCATCCAAAGTTGTCGGAGACGCTGGCGCGCGCGAGCCGCGAGCTCGTGTTCCAGACGAACGCGCTGCCGCTTCGCGTGCGCGACGAAGCCGCCGAAGCTTTGGCCGCCTTCGGCCCGCCGGGGCTCGACAAGGTGTTCTTCATCAACAGCGGCGCCGAGGCCAACGAGAACGCGCTAAGGCTCGCGCTCAAGCTCACGGGCCGCGCGAAGATCGTCGCGATGGAGCAGAGCTTCCACGGCCGCACCGCGGCCGCGTCGGCGGTTACCTGGGGCGCGAAGGAGTCGTGGTACGGCTTCCCGCGCACGCCGTTCGATGTGCAGTTCGTGCCGCGCAACGACATCGCCGCGCTCAATGCAGCCGTCGACTCGAGCACCGCCGGCGTCATCGTCGAGCCGGTGCAAGGCCTCGCCGGCGCGTTCGATTTCGCGCCGGAGTTCCTGCACGCGGCCCGCGCGGCCTGCGACCGCGCGGGCGCGCTCCTGATCCTGGACGAGGTGCAGACCGGGATGGGCAGGCTCGGCGAGCCCTTCGGCGCGCAGCTCTACAAGGTGCGCCCCGACCTGCTCACGGTCGCAAAGGGGCTCGGCGGCGGCTTTCCATGCGGTGCGGTGCTGCTGCCGCACGAGATCGCGAAGTCGCTCAAGGCCGGCGCGCTCGGCACGACGTTCGGCGGCGGACCGGTGGCTTGCGCGGCGATCAAGACCGTCATCGAGGCGATCCGCAGCGAGAACCTGCTCGCGAACGTCCGCGAGACGCATGCCGCGATCCGCGCGAAGTGCGTCGTCGGTCCGGTCGTGGGCGTGCAGGGCAAGGGCTTCCTCGTCGGGCTCCGCACTAGGCCCAAGGCCGCGGCGGTTCGCGACGCGCTGCTCGACCGCGACATCTTGACCGGCACCAGCGCCGACCCGCACGTGCTGCGGTTGCTGCCGCCGTTGATCCTTACAACCGAGCACGTGCAGACACTGGCCGCCGCCCTGGAGGACTTGACCGATGCGCCACTTTAACGATCTCGCCGACTTCTCGCGCGAGGAGATTCACAACCTCATCGCGCTCGCCGCGAGGCTCGACAAACATCCCGAGCCGCGCGCGCTCGAGGGCAAGGTGCTGTCGTTGCTGTTCCTGAGCCCGTCGCTGCGCACGCTGTCGTCGTTCCAGGCGGCAATGATCCGGCTCGGCGGCGGCGCGTTCGTGATCTCGCCGGAGATGTCGATCCACGGCCTCGAGTCGCGCTACGGCATCGTGATGGACGGCATGGCCGCCGAGCACGTGCGCGAGGCGATCCCGGTGATCGCGTCGTACGGCGACGCGATGGGCGTGCGCGCGTTCGCCGAGCGCCGCGACCTCGCGCACGACTTGGCCGACAAGGACTTCCAGGCACTGACCTCGCTGATCGACAAACCGTGGATCAACATGGAGTCGGCGATCGACCATCCGTGCCAGAGCCTCGCCGACTGGAAAACGCTCGACGACATGGCAATCCCCGCCAACAAGGGCAAGTTCGTGCTGTCGTGGGCGTATCATCCGAAAGCCTTGCCGCTCGCGGTGCCGGCGGCGACGATCCACATGGCCGCGAAGCGTGGCATGGACGTGGTGCATCTCCGGCCGCCCGGCTTCGAGCTGCCGCCCGCGATCATGGAGCGAGCGCGCAAGGCCGCGGCGGAGTCCGGGGGCAGCGTGCGCGAGACGACCGACCGGCGCGAAGCGATGGAAGGGGCGCACGTGATCTACGCGAAGTCGTATTCGTCCACGCGCCACTACGGCGACAAGCTCGGCGATCAGGCGCTGCGCGAGGAGCTCGTCGGCACCTGGTGCGTCGACGAGCCGTGGTTCTCCAACGCACGAGCGGATTGTAAGTTCATGCACTGCCTGCCGGTGCGCCGCGGCGTCGTGGTCGCGGACCGCATCTTGGACGGCCCGCGCAGCATTGTGATCCCGGAGGCGCGCAACCGCATGGTGGTGCAGATGGCCGTCGTGTATCGAATGATGAAGGGGGAATGATGAAGGGGGAACGATGAAAAAAGGAATGCTGAAAGGATGACCGTCATGACTCGACTCACCAGCAACGAGCGTGCGATCGTGGTCACCGCGTTGCGGCACGCGGTGC
Source organism: Gammaproteobacteria bacterium (assembly GCA_035644475.1). GTDB lineage: Bacteria > Pseudomonadota > Gammaproteobacteria > Steroidobacterales > Rariloculaceae > FEN-1219. Next base: position 17,342 of record DASQOL010000146.1, on the reverse strand, counting down.
CGTATCTGCGCGTGTACAAGCGCAAGACCTTCGTGCTCAAGGCCGGCGGCGACGCGTTCATCTCGCCGGAGAACACGCGCGCGCTGCTCGAGCAGATCGGCATCCTCCACCAGGTCGGTATCCGCGTGGTCGTCGTGCACGGCGGCGGGCCGCAGTCGACGCAGCTGTCGAAGCGGCTGGGCCTCGCCACCACGATGGTCGAGGGCCGCCGCGTCACCGACGCCGCGACGCTCGAGGTATCGACGATGGTGCTGAACGGCGAGATCAACACCCGGATCGTGGCGATGTGCCGCGCGCTCGGGATCCCGGCGATCGGCATCAGCGGCGTGGACGGCGGCCTCATCAAGGCGCAGCGGCGTCCGCCGGTGCAGCGCGACAACGGCGAGACCGTGGACTACGGCTTCGTCGGCGACATCCACGGGATCGACGCGAGCATCCTCGTGAAGCAGCTCGACAACGACCTCGTGCCGATCGTGAGCCCGCTCTCGTCCGACGACCAAGGCACGCTGCTCAACATCAACGCCGACACCGTCGCCGCCGCGATCGCTTGCGAGCTGAAAGCCGAGAAGTTCGTGCTCGCTACCGGCGTGCCGGGGATTCTCGAGTCGCTCGACGATCCGCGCTCGCTGGTCTCGTACGTCGATCGCGCGGGCCTGCGCAAGCTCCGCGAGGAAGGCAAGATCTCGGGCGGCATGCTGCCGAAGATCGCCGCGATCGAGCGCGCGCTTTCGGGCGGCGTACCGCGCGTGCACGTGATCTCGTATTCGCAGCCCGACAGCCTGCTGCTCGAGGTGTTCACCAACGAGGGCACGGGCACGCTGGTGGTCAACGACGTCGAGCACCTGAGCCCCGAGGAGCAGTCGTCCCCCGGCGAGTCGTCCCCCGGCAAGTCGTCGAAGGCTTCGCCGCCGTCCGGGCGGCAGACGAGCTGAACGCGATGCCGCGGCTCTGGGACAAAGGCGTGCCGCTCGATGAGCGCATTCTGCGTTTCACGGCCGGCGAAGATCACAAGCTCGACGGGCGGCTCGTCGGCTACGACGTGCGCGCGTCAATCGCGCACGCGCGGATGCTGCAGAAGCAGGGTCTCCTCACGTCGGCCGACACGGCCGCGATCTGCGGCGGCCTGCAGGCGCTCGCCGACGCGCACGCCGCAGGGGAGTGGCGTATCGAGCTCGCCGACGAGGACGTGCATAGCGCGCTCGAGCGGCGCTTGATCGAGCGGATCGGCGCCACCGGCGGCCGCGTGCATCTCGGCCGCTCGCGCAACGACCAGGTGCTCGCCGCGCTGCGGCTGTACCTGCGCGATGCGATCACCGAGCTCGCGACGGCGACCACCCGCGTCAAAGACGCGCTCGAGCACGTCGCCACCGAGCAGGGCGCGATCGCGCTGCCGGGCTACACGCACATGCAACCCGCGATGCCGAGCTCGGTCGCGCTGTGGGCCCGCGGCTTCGCCACCGAGATCGAGGACGACCGCGCCGCGCTCCTGCGCGTGCACGCGCGCACCGAGCTCAACCCGCTCGGCTCCGCCGCGGGTTACGGCGTTCCGGGCCTTGGGCTAGACCGGGAGGCGACCCGCGCCGCGTTGGGCTTCGAGCGCACGCAGGAGCCGGTCACCGCAGTGCAGCTCTCCCGCGGCAAGGCGGAAGCGTCCCTGATCTTCGAGCTCGCGGTGCTGCTCGGCGACCTGAGCCGGCTCGCGGCCGACCTGCTGCTCTTCTATACCAGCGAGTTCGCGTACGTGGCGTTGCCCGCGGAGATGACGACGGGCTCGTCGATCATGCCGCAGAAGCGCAATCCCGACGTGTTCGAGCTCGTGCGCGCCGCGCCCGCGACGATCACGGGCGCGCTTCAAGAGGCGCTGTCGATCACGGCCAAGCTCACCTCCGGCTATCACCGCGACTTGCAGCGGCTCAAAGCGCCGCTATTCCGCAGCATCGACCTCGCGGAGGACGTGCTCGCGATCATGGCGCATGCGCTGCCCGGCGTGCGCTTCCAGCCCGACAAGATCGAGCTCGGCCCGGAGCTCCATGCGGCCGAGCAAGCGAACGAGCTCGTCGTCAAGGAAGGCCTGCCGTTCCGGGAGGCCTACCGGCGCGTCGCGGCACGCTTGCGCGGTGAGGAATCGTGACGAAAGGGGTGACGGAACGGCGCTGGCAGCGCGCCCTCTGTGCCTCCCTGCTCGCGGCGGCGGCCGTGACCGGCGGCTGCGGCCAACGCGGCCCGTTGAGCCTCCCCGACTCCGCGCGACCGATCCAACGCATCGACCCCAACGCGCCGAGCGCCGAGCCGGCGAACGGCGCCCCGGCCGAGCCAACCGATGAGGAGAAGCGCGAGAATGGGCGCTAGACCGCTCGTTCTCGTCGACGGCTCCTCGTACCTCTACCGCGCGTTCCACGCGCTGCCGGCGTTGACGACGGCGCGCGGCGAGCCCACCGGCGCCGTGCTCGGCGTCGTCAACATGCTCTACAAGCTCCTCGACGACTACGCGCCGGACAGCATGGCCGTGGTGTTCGACGCGCCGGGCCGCACGTTCCGCGACGACATGTTCGCCGAGTACAAGGCGAACCGCGCGCCGATGCCGGACGAGCTGCGCGCGCAGATCGAGCCGTTGCTCGAGACGATCGAGGCGATGGGCATTCCGCTGCTGCGCGTCGAAGGAGTGGAGGCCGACGACGTGATCGGCACGCTCGCGCGCCAAGCGTCGGCGGCCGGCCAGGCGACCGTGATCTCGACGGGAGACAAAGATCTCGCGCAGCTGGTCGACGAGCACGTCGGGCTCGTCAACACGATGGACGGCAGCGCGCTCGATCGCGAGGGCGTCATCGCGAAGTTTGGCGTGGCGCCCGAGCAGATCATCGACTACCTCGCGCTCGTCGGCGACACGTCGGACAACATTCCGGGTGTGCCGGGCGTCGGTCCGAAGACGGCGGCGAAGTGGCTCCAGCAATACCGCGACCTCGACACGCTCAAGCTGCACGCCGCCGACGTCGCCGGCAAGGTCGGCGAACGGCTGCGCGAGGCGTTGCCCGATCTCGACCTGTCGAAGCGGCTCGCCACGATTCGCTGCAACCTCGAGTTGGCCGTAGCCGCGCGCGACCTCGCGCTGCGCGCGCCCGACAAAGCGCGGCTCGTCGCGTTGTTCGAGCGACTCGAGTTCAGCCGCCATCTGCGCCGTGTGCGCGATGCCGAGGCGCAAGCCGTCGCAGGCTCGTCCCAAGCGGCCGCAGGCCCGTCCCAAGGCGCCGCCGGCTCGTCCGAAGGCTCCGCCGGCTCGTCCGAAGGCTCCGGGGCGCTTGCGACGGCGAAAACCGAAGGCCGCTACGAGACGATCGCTACGCTCGAGCAGCTCGACCGCTGGATCGCGCGCCTCGAGTCCGCCGAGATCGCCGCGCTCGAAATCGAAACTACGGGCGGCGGCTACATGCTCGCCGAGCTCGTCGGGGTCGCGCTCGCCGTCGAGCCGGGGGAGGCCGCCTACGTGCCGGTCGCGCACGGCTATCCAGGCGCGCCGCAGCAGCTCGAGCGCGCGGCGGTCGTCGAACGTTTACGCGGCTGGCTCGAAAGCGGCGCGCCGAAGGTAGGGCACCAGGTCAAGCGCGATGCGCACGCGCTCGAGAACCTTGGGCTTCGGCTCGGCGGCCCGGCCAACGACACGATGCTCGAGTCGTACGTCTTGAACTCCACTGCCGCGCGCCACGACATGGGCTCGGTCGCGGCCGCGTATCTCGGGCTCGAAACGTTGAAGTACGAGAGCATCGCCGGCAAGGGCGCGAAGCAGCTCCCATTCGATCAAGTCGACGTCGCGAGCGCGACGCAGTACGCGGGCGAGCGCGCGGACGTCGCGCTGCGGCTCCATCAGGCGCTCCGCGCGCGGCTCGCCGCAGTGCCCGATCTCGAGGGCGTGTATCGCGAGATCGAGCTGCCGTTGATCGGCGTGCTCGAGCACATGGAGCACACGGGCGTGATGGTCGACGCCGCAATGCTGCGCCGCCAGAGCCAGGAGCTCGCCACCGCCATGGCCGCGGCTGAGCGTGCCGCGTACGAGGCTGCCGGGGGCCCCTTCAATCTCGGCTCGCCGAAACAGCTGCAAGACGTGCTGTACCAGCGGCTCGGGCTGCCGGTGCTCGGCAAGACGCCGAAGGGCCAGCCGTCGACGGCCGAGGACGTGCTTGAGCAGCTCGCCGAGCAACACGCGCTGCCGCGGCTCGTGCTCGAACACCGCGCGCTCTCCAAGCTCAAGTCGACGTACACCGACAAGCTGCCGTCCGAGATCCACCCGCGGACCGCGCGCATCCATACGTCGTACGAGCAGACGGTGGCGGCAACGGGCCGGCTGTCGTCGACCGACCCCAATCTGCAGAACATCCCCGTGCGCACTCCCGAAGGCCGGCGGATCCGTCAGGCATTCGTGGCGGCGCCAGGCTTCAAGCTCCTCGCCGCCGACTACTCGCAGATCGAGCTCAGGATCATGGCGCACCTGTCCGGCGACGAAGGACTGCTCGTTGCTTTCGCGGCCGACACGGACATCCACCGCGCGACGGCGGCCGAAGTCTTCGGCACGCCGCTCGAGGCCGTGACCGCTGACCAGCGCCGATCCGCGAAAGCCATCAACTTCGGCCTCATCTACGGCATGTCGGCGTTCGGCCTCGCGAAGCAGCTCGGGATCGAGCGCGGTCAAGCCCAGGCCTACGTCGAACTTTATTTCGAGCGCTATCCGGGCGTGAAGCGCTACATGGACGAGACGAGACGCGGGGCCCGCGAGCGGGGCTACGTGAGCACCGTGTTCGGCCGCAGGCTCTACCTGCCCGACATCAACGCGCGCAACGCGCAGCAGCGTCAGTACGCCGAGCGCAGTGCGATCAATGCGCCGATGCAAGGCACCGCGGCGGACATCGTCAAGCGCGCGATGATCGAAGTGGACGCGTGGCTGCGACGCCACCGTCCCGAGGCGCGTTTGATCATGCAGGTCCACGACGAGCTCGTCGTGGAGGTGCCCGCGCAACACGTCGAGCCGGTCGGAGCGGCCGTCAAGCGGCTCATGGAGTCCGCGGCTTCGCTATCGGTGCCGCTGCGCGCCGACGTCGGCGTCGGCGACAACTGGGATCAGGCACACTGACGCCAACGAAATCTTGAGCTTCGCGGACGGCGAGCCGCTCGGAACTTTCCGCGGCTCACGGCTGACTAAACTTACGGCACTCAGGAAGAGTGCTCCCGCTATCCTCCCTAAGCGGGGTCCTTAAATCCCGGCTCACCCCGCCGGGATTTGGCGCCCCGGGCGTGTCCCCTGAATCCCGCGCCCGGGGCCTCTTTAATCTCCACCCTTCAGAGCTGTAACGAGCAACCACGCGTCGAGCCACGCGCGCGCCGAGTCGACGCCTTCGCGGCTGAGCGACGAGAAGCGCGTGACGCGCTCGCCGCCGAGCCTGGCCGCGACCTCGTGCTCGCGTGCGCGCGCGGCGCCCCGGCTCAGCTTGTCCGCCTTCGTGAGCAGCACTCCAACCGCGAGGTCGAGCGGCGCGAGCCAGCCGAGCAACTGGTCGTCGAGGTCGGTGATGCCGCGCCGGATGTCGATCGTCACGATCAGGCCCACGAGCGACTCTCGGCGCGTGAGGTACGCATCGATCATGCGGCGCCAGCGTTCCTTCGTTGCCCGCGTCACGTGCGCGAAGCCGTATCCCGGCAAGTCGACGAGCCGCCGCTCGGGCGCGAGCTCGAAAAAATTCGCGAGCTGGGTGCGGCCGGGGGTCTTGCTGACGCGCGCGAGGTTGCGCGCGCCAACGACGAGGTTGAGCGCGGTCGACTTGCCGGAATTCGAACGGCCGACGAACGCGACCTCGCGACCGACGTCCGCCGGAAAGTCCGTGGGGCTCGCTGCGCTCTTGATAAAGGTCGGATTCGGCACGGACGTCGACGTGATGGCCAGACTTGCGGGGCGGGTCGTTAGTGTACAATCAGCGCCGTTTTCGAGGAAAAACAGCAGGATCGGTCGACCGTGGACGAGCTAGCCCCCCGCCCGAGCAGAATCCTTCGTCACCCCGCCTTGGTGCTCGCCGTGATCGTTTTCGGCTCGTTGCTCGCGCAGCCCCTGCTCGCGCAGACGGTCGACGTCGATGCGGGTAGAACCAAGTCGATGACCTGTGCCGCCTGCCACGGCGCCGACGGCAACAGCGTTAGCCCCATGTGGCCAAGCCTCGCGGGTCAGCACCCTGCGTACATCGTGCGCCAACTGAAGGCATTCAAGAACGGCGAGCGCACTGACGTCACCATGCAGCCCTTTGCCATGCTGCTCAGCGACCAGGACATGCTCGACGTCGCCGCCTATTTCTCGACGCAAAAGCCCACGCCGAAGGGCGCGGATCCGGCCCTCGTGAGCCTCGGCCAACAGATCTACCGCGGCGGCGTGCCGGAGCGCGGCATCGCGGCCTGCATCGGCTGCCACGGCCCGACGGGGCACGGCAACCCGCTCGCCGCGTACCCGCGCATCAGCAGCCAGCACGCGCAATACGTCGAGAAGCAGCTCGGCGCGTACGCGTCCGGCGACCGGCGCTCCGACGCCGACGTGAACCAGATGATGCGCAACGTCGCGGGTCTATTGGTCCAAGACGAGATTCATGCGCTCGCGAGCTACGTGCAGGGATTGCAGTAGCGCCGCGGGAGAACGGAGGGGACCTCGCAATGCTCAAGAGACCTTCATGGATGTTGTCATTGGTCGTGCTCGCGGGCTGCGGCGGCGGCGAGCCCGCGCAGGAGTCGACCGCCGCCATTGGCGCGGCGCCTCCCGCCGTCGAGACGACGTCGCCGGCCGCGCAGGAAGCCGCGGCCGCGCAAACGCCGACTCCGCCGCAGCCGTCCACTGCGGCGGCGGCGAACAACACGGCGCCTCCTCCGACCACTGGCCGCTTCCAGCTCGGCACGAACTACACGCGCCTGTCGCCCACGCAACCGACGAGCTCGAGCCCCGATCAGGTCGAGGTCGCCGAAGTCTTCTGGTACGGTTGCCCGCACTGCTATGCGCTCGACCCATTCATCTCGAGCTGGCTCAAACGCAAACCGGAGTACGTGAGCTTCGTGCGCGTGCCGGGCGTCGGGCAGGCGCTCTGGAAGCTGCACGCGCGCGCGTTCTACACGGCCGAAGCGCTCGGCAAGGGCGCCGAGATGCATGACGCGCTGTTCCGGGAGATCCACCAGAACGGCAACCTGCTCGACACCGAGGACAAGCTCCGCGACTTCTTCGGCAAATTCAACGTCTCGGCGGCCGATTTCAAGAGCATGTTCGACTCGTTCTCCGTGCACACCAAGCTGCAGCGCGCCGAAGAGCTCAACCGCCGCTACCGGGTCACGGGCGTTCCGGCGGTCGTCGTCAACGGCAAGTACTTCACGGACGTCGGCATGGCGGGCGGCCACGAGCAGCTCATCGAGCTCATCGACGAGCTCGCCGCCGCGGAGCACGCGGGCAAGTAGCTCGGTCCCGATTCAGAGCCCGGCGAGCCGCCGCGCGGCCTCGTCGAGCGTCGCGTCGTGCTTCGCGAAGCAGAACCGCGCGACCTTAAGCTTCGGCGGATCGCGATAGAACACGGAGATCGGGATCACCGCTACACCGTGCTCGATCGTGAGCCAGCGCGCGAACTCCACGTCAGACAGATCCGAGATCTCCGCATAGTCCGCGAGCTGGAAGTAGGTTCCCGCCGCCGGGCGCGCGCGAAACCGCGTGCCGTCGAGCAACCGCAGGAAATAGTCGCGCCGTTCCTGATAAAACTCGGGTAAGCCGAGGTGATGCTCGGGATGCTCCGTCATGTAGTGCGCGAGCGCGAGCTGCAACGGCGACGTCGACGCGAACGTCACGTACTGGTGGACACGGCGCAGCTCCGCGGTGAGCTCCGGCGGGGCGATGCAGTAGCCGAGCTTCCAGCCCGTGGCGTGATAGGTCTTGCCGAACGAGAACACGGCGAGCGAACGCGCGCGGAGCTCGGGCTGTGCAAGCGCGGTCGCGTGCCGGCGGCCGTCGAACACGACGTGCTCGTAGACTTCGTCGCTCAGCAGGTAGCAGTCGTACGGCCGCAGGAGCTCGGCGAGCCGGTCGAAGTCCGCGCTCGACAGGAGCGCGCCGGTCGGGTTATGCGGCGTGTTGACGATGACGAGCCGCGTGCGCTCGCTCAAGCTCGCGCGCAGCCGGTCCCAGTCGACGCCGAAGTCGGGCAGCGTGAGCGGCAAATGCACGGCGCGACCGCCGGCGAGCGTGATCGACGGCTCGTACGAGTCGTAGCACGGATCGAGCACGATCACCTCGTCGTCGCGCCGCACCAGGGCCTGGATCGCGCCGAAGATCGCCTCGGTCGCGCCGCTCGTGACCGTGATCTCGGTGTCGGGGTCCGCCGTGACGCCGTAGAGATCGCGAACCTTGCCCGCGATCGCGGCGCGCAACGGCACCGATCCCGGCATCGGCGCGTATTGATGGCAGCGCGCGCGCAGCTGCTCCTCGACACGATCGAGCAGCCCGTCGGGCGGCTGGAAGTCGGGAAACCCCTGCGAGAGATTCACGGCGCCGTGTTGCTCCGCGAGCCGCGACATCACCGTGAAGATCGTGGTGCCGACGGTCGGGAGCTTGCTGTCGATCGGCTTCACGCCGCGTTCTCCCGCGCGCTCGCGACGCGATAGAGCGCGACCGCGACACCGCCCACGGCAAGCAGCCCGACTCCGGCGGGCACGGTCACGCCCAGGGCGATCAGGTCGGGCTTACCCGAGAGCACGATCGGAATCGCCATGACGATGCCCACCAGCGCCTCCCCCGTGATGAGACCCGCCGCGAACAACACGCCGGGCCGCGCGCCCGCGTCCGCCAACGGATTGCGGCGCGCGGCGAAATGCGCGATGAGCCCGCCCGCGAGAATCGGCGTGGCGAGCTCGAGCGGCAGATAGATGCCGACGGCGACCGCGAGCACCGGCGCGCGCCAGGCCGCACCCCGCCGGGCGAGATACTCGTCGAGCGCGATGATCGCCGTGCCGACGAGCGCGCCCACGGCGATCATTCCCCACGGCAACCCGCCGCCGAACACGCCGCGCGCGACCGACGCCATGAGGTTCGCCTGCGGGGCGGGCAGCGACGCCGGGTGCTCCGGGCTCGGCGCCCCGATCCCGTACGCGGCCACGAGCACGTTCAAGATGGGCGCCATCACGAGCACTGCCGACACCACGCCGAGCGCCTGCCCGAGTTGCTGACGCCACGGCGTCGCGCCGAGCAGATAACCGGCCTTCAAGTCCTGCAGCGTATCGCCGCCGATCGCCGCCGCGCAGCAGACGACGGCGCCGACGAGCACGGCGGCCGCGGCGCCATTGGCGGCGTCGCGACCGAGCAGCACCGCGAGCAGCGCGGCCGTGAGCAGCACCGTCGCGATCGTGATGCCCGACAGGGGATTGTTCGACGATCCCACGAGCCCGGTCATGTAGCCGGCCACCGACGAAAACAGGAATCCCGTGATCAGCATGACAACCGTCATCGCGAGCGCCACGCCGAGCGTGCCGACGATCGCGAAGTACAGCCCGAAGATCGGGATCACGAACAGCACGGTGCACAGCAACACGACCTTCATCGGCGCGTCGTGGTCCGTGTGGTCGTAGCCCGCGTCGGTGGGACGGCGCGCGGCGCGCAGCCCGCTGCGAATGCCCGACCACAGCGACTTGCGGATCGAGATCAGCGCCCAGACGCCGCCGACCAGCATCGCGCCGACGCCGAGGTAGCGGATCTGCCGTCCCCAGATCGCGTTGGCAAGGTCGGCCGCGCCGGCGCCGCTCGCGAGCTGCGCGGCGAGCTCGGGGTCGTGGTCGAGGAATAGCCCCGAGTAGATCGGGATCGCAACCCACCACGAGATCGCGCCACCGATGAACACGAGCATCGCGATGTTGAGGCCCACGATGTAGCCGACGCCGAGCAACGCGGGCGAGAGATTAGTGCCCACGTAGCCGATCGCGCGCGAGCCCAGGTAACCCGCGAGCTGTGCGGTTTCGGGCCAGAGGCGCAGACCGGTCTGCGTGAGCTTGATCAGGGCGCCGGCCGCTGCCGCCCACGCGAGATGCCGCGCGCCGCCCGCCGCCCCGCCGAGCTTGAGCACCTCGGCGGTGGCGGTGCCCTCGGGAAACGCGAGCTGCTGTTCCACGATCAGCGAACGGCGCAGCGGAATCGTGAACAGCACGCCGAGCAGCCCGCCGAGCCCGGCGATCACCGTGACCCAGAGATAGTCGAAAGTGTTCCAATAGCCGAGGATCACGAGCGCCGGAAACGTGAAGATCGTGCCCGCCGCGAGCGCCTCGCCGGCCGACGCGATCGTCTGCACGCTGTTGTGCTCGAGGATGTTCGTGTCGCGAAACACCTTGAGCACGGCCATCGAGATCACCGACGCGGGGATCGACGCGGCGACGGTCATGCCGGCGAACAGGCCGAGGTAAGCGTTCGCGCCGGCGAGCACGGCGGACAGCACGAGGCCGAGTACCACGGCGCGTAACGTGAGCTGCGGCAGCAGTGGCGCGCCGGCGCTCATCCGTCCGCCCTCAGCGCACGCCGCCCATGAGCTTGCGCAGCGGCCGCGAGAAGACGAGCAGCACGAGCCCGGTGCCGACGGTCGTGAGAACGATCTGCGTATAGAGCCCGGGCCAGGCGCCGAGATTGCCGGTGTCGAACGTGCCCGCGATCGAGCTCGCGATCACGTAGCCGAGCGAGTTTGCCATGAACCATATGCCCATCATCTGGCCGACGAAACGCTGGGGCGCGAGCTTGGTCATCGCGCTCAGTCCGACGGGACTCAACGCGAGCTCGCCCATCGTGTGCAGCAAGTAGGTGAATATCAGCCAGGTCGGCAGCACCTGGCGACCCGACGCGACGAGGGCCGCGGCGCCGATCATCACGACGAAGCCGAGGCCAAGGATGATCAGCCCGAGCGCGAACTTCATCGGCGCGCCCGGCTCGAGATTGCGGCGCGCGAGCCACACCCACAACGCCGAATAGACGGGCGCGAGGAGGATGATGAATGCCGGATTCAAGGACTGGAACCAGGCCGCCGGCACCTCGAAGCCCGCGACGTCGCGCAGCGTGAAACGCTCGGCGAACAGGCTCAGCGAAGAGCCGGCCTGCTCGAAACCCGCCCAAAACATCGCGCACGCGAGCACGAGCGCCAGGATCACGATCACGCGTTTCGTCTCGTCGCGCGTGAGGCGGCCGGCGATGAACACGTACGCGAAGAACGCGATCGTTACGAGCACGAGCACCCACGTCGCGCCGTCGCGAAGACGAATGGCGTCGAGCACGACCCAACCGCGTACCGCGGCCATGAGCAGTAGCAGCGCCGCGCCCACGACCAACGCGACGGTCGACCAGGCCGCCCGCCGCAGCGCCGGTGTCGCCGCGGTCGCCGGTGCGAGGCCCGCGGTGCCCAGTGAGTCGCGCGTGAAGTGAAATTGGATCAATCCCGCGAGCATGCCCACGCCCGCGGCCGCGAATCCGTAATGCCAGTTGAAACCGGCGAGCCAACCACAGACGACGCCGCCGAGCGCGGCCCCGAGGTTGATGCCGATGTAGAAGAGCGTGAAGCCGGCGTCGCGGCGCGCGTCCGTTGGCCCATAGAGCGCGCCGACGACGGCGCTGATATTGGGTTTCAGGAGCCCGGTGCCGAGGCAGACGAGCAATAAGCCGAGAAAGAACGTGGGGACGCCCTGCAGCGCGAGCACGAAATGGCCGCACATGATGACGATACCGCCGACCCAAACCGCGCGCTGCGACCCCCAAAGCCGGTCGGCGATCCACCCGCCCGGGATGCAAACGAGATAGGCGGCCGCCGTATAGAGGCCGTAGATCGCGGTCGCCGTCTGATCCGTGTAGCCGAGGCCGCCTTTTTCGACCTGCTCCACCATGAACAGGACCAGCAGCGCGCGCATGCCGTAGTAGCTGAAGCGCTCCCACATTTCCGTGAGGAACAGCGTCGCGAGCCCGCGCGGGTGGCCGAAGATCTCCGCGCGCTCACCCGCGGCAGCGACTGCATGGCTCATCGAGGGTTTCCTTTCTTCGGAGCGGCGCGGCTCGAGCGAGCCGCGCGCGGTCAAGTCCCAGCTTCTTTTTCCACCGGAATTTTTTCGGGCATCATGATTCTCGCGACCAAGAGGCCGGCCTCGTACAGCAAGTACATCGGCACGGCGAGCAGCGTCATCGAGAACACGTCCGCCGCGAGCAGCATGCCCGCGACGAAGCAACCGAGAAAGACGTAGGCGCGGGCCCCGGTCATCGCCTTGATCGGAACGAGCCCGCTCCACACCAGCATCATCGTCGCGATCGGCGTCTCGAAGGCGAGCCCGAACCCGAGGAACATCCCGAGCACGAAGTCGAGGTAGGCGTCGATGTCGGGCGACATCACCACTCCGCCGGGCACCGACTTGGCGAAGAAGCCGAACATCACCTTGAACACCACGAGGTACGCGAACGCCATGCCGATGTAGAACAGCACGATGCTCGAGATCAGCAGCGGCAGGGCGAACCGCTTCTCGCGGCGGTACAGGCCGGGCGCGACGAACCGCCAGATCTGGAACAGCACGACGGGCATCGCAATGAACAGCGCGGCGAAGAACGTGGCCTTGAACGGCGTGAGGAACGGCGAGGCCGGCTTGATGACGATCATTTCCCGATCGCCGAGCACGTCGCGCAGCGGCGCGGACACGATGTCGAAGACGCGATTGGCGAACGGCGTCAGCGCGATCAGCACGGCAACGATCGCGAGCACGGCCTTCGTCAGGCGCGAGCGCAGCTCGAGCAGATGCGACATGAGCGTCCCTTCCGCGAGCTCTTCTTTGTTCTGCTCGTGGTTGTCGGGTTTCTTGCTCATCAGTGCTGCGGCGGCGAGTGAACCGGATCCTGCGGTTGCGAGGGCGTCTCGGCCGGCGCGGGCTCCGCCGGCGCGGGCGTCGGCGGCTCGGCGGCGGCCGAATCGGAGGCTCCGCCGTTGGCGGACGAGTGGGCCTCGTGGCCGTGCTGCGCTTCAGGCGTGTAAGGGTCGGGTGGGATCGACGTCGGCTCCGCTTGGGGCGGCGCCGTCGCGGGCGGGGGCGGAGACGGCGGCGGCTGGGTGATCTCGCTAAGCTCGATCTCGCGCTCGAGCTGCCGGCGCAGCTCGCTCGCGGTGCGCCGCGCGCGTCCGACCCACTTGCCGAGCTCGGCGGCCACTTTCGGCAGCCGCTGCGGGCCGAGCACGAGCAGGCCGATCACGAACAGCAGAACGAGCTCACCGAAGCCGACGTCGAACATAGCCGTACGGGCTCAGACGTGCCCGGTCTTGTCCTTCTGCTCGACGAACTCGGCGTCGGGCTCCTGACTCTCGAGGCGCTTCGGCGGGTCCTGCTTCGGTTTATCGTCGGACATCGCGCCGCGAAAGCTCTTGATCGCGGAGCCGAGGTCGCTGCCAACCGACTTCAATCGCTTGGTGCCGAAGATGAGCACTACGATGGCCAACACGATCAACAGCTCCCAAATGCTGATTCCACCTAATCCCATGTCGCACTCCGCTGCTTAGGGGCCATGATACGCCAAACCCTCGTGGCTCCCGCCGGCAAACGGCGGAGCTCACGCCTCGAGCCAGAACGTGACCGGGCCGTCGTTCGTCAACGTGACTTGCATGTGCGAGCCGAACCGGCCGCAGGCATAGGGCACGCCGCTCGCCCGCACGCTCGCCACGAGGCGGTCGAACAGCGCGGCGCCTTGGGCCGGCGGCGCCGCCGACGAGAAGCTCGGCCGCAAACCGCCGCTGGTATCCGCCGCTAGAGTGAACTGCGGTACCAGGAGCACGCTGCCGCCGATGTCACGAACCGACAAATTCATTCGACCGGCTGCATCAGCAAAGACCCGATAGGCGACGAGTCGTTCCGCCAGGCGATCGGCGGCGGCTTCGGTGTCGTCGCGCTCCACTCCGACCAGCACCAGGAGGCCGGGGCCGATGACGCCGATGTCTTCGCGGTCGACTCGCACTCGTGCTTCCGATACCCGTTGCAGGAGCCCGATCACACCCGTCTCATTTCGGATTTTCTCCCACGCGACGATTGATATTCCGGAAGTATGTACCTATTGAAACCCACATCGCCTCAGGCAGTTGGGCCGGAGAATCCGGCTCAACGTCGGGACTAAAACGGAAGAGCCGCGAAACGCGGTTCGGTGGGGTTCTTGGGACGGACGCGAGCGTTTCTCATCTGGAATCCGCGCAGCTGCTAGGGGCTAGCGGGTCGGTTTTTGGGATTCCTCATCCGCCGTCCCATCTTTCGGAGGTTTCTCGTCCTTCGGCCAGCCGCCCTTCGGCCGCTTCTTGGCCAAAGCCTTGTCGATGGCGTTTTCCCACTTGCCCTCGATTTTGACCCTATCTTCCTTTGGGCCGCGTTTCACTTTTTCCTTGGTCATAGCGCACCTATACTAAGGGTGCCCGCGGAGGGGGTCGAACCCTCACGGACCCGGAGGTCCTCCAACTTCCAAAGCTGGTCCGTCTACCGCTTCCGGCACGCGGGCGTTATCTCTTCACTCCGGACTGGCCACCTCCGCTTGGGGAAGCGGCCCGACATTTTCTTCATACGCTTGCACCTGTTCACTCAAAGTACGCGCTAGCACTTTTGCATGTTGCGGCGAGAGGTAGATATGCACTTGATCGACCACCTCCACGGTTCCATCGCGCACTTCTGCTATTTGACCGAGGGCAAGGCGTAGATCCCATTGCGTTGAACGTATTTCGACGTTGTTGATATAGAACGTCGGAATGTTGTCGGACACCTTTCGGTGTACTTTCTCAACGGTAATTCTTTTTAGTTCAGCCATGAACGGTTTCCTCGGAGGTGTTTGCTGACGTTCTAACGTTTACAGCGCGCGGAGGGAGCCTGCCGATTAATAGGCCACCGCTCGCGGTCGATTGACTCTGCGTAATGAGCGCGCTGGTTGTGGTAACTGTCGACGACGCTCGATCCACCCCATAGCTCGGAATTTTCATATCCGAATCAGATAGATGAGCGGCCCTACTAACGAGCTCGCGGAACGATACGAAGCGCACCATTAGAGCGACATCGAACGCCGCCGCGAGTTTCTTCAGTGTGCTCAGAGTGAGATTTCCATAGCCGGGGGTCTCTAGTTGGCTGATCACGCTTTGCTGTTTTGCCGAGCGGCTACCCAGCTCCTTTTGCGTCCACTCTCGTGCTTCTCTCATAGCCTTAATCTGGAAGGGAATGCCGATATTGATTTCGCTTTCAACGAAAGCTTCACGATATTCCTTGCCGCGCCCAAGCCTTTCGTAAATCTCGCGATGCCTAGTTGAATTGGTGCTCGCGGGTTCGAGTATGGTCACGGTCGACGATTGCTTTGCGAGTCCTTGCGATTCGTTTTGCGTCTCGTGGCTCAAAGTCATCTCCTTTCTCGATTGCGCCTATCAAGATCGTCAGTTCGCGCCTTCTCGGTCCGTAGCAGACCAACGGGCGATACTGAATCCGATGGGACAACAGCCTTAGCTCGAATAGCCCTGGCTCATCCGTTAGCTTCTTCATCAGCTTGCCACCCAGACGCTCTTGGGCCTCTAGGCTGCGGATAAAGCCATCCAGATCCGTTTGAGCGCCGACCGGCTGCTCATCAATCCATTCCCGGATGAGGTTCCGCCCGCTATCGCTTAGAAAGTCCCGAAACGTCCAGTGCCGCATCGGCGAATCAGAATTTTACGATGACGAGGCAGTCTAGCACCAATCCGGAGAGAAAATCATAATTTTATGATTGACCCACTTGACTTCTGGTTTCATCAAGTCCAAAATTAAATCGTGGCCAAAGTACAGAATCAATCGACCAAGGACGACCAGCCAATCCGCGACCTCCCAGCGGCATGCTCCGACGAGCTAACGGCGGTCGAATTCGTTGAGAACCATCGTTGGGCGCATGGCGCGGGCTGCCCGCGCTGCGGCGACATGAACGTATACAAGATGACCGGCAAGGATGGCGGTCGCGAGGCGCACTACCGTTGGCGCTGCCGTGGCTGCAAACAGCAATTCAGCGTCCGCACCGGCACCGTGTTCGAGGATAGCCGCATTCCGATGCGCCACTGGTGCTTCGGGTTCTGGCGCGCGGCCACGTCCAAGAAGGGCGTGAGCGCGCTCGAAATCAAGCGCCAGACCGGCCTTTCGTACAAGTCGGCTCTATTCATGCTCCATCGCATTCGCTTCGCGATGGCGCCAACTGACAGCAATCCACTTACCGGCATTGTTGAGGTCGATGAGACCTATGTCGGCGGCAAGGCCGAAGCCCACCGGAAGTATGAGAACAAGTCCGTCGTGCTCGCGATGGTTGAGCGCGGTGGCCGGGTTCGCACCCGGGTCTTGGCGGAAGTGAATGGCAAGACGCTAAAGAACGCGATCCGCGAGAACGTAAGCCGCCGCGCTCGGATCATGACGGACGAACATGCTGGCTACATCGGGCTTGATCGCGAGTTCCGTGACCATGAAACCGTCAACCATTCGGCTAAGGAATACGCGCGCGGTGACGTGACCACCAACACGGTGGAAGGCTACTTCTCCATCGTGAAGCGCGGGATCAACGGGATTTATCACTCGGTCAGCAAGAAGCACCTGCACCGCTACCTGGCCGAGTTCGAGTTCCGCTACAACCGCCGCGATCTGCCGGATGGGGAGCGCGTCGTTGAGGCGATTCAAGCGGCGGATGGCAAGCGGCTGCGATATCGCGAGCCAGTGGAGACTACTGTCTCCCAGAAGCCGATTCAGCTGACGCCAGATTTCTAGCCCGCGCCGCTCACCGGCGGGGAGATTTTCTGGATTATCTCGAGCACGGTCAGGACTGTTGCGGCAAGAACGATAAGCCCCCCGAAAACCCATAGGGCACCCTTGACGAACGAAACCTGATGGCTAATCCCGTCGAGTTTCGTTCCTTGGGTCTCAACGTCCTGAATCAAGCGATCCGTTTTAGTTGCCAATTCCGCCACTGATCTGTGCAGCTCCATCACCGCTTGCAGCGTAAAGCTGTGATCGAGCATCGGTGTTTGGGGCGGAACGTTTGCAAAGTCTGTAGGCGGGCCGCTAGGCCCTGTGGGCGGTAGTCGGCCACGCCCTGGGCTAGGCATTGCGGGTCTCTAGTTTCGTTTTTATCCAATCCCAAACCGGTTGTGATGCGCGGCCATAGTAGGCCGAGGTCGCGAACACTATGATCGTGTCCCGCGTAGTGGTGTAAGAGCGGCGGCCGCGAGCTAGAGCGGCAGTCATCGTGAGTCTTGGTAAGGTTGGGTTACCACACCTTAACTTCACCGAGGATCAACACGATGACCACCAAGACCAATATCGCACTG
>DASQOL010000145.1:0-52759 GCA_035644475.1 Gammaproteobacteria bacterium | reverse complement strand
CGTTACATGCAGCTTGAAGGACTGCAAACGCTCACCGACAATCAGACCACTCGGTTGTCCGCCGTGGTCAACTGAGCACGAGTCCAACCGAACCAGGACTCACGACTCGTACACCACGCCGTGGGACACGATCGACGTTCGCCGAACACGCCATAGAACTCGAGAACCAATGGCCGTGGGATGGTCAGGGTATGACCGGCGAACGCCAGCGTGCGCATCAGAAGGTGCGCCACTACACCATTGGGGCAGTTATGGCCGCGGTCGCTTCGCTAGAGGGGATGGTCAACGAGTTCTTGGACAACGCGCTGTCGCTTCCAGGGACGATCCGCGAACGCCCCAGCAACATTACGGACGATGTGATTCGAAAACTCGCAGCCATTAACCGCAAGAAGGACTTACGGACGAACGCACTCGAGAATATGAACGTCGTCTTGAGTCGAGCCGGTCTGGCCGCAATCGAGCCTGGCAGTGGGGTTGGACAGCAAGTCAGCGCGCTAATCGACCTAAGGAACGAGCTAGTTCACCACGTTCCTGTGGCACACCCTCACGGTCGAAGCGTCGGACAGAATGACTTGTCACCGATCCAGAGGACTCTACGAGGGAAATTCAAGCCAAGCACGATGGCCGATCCAGACTCTTCGTTCATTTGGCAGCGCTGTCTCTCGGCCGACTGTGCGCGGTGGGCAGTGCTAACTGCCGAGGCTGCCGAGAACGCTTGGTCCGCCGCCATCGGTTCAAACGTTCGGTCAGAACTAAGGCTGGACGAAGTTAATGCCACTCCGCCGTGAATGGTCTATAGGCGTCTGTCGCGACTCCGAGCGCCCCGCTTGGATAGCTTCTTAGGCTGTGCGCTCGCAGCGTGTTCTTTGGTTCTTGCGAGCCTTCGTTTAATCGTGGCTGCGCCCGCTGCCATCTCTGCCGACACGCGCCGCACGTCGGCTAGCCGCTGCGCCGTGATCGGTGCCTCTTGCGTCGCTGTGAGAGTCTTTAGCGCTTCGGCGAACGCAGGCGGATTGACGGACGCCAGACCGCGCAGCAGCTCCAGTGCCCGCTCTGTCGTCTCGATGTGCTGCAGCACATACGTGCGAAGCGTGCGCAGAAAGGTGTCGGGATCGCTGCCAGCTTGTAGCAGGTAAAGCGCGTCGGCTATTTCCTCGCGGGCGTTCATGTAGTCGATATTCTAGCTCGGCCGTTTGTTAGTCTTTTTGTTGGTCCGGCACCCATACCAAGCCCCCCAAAGCCGCGCCGTTGCTAGGGATATGGCGGAGAGGGAGGGATTCGAACCCCCGGAACCTTTCGGTTCAACGGTTTTCAAGACCGCCGCATTCAACCGCTCTGCCACCTCTCCGGTCCGCGCATTCTCGCGACCCCGGTACGGGTGCGCAACCGACTCGCTCAGACGTCCGAATCGCGCGGTTTCGCGAAGCCGCAGCGGCCCGCCAGCCGGTCGGCCGACCGCCGTAGGCCGCATGCCGCCTTGCCTCCGCCGCCCAGACTTAGGACCATGCACCTACTGAAGGGAGGCTCGATGCCATTGCGACTATCCATTGTCCTATTCCTCGCGCTGGCCGTGATCGCCGGCCGAGCCGCCGGCCAAGGCACCGCGCGCGCCGCCGACGCGCCGGAGGGGTCCAACGACGCGCCCGCCGCCATCGCCGACCCCGCCGAGCTCGCCTTCGAGCAAGGCCGCTGGGAAGACGCGATCCGCGAATACCGCGCGATCCTCGCCGACTACGCCGCGGATCGCCTGAGCCTGCTGCGCATCGCGCAGGCTCAACGTGAGCTCAAGCGTCACGACGAGGCGCTAGCCACGCTCGAGCAAGCACGCACCGCGAACGCCCCCGAGGCGATGATCGACTTCGAGCGCGCGCGCAACCTGGCGCTGCTCGGCCGGTCGGACGACGCGCTCGCCGCGCTCGACGCGTCCGACCACAACGGCCTGCGCGCGCTCGGCCTCGTCGAAGGAGCGCACGAGCTCGACCAGTTCCGCGGCAGCAGCCGCTTCGAGCGCGTGCATCGCAACGTGCGCGCGCGCGTCTATCCGTGCGAAGGGATCGCGGAAGCGAGCGCGTTCGACTTCTGGCTCGGCCGCTGGGAAGTGCGGCAGCCCGACGGCACGATCGTCGGCACGAACACGATCACGAAGCACGATGGCGGCTGCTCGATCCAAGAGCATTGGGAAGGCGCGGGCGGCTCGTCGGGCACCAGCGTGAACTTCTACCTACCGAGCCGCGGCGAATGGCGCCAAATCTGGACGGGCTCCGGCGGCACGTTGATCGACATGACCGGCAAGCCCACCGAGACCGGCATGCACATGGAGGGCCAGATCGAGTACGTCGACACCCATAACGTGGTCGCCTTTCGCGGCACCTGGACCAAGGCCGACGACGGCCGCGTGCGCCAGCGGCTCGAGGAGTTCGACCTCACCGCGCAGACCTGGATAGTGTGGTTCGACGGGTTTTATCGCCGGATCGAATGACCCGCGCGCCGCGCGAAGGTTAAGATTCGATGATGGCTGCGCGGCAATACAGCTTCGGCACTTCGGGCAACCCGCTCGTTCAGGCGTTGTGGATGGTGGTCGGCGCCGCCCTGCTCGTGGGCGCGCTGGTCATGGGGGCCGTGGTGCTCACGGTGCTGCTCGCGCTCGGCGTCGTCGCCGGAGCCGTGCTCGCGATCCGCGTTTGGTGGCTGCGCCGCAAGCTCCGGCGTGGCGGCGCGTTCGACGCGGCGGGTCCGCACGCAACGGACGGGGATGCGGCCGACAGGCCGGCGCCGCAGCTGATCGAGGCGGAGTACACGGTGGTCGCCGAGCGCGATGCACGCGACCCGCGCGACGCTCGGGATCGCGACGACCGCGGCTCGTCGCACTGACCGCCGGCGCGCGCCCCGCAACGAATGGAACAGACCCCCAGTCGACCCAAGCGCAAGCCGCGCCGCTGGCGCTCGCGGATCATGCTCGTGCTCGGCTACGTGGTTGCGGCGCTGTTGCTCGCGTGGTTCTTCCAGGAGCGCCCCACCACCACGGTCATCTTCGTGCGGCACGCCGACGTCGACGCGGGCACGACGGATCCGGACCCGCCGTTGAACGCTCGCGGCCGGCAGCGCGCCGAGCTGCTCGCCGACTTCCTGCAGAGCGCGGACGTCGTTGGCGGCGTCAACAACATCTACGCCGCGGCGGACAAGCGCACGCAGGAGACCGCCGCGCCGCTCGCGAAGCGGCTCGGGCTCACGCCGCACATCGACGACCCGCACCGCATCGAGCGCCTGATCCACCGAATACTGCGCGACCGCAGCGGCGATATCGTGCTCGTCGTGTCGTATGCCGACACGATCGCGCCGCTGATCGCGGAGCTGCACGGCAGCAAGAGGGTGCCGCCGATCGCGGACGACGACTACGACGAGCTCTACATCGTCACCTCTCCGAACTTCGGCAGGGTGAAGACGCTGCGCTTCCACTATCCGGAGCCGCCGCCCGAGGCCGAGCTCCCGCACGCCGAGCTCTCGGAGTCCGACGGCGGCGCGCGCTAGAAAATAGGGACATGTTTGATTTTCCGGACGCGACGTCGCAGCCGGCAGGGCCGGTCGCCGGAAAATCCAACATGTCCCTATTTTCTAGCGGGTGATCGCTAGCAGCGGGTTCTCGGTCAGCGTGCCGTCGGCGGTGAGCGCGGGGTAGGGGCGGGCGTGCTCGCGGCAGCGGGCGGCGATGTCGGGGTAGCACCACTCGAACAGCGTGCGCTCGAAGTCGTCGGGCGGCAGACGCGACTGCTCGTAGAGGCCGGCGGCGATGCGCTGGCGCTCGGCCTCGAACAGGATCACCGCGGCGGCGACCGACACGTTGAGCGACTGCCCCAAACCGTGCATCGGGATCGCGACGTGCACGTCGGCCTGCTCGATGGCCGCACTGCTCAAGCCCACGAGCTCCGCGCCGAGGATGATCGCAACCTTCGCCGTGTAGTCCTCATCGCGGAAGTCGCGCGCCCGCGCGCTGCCGTCTGCCGCGACGAGCCGCCAGCCGTCCGCGCGCAGCCGCGCGATCCCGGCCTCGATCGACGGATGCAGCACCACGTCGACCCAGCGCTTCGCGCCGCCCGAGATCATGTGATGCCGGCGCATCGCGCCGCTCGCCGAGATCGCGTGGACTTTGAGGATGCCGACCGCGTCGGCCGTGCGCAGGATCGCCGACACGTTGTGCGGCTTGTTGACGCTGTCCGCGAGCACCGTGAGGTCGGGCTGGCGGCGCAGGAGCGTGCGGCGGAGCTTCTCGAATCGCTCGGGCGTCATCTGCGGGGTATTGTACGCCTATGGGCGCCGCGTCTCGGAGATGCTTCGATGTCTGAGGGCATGTTTCAAACGGAAATCGAGCTCGACACGCGCGGCCGCGGCACTTACGAGCTCACCGAGCGCGTGGCCCACGCCGTGCGCGAGGCCGGCGTTACGACTGGGCTCTGCCACGTGTTCGTCACGCACACGAGCGCGTCGCTGATGATCTGCGAGAACGCCGATCCCGACGTGCGCCGCGACCTCGAGACGTTCATGCGCGACTTCGCGCCCGACGGCGACCCGCGCTTCGTGCACACGGCCGAGGGGCCGGACGACATGTCGGCGCACGTCCGCAGCGTGCTCACGCAGTCCGACCTCACGATCCCTATAAGAAGGAGTCGGCTCGCGCTTGGGACTTGGCAGGGCGTGTATCTCTGGGAGCATCGGCTGGAGGCGCAGCGGCGGCGGGTGGTCGTTACCGTGCAAGGGTAGCGCAGGAAAAATAGGGACATGTTGCATTTTCGGCGAACCCCGTCGTCGCATGACGCGGCTCGTCGAAAATGCAACATGTCCCTATTTTTCCAAGAGGGAGGCGCGGGAGATGGCGGCGATGCTCGTCGCGCCCATCTGCTGCATGACGATGCGGAGCTCGCGGTTCAAGATGTCGAGCACCTTCTCGACGCCGGGCTGACCGAACGCGCCTAGGCCCCAGAGATATGGCCGGCCGACGCCGACCAAGTCCGCGCCGAGCGCGAGCGCCTTGAACACGTCGGTGCCGCGACGAAAACCGCTGTCGACGATCACGGGCACGCGGCCGCGCACCGCGGCGACGACTTCCGGCAGCGCCTCGATCGTCCCGCGCAGCGACTCGTCCGAGCGCCCGCCGTGGTTCGAGACGATGACGCCGTCCGCGCCGTGCTCGACGGCGAGCTTCGCGTCGTCCGCGGTCACGACACCTTTGACGAGCACCTTCATCGACGTCGCGCCCTTGAGCTTGTTCACGTAGTCCCAGGTGAGAAACGCGCTGCCCATCTGCGTGTTCGTCATGTCGACGCCGTCGAACATGTGCCTGAGGCGCCACGGCGAGCCGCCGGCCGCGTGACAGCCTTGGCAGCGCGGATCGGCGGCGCGGTTCCCGAAGCGCGCGGACGGTTCGAGGTTGCGCGCCGGGATGTCCACGGTCAGCGCCAGCGCCGTGCAGCCCGCGCGCTCCGCGCGCTTGATCATGCCGAGCGTCGCGTCCCAGTTGTCGGTGGCGTAGAGCTGGAACCAACCGGGCGCGCCGCGCGCGGCCGCGACATCCTCCACCGAGAAGTTCGCGACCGTCGACAGCGCCTGCAGCGCGTTCTTCGCCTTCGCCGCGCGCGCGACCGCGACTTCGCCTTCGGGATGGAACATCTGCAGCGCGCCGACGGGACAAAGGAAGATCGGCGACGCGTACCGCTGCCCGAAGATCTCCACGGAGAGATCCACCTTGGTAGTGTCGACGAGCCGCCGCGGCCGCAGCTGGATGCGGTCGAACCCGCGCCGGTTCGCGGCGATCGTGCCGAAGTCGTCCGAGCCCTGCGCCATGTACGCGTAGTGGCCGACGGGGACGGCGTTGCGCATCACGGGCTCGAAGTCCCAGACGTTGAGCGCTTCGTCCGGGCTCTTGATGAGCTCGGTCCACTTGAGCGCGCCGGAGAGCACGGCGTCGTCTTGAGCCGCGCGCTCCTGCGCCAAGACGTCGAGGCTACCGAGCGCCGCCGCGGCGCCGTAGAGCAAGGGGCTCTCGAGCAAGAAACGCAGGAGCTGACGGCGCGAAGCGCTCTGGTCGACTGGCATGGATCCCCCCGGGTCGCGGAAGCCGCGAAGATAGCACTTACGCGGGCGACCGCGCGCGAAGGCCGGCGCGCCGAAGCGAGCGGGCAGCCGTCGAGGGGCACGCCCGCCGCAGCGCAGACGCCCGTAACGCCTTGGCTGGGCGGGGTTTTCTATCCGGCTCGGTGGCGCCCACTCGCGACCCGGTCGTACAGCAAGGTCGCGACGCTCAAGGCGAGCAGGATCAAATAGGTGTCGAAAACGAGCATGGCCGGTTGTTCTTGTTCGTGCTCGGACCGTAGCAAACGGCGCCGCGCGGAGGTGTGAACTTTTTATGGCCGCGCAGGAGCCGCGCTGCGGTTTCGTATTTTTTCTGTCAAAAGACTTACGCATTGCGAACATTTCGCCATGCGAGACTCAATGTCGGTCAAGGGAAGTCCGGAGACCTCGAGGATGATCACCCGCGCCTCCGTGCTCGCCGTCGGCCTCGCGGCTTCCGCCGTCGCCGGTGTCGCGCACGCGACCACGACGTTCGTCGACCCGCGCGGCAACTTCGGCAACGAGCGCTGCCTCTACGGCAACGGGCTCACGTGCGGCACCGGAGGCTCGTACGGCGGCGACATCTCGATCATCCACGCGATGGAGATCGACCAGGATCTCGCGGCCGGCAGCATCGTCCGCGTCGACGACGACCTCGACAAGCTCTGGGAGTCGACGATCGCCAACGGCGGCCAGGTGGCCGCTCGCGCGCGGTACGCCGCGCACACGCTGTCGCTCGGCTTCGACGCCGGCGGCGGCTACACGTTCCTCATGCAGAATACGGGCGACTTCAAGGTCCGCGTCGACAACGCCGCGGACTTCGCGGGCACGATGCACGCGTCCGACTTCCAGACCTGGGCCGCGACCTGGACCAACGTCCCGCTCTCCGCCGGCGCCGACTTCGCGTTCGTGCTGCGCGATCAGACCTCGGGCGACTTCTGGACGTCGAACAACGGCGGCTCCGGCGTCGGCTCGGCGGGCTACGCGAACTCGGGCGGCACCGACCACATGGTCGCGTACAAGGCCGGCGCGGATCACTACTTCCTGGGCTTCGAGGACCTGCGGCCGGGCGAAACGGATTCCGACTTCAACGACATGGTCGTCGAGGTGCGGTTCATTCACCCGCGCTCGCTCAGGCGTCCTTCTGTCTTGGTTGCGATCGCACGAGCGTGAGTCCCGCTATTGGGTGTGTGTTTTCTCGAGCGCCGCGAGCAATTGCGCCGGCGGCAGGTATCCGCCGAGCTCGACGCCGGAATCCGAGTAGAGGCCCGGCGTGCCGGTGAGGCCCACACGTCGCCCGAGCTCATATTCGTCTGCGATCGGCGCCGCGCAGCCGGGCACCGCAGCGACTTCGGCACCGAGCTTCGCTCGCGTGAGTGCCGCCTTGCGGTCGGCCGCGCACCAGACCCCCTCCGCCTTCGCCCACGACTCGGTGTTCGGGCCGGTGCGCGGGTAGGACACGTAGCGGACCTCGATGCCGAGCGCGTTGACCTCGGCGATGTGCCGGTGAAACTCGCGGCAAAATCCGCAGTCGACGTCGGTGAACACGGTTACGCGATACTTCACTTCGCCGCTCGGCGGCGAGAACACTATCGCCGTGGCCGGATCGATGGTCGCGAGCAGGCTGGCTCTACCTTCCGCGCGCCGAGCCTCGGACAGATTCGCCTGCGTCGCGAGGTCGACGATGTCGCCGTGAATCACGAAGCGGCCATCTGTGGTGACGTAAGAGACCCGATTGCCCACGGCAATTTCGTATAGGCCGGCGATCGGCGAGTCATGGATCTCGTCGACGGCGATTCCCGGATAGCGCGCCGCGAGCTCCTCCTTGGTGATGACGGGCGCTTGACCGTCGGCGATCGCCAACGGTGCGGTCGCGCCTACCAGGCACGTGATCAAGAGCGTTCGGGCCAGTGTGTTCAAGCGGGCTCTCCAAGAAGACGTGAGCTCTTGCGCCGCGCTCAAGCGCTTTCGCTCGAGAAGCGGTAGCCGATGCCTCTAACCGTCTGAATGAAGCGATCGTAGCCGGCGCGCTCCAGCACCTTTCGGAGCCTGCGCACGTGCACGTCCACGGTGCGCGGGTCGACGTAACCGCCGCGCGTCCAAACTTTGTCGATGATCTCCCCGCGCGTGTGGACCCGATCGGCGTTGCTCGCGAGCAAGTCGAGCAACCGGAACTCGATGGTGCCCAGACGTACGATCTCGTTGTCGAGCGCGACCCGTGCACCGCTTCGATCAATGCGGAGACCGTCGATTTGCAAAACTTCGCGCGGGCGGCCACTGCCATTGCCGCTGCGCTTGATCAGCTTTTCGATCCGCAGCAGCAGCTCGGCGCGAGAGAAGGGCTTCGTTACGTAATCGTCTGCGCCGCCGCTCAAGCCGTCGACGCGATCGTCTTCTTCGGCGCGCGCCGTAAGCATGATGACGGGCAGCTCCATGGTTTGCGGCTGACGGCGCCAGTCTCGCAGGACTTCGAGCCCGTCCATGTCGGGCAGCATGCGGTCGAGCAAGACCAAGCTCGGCACGTTGGCGGTGACCGCTTGTTGCGCTTCCCCGCCACACGCCGCCTCGATTGCCGAGTAGCCGCTGCGCCGAAGCAGGAACACCAGCAGGGACCGTACGGCGGCATCGTCTTCGACGACCAAGATCTCGCTCATCGTGGCGGGGTACCCATTCGTTGTTGTCGGAGTAGGTGGCGAGCGAAAGCATCTGAGTTCATCAGACGGATGTGACAAGCGTGTGTCGTTTCGGTGATGACGACGGCCGCGGGACCGCTCGTGCGAGCGACTTCAGATCGGCGCGTCGTCGCGCTGCACGGGTGCGAGGTCACGTGGAAAGCTCACGTGATCGCGCGGCCGGTCGGGCAGCGGCGCGAACGGTTGCGCAGGCGCCTGCTCGGACGGACTCTGCGGAGTAGGCGCGGACGGCGTGGCGGGCGCACCCTGCGGCCCGAGGTCCGGCGTGACGACGACCGCACCGCAGCGCACGAGCGGACCGGTCGGCAGATACGCCGCCGCACAAATGTCGATCTGTCCCGACCACGTGTCCATGCGCCAGGCGACATTGTTGCCCGCTGCGCTGAGCGAGTAACGCGCGCGGGTCGAGAACGACGCGGCGACGATCGCGCCGCCGACGATGAACGCCGCAATGAGCAGTGATCTGTCGCTCATGTAACCTCCTCGTGATTTGTTCGACTCGTGATTGCAACGTAAGCCGACGAGACTCCGCGTTCAACGCTACAGAGCCGTCAGTCGCGCCGCCCTTGCGGAGAGGCCGAATGATGCCAGAAGAGCGCCAGCCGGAGTGCGTGGGGAAGTTCGTGCCTCGTTCCATCCGAGAGTCAGCGCGTTTGATCGGTCTCGTTCGGCTCACGCTCGGAGTGTTCTGCGCGTCCGCATGGTTCGTCGCGCGCGCGCAAGCCCCGTCCGATGTCGCGGACGAGAGTAGCGCCGGCGCTGCCCTGGCGCTCGGCGAGGAAAAAGCCGAAGAGAAATTCGACGTCTGGGAGTACCGCGTGCTCGGCAGCGGCGTGCTCGCGCGCAAGGCCGTCGAGGGCGCGCTCTACGAGCATCTTGGCCCGCAAAAGACGATCGCGGACGTCGAAAACGCGCGCCAGGCGCTCGAGATGGCCTATCGCAACGCGGGCTACAGCACCGTGTTCGTCGACATCCCGGAGCAAACCGTCGACTCGGGCGTCGTGCGTCTCAACGTCACCGAGGGCAAGCTCGACCGGCTTCGCGTAACCGGCGCTCGCTACTTCTCGAATCGCCAAGTTCTCGCGCGGTTGCCGTCGCTGGAACAGGGCCAGGTGCCGCGCTTTCCGGACGTGCAGGGCGAGCTCGCGGCGCTGAATCGCGCGACCCCGGACCGCTCGGTGACGCCGGTTTTGCGCCCGGGCCGCTATCCGGGCACCGTCGATGTGGAGCTCAAGGTAACGGACGACTTGCCGTTCCACGGCAGCTTCGAGGTGAACGATCGCTACACCGCGGACACGACCGAGCTGCGCTCGAGCTTGACGCTCGGCTACGACAACCTCTGGCAGCGCAATCACTCCGCGTCGATTCAGTATCAGGTGGCGCCACAAGAGCCGGACGAAGCGAGCGTCGTGGCGGCAACGTACATCGCGCGGCTCGAGCGTGCGCGGACGATCCTGGCGATGTACTACGTCGACTCCAACAGCGACGTCGCGGCGATCGGCACGTTGTCGGTGCTCGGCAAGGGCAACATCTTCGGCGTGCGCGGAATCCGGCCCCTGGACTCCATCGACAGATACTTTCACAACGTCACGCTCGGCATCGATTTCAAGGACTTCGACGAGAACATCCGGCTGAGCCCGGACGATGGCCTGCAAACCGCGATCAAGTACGTCAACTGGTCGGCCAACTATGCGTTCGGTTGGACGTTCCCCAAGTCCACGTCGCAATTCTCGGTTGGCGCCTCGTGGGGCATGCGAGGGTTCGGCAACGACGACGCCGAGTTCGAGGAAAAGCGCTTCAAAGCTCGCGCGAACTACGGGTATCTCACCGGCTCCGGCGAGTATTCGCGGCAGGTATTCGGCGCTGCACGGCTCGTCACGCGCTTCGCTTGGCAATACGCGAACTCCCCGCTGATCAGCAACGAGCAGTTCACCGCGGGAGGCGCGACGAGCGTGCGGGGGTATCTCGAGGCGGAGCGCCTCGGAGACTTCGGCGCGGGCGCGAGCGTCGAGCTCTACACTCCGCAGCTCGTGAAGGGGAGGCGGATCCAGGATTTGCGGCTGTTCGGCTTCTACGACGCGGCGTCGTTGCGGGTCGAAGACCCGTTGCCCGACCAAGATTCGCTTTTTCGCTTGAGCAGCGCCGGGGCAGGGCTCCGGTTCACCGGCTTCGGCGGTCTCCAGGCCGAAGTCGACTGGGCGCGGGTATTGCGCGACGGGGCAAACGTGCTCGAGGGCGAAGATCGGGTGCACTTCCGGCTGCTGTACGGCTTCTGAGCTCCGGTCCCGCGGGTCTCTTACGAGATGCGCGGCGGCCTACCGCGCGCGGCCGCAGCTGTAATCACAACGATCCCAAGGTCCTGCGGCCGAGCCGATCCCCTCCCGGCGCGCTTGCCGTTTTCCGCCCGGTCCCGGCCCTTTCAACAAAAGTTCATCTGGCTGACTGCGACATTCAACACAGCGTCTCTAGCATGTCCCCGGTCGAGAGGCGGCCTTTCCGGGCATCCCCTCGGGAGCAGAGAGTTCAGGGACCCGTAATAGGGACATCACACGGTGGGATCTATCTTGGTCCCGGTCACTCAGGTTCGGAATTAAACAAAGAGGATCCGCTATGAAAAACGTTTTGAGAGGTGCCGCCGCCGCCGCCGTTGCGAGCGTGGCGCTGTTTGCGTCGAGCGCGTTCGCTCAGACCGGCCCGATTCCGCTGCCGACCGATAGCGTCCATGGCGGAAGTGGGCTGATCGTTTCGATCTGGGACACCACCAAGGACATCTCCATGGTGAGCTACCTTGGAGTCGACTACCCCGCTGCGCAGCCGGGCACGCTGACCTCGCATGATTTCGGCCTGCTGAGCGGTTTCGGGACGACGTTCTCGACCAGCAGTACCGCCAACCTGGTCTACACGGTGTTCGCGACGAAAGGCTTTGGTGCCGCGACGGGGACGGGATTTGTGACGACGGGTCCGCTTGGGGGCAGCCTTGGCACGCCGCCGATCCCGAACAACGGCAACGTCACCGCGGCGATCAGCGCGGCCAATAGCTTCATCGGCTCGGTCAATAACTCCTGCGGCGCCACGGTTCCGTGCGTGTCGGATGCGACCCAAGCCGTTCCGTTGAACACTGCGGCGTTCGCCGGTCAAGAGAGCTGGGGCGACACCTACAACGGCGCCTTGTCGCAGGCCTCCGCGTCGAGTGCGGTGGGCACCGCGCTCGGCTTCTTCTCGGTCGTCAAGAGCGGCACGCTGGCGGGCAACCCGGCCGTCGTCACGGTGTTCGGCAACGAGACCACCGGCTTCGGCCAGTGGCTGCTGACCGCCGGCGGCAATTTGTCCTACTCGATCGCCGCCAGCTCGCCCGTGCCGCTGCCCGCGGCCCTGTGGCTGCTGATGTCCGGTTGCGCGGGCCTCGCGACGATCGGCCGCCGCCGCAAGGCCGCGCTGACGGCCTGATTCCGAATCGAACGAACAAGTAATCCTTCAGGAGTCTTCGAGATGAACATGAAGTACAAACTGGTTGCCGCGGCAGTGATGCTCGCTGCCGGCGGCGCGGCAAACGCCGTCGACAACACCCACTACGCGGGCGCCATCAAGGTCTACTACGGCGGTGCGACCGCGACCGACAACGTCCTGGAAAACATCTGGGAAGCGAAGGTCAAGGGCATCTGCAAGCCCGGCACGATCGACGTCTATCGCGCGACCAACGAGCGCGTCGTGCTCTGCAACGTCACGTCCACCCAAGTCGCGGGCTTCCCGACCGATGCGCTCGGCGGGCAAGACGTCGCGTTCCACAAGGAGTCGCAAGGCGGCTCGGCGAACGGTGCGTTGCCGTTGATCGCGCTGGCGAAGGGTCAGGCGAACACGCTGCGGTGGCTCGACATCTCCCAGCTCAACGCGGCGGATATCACGGCGTGCGGCAGCACTGCAGTCGCCGCCACGACCTCTTTGAATGGCTATCAGGACCACGCGACCTGTCCGCTGCGTCTGACGCCGCTCTCCGTGAGCCCGAACGCGGGCATCGCGGACGTCGAGCCGACGATCCTGGCGCCCCCGCCGTCGAAGGCGGACGTCACGACATTCCTCAACGTGAAGTCCGGCATTCAGATCATCTTCGGCGTCCCGGCCACGACGGCCCTCTATCGCGCGCTGCAACAGGCCCAGGGCATCACCAACGGTGCCGACGGCTCTCTCGGTATCCCGGCGTGCCAAGCCGCCCCGGACCTGCCGAGCTGCGTGCCGACGCTCACGCGCGGGCAGATTCGAGCGCTGTACAGCCAACAGATCGACTGGTCGAAGATCACGGACAAGAACGGCGCCGCGATCGCCACTTCGCCGCTCGTCTCCACGTCGTTCCGGCCGGCCGCCGGCTTCGAGAACGTGTACGTCTGCCGCCGCGTCGACTCGTCGGGTACCGAGGCGTCGTTCGAGAGCTTCTGGCTGCACCAACGGTGCGAAGCCGGTACGCCGAGCATGGCATTGCCGGATGACAACAGCACCGTGAACGACACGACCAATCAACCGCCGAGCGCGGCGACGATCTTGGCCGGCTCGCTCACGAATGCCGCGGTGAGCTCGGGTAACCTCCGGACCTGCCTCGACATCTTCGATCACAACGGTCGCACCGACGGCAGCACCGTCGACGGCCGCCTGTGGGGCATCGGCGTGCTCAGCACGGAAGTCACGACCGCGAACTTGAGCGCTGCCCATGACGGCTTCCGGTTCATCGCCGTCGAAGGCGTCACGCCCACGGTCGCCAACGTGATCAACGGCGACTACGAGTTCTTCACCGACAACACTCTGATCCGGGTGAAGGACGGCAAGCCGGGCGCGATTGCGGCAGGCGACCTCCGCCGCACGATCATCAACTACATCGAAGCGAACTTGGCGCTTCCGGCGGTGGTTGCGGATCTGAACGGCACGTACGCTGGTCGGCCCTGGGGCGATGGCGGCATCCTCTCGCCGCCGGGTCTCGGCGCCGCATCGGCGGCTCCGGTTTCATCGGCGACTGCCGCCACGAACCCGATCAGCAAAATGAGCCATGCGACGACGGGTACGACCAACAACTGCGGTCCCGCGGTTGCGGTCGACACCACGCCTGCCGACACGAAGCAGGTTTACTAACTCGACGCGTAGTAACCTCCGGCAGGCGGTGCATTCGTGCCGCCTGCCGTTTTGCGTCATAGAACATGAAGAAAGCCGCGCTCGCAGCCGCCATCGCCCGCGCCCTTGCGATCGCCGGATCGGCAGCGGTGCCGCTCGCCCTCAAGGCGGCGGAGTTGCCGGTCCCTTGCTCGGCGGGGAGCTGCGGCGCCAGCGGCCCGGCGAGCTGGGTCACGTCGGGCGCCGCCAGCGCTGCAGTCAGCGGCAACAATTTGGCGGTTCATCAGACCAGTACGAGCGCAACGCTCAACTGGCGCAGCTTCAATATCTCGAGCGACGCGACCGTCACGTTCGAGCAGCCGGACGCCGCGTCCGTTGCGCTCAATCGAATCTACCAGGCGGACCCGAGCATGATCTTCGGGTCGCTGAACGCTAACGGAACCGTTTTCCTCCTGAATCAGAACGGCATCCTGTTTGGGCAGGGCGCGAAGGTGAACGTCGGCGGTCTCGTCGCCTCGACGCTCGACATCACGCCGCAAGCCGTGGAGAAGGGCATCGCCGGGGCCGTGACGGCCTCCGCGCCCGCGTTCGCGGCGTTCAAGGACGCCGCCGGCACCGAGTTGCCGAGCGGCAGCTTGCTCGTAGAGTCGGGCGCGAAGATCGCGACGATCGAAGGCGGTCAGGTGCTGATGTTCGCACCGGAGGTCGTCAACCACGGCACGATCACGACGCCCGGCGGACAAACGGTGCTGGCGGCGGGCACTTCCGTGTATCTCGCGAACAGCGCCGACTCGAATCTCCGTGGGCTCCTCGTCGAGGTCGGCGTCGGTGGAACCGTCACTAACGGCGACGGCTCGGTCAACGCCGATGTCGCGGCCGCGGTGGGTCAGATCGTCGCGGAGCGCGGTAACGTCACGCTGGCGGGTCTCGCGGTCAATCAGCTGGGCCGGATTACCGCCACGACCAGCGTGCGTCAGAACGGCAGCGTTCGGCTGCAGGCACGCGACCAAACCACCGCGCTACTGCAGGCCGATGGAACCGTAAAGCTCACCCCGTCGAACGGCGGGACCCTGCAGCTCGGCCGCGGCAGCGTCACCGAGGCCGTTCTCGCGGACGCCGACGATACGACCGTCGACGCGAACGCCCAGCCTGTCTCGCGGCTGGAGCTCGAGGCGCGCGACGTCCAGATCCTCGACGGCGCGCGTCTGACGGCGCGCGGGGGCGAGATCGACGTCGTTGCCCGCGGCAATCCGGGTATTTCCGTTCAGCAGTTTCAAGCGGCGAGTCCGGACGGTAGCCGCGTGTTCGTCGCCGCCAGCGCGGTGCTGGACGCGGCAGGAGCGAGCGTCGAGCTGCCGGTCGAGCGAAACGTCGTGCGAGCGGAGCTGCGCGGCAATCAGCTGGCCGACAGCCCGTTGCAACGCGAGGGCGCGTTACGCAGCAAGGCCGTGTTCGTCGACCTCCGAAAATCGGGAACACGCGCCGACGGCACGTCTTGGGAAGGCACGCCGCTCGCCAACGTTGCAGGGGACATCGCGACCGTTGCTCGCGGAGTTGCCGAGCGCTCGTTGAGCGGCGGAACCGTCAGTATCGCCTCGCGGGGCGCCGTAATCGTCGCTCCGGGCGCGACCGTCGACGTTTCCGGCGGCCAGATCGCTTACCAAGACGGCTACGTCAAGACGACGCAGCTCATGGGGACCGACGGCAAGGTCTACGACATCTCGGAGGCCGATCCGAACAGGTCGTACATCGGCATTCTCGGCGACACCAAAGTCGACCATCGCCGCTGGGGCGTGACCGAGATGTTCAACGGCTTCCCGGGGCTCGGTGGCGGCCAGGGGACGTTCGAGCGCGGTTACGTCGAAGGAAAGGATGCCGGCACGATCGCGATCAGCGCGCCGGGCGCCATCGTTGACGGCAACCTGATTGGCAACGTGCAGGTCGGCCGCTTGCAGAGAAATCCGACCTCGGCCGAGATCGACAGCGGTCGACTCTACCGCCGCTACGACGAGGTTCCGGCGGGCGCGAGACTGGTGATCGGCGCCTCCGGCAAAGCCACCACCAGCGGGCCCGATTTCCTTGTCGGCGACGTCACGTTCCACCACGGGCTCGTGCTGCCGGGCCTCGAGAACGACGACGGCGGCGCGTTCGACCCTCTGACCGATTTGCTGCCGAGCACGCTGACGAACGTGAATCTGCGGCCGGAGCTCTTCGGGGAGAACCGCGTCTCGCGCGCGTCGCTGTTCGCCAACGGAACCGTGCGGCTCGAGCACGGCGAGACGATCGCGCTGCCCGCCGGCGGCACGCTAGAGGCAATCTCGGGGCGCGTCGAGATCGGCGGTGCGGTCGAAGTCCCGGCCGGAAACATCAGTCTCACCTCCGAGGACACGATCACCACCGCGATCGCGGACAGCGGCATGGAGCTCGCCGCGGGCGCTCGCTTGAGCGCGCGTGGACAATGGGTCAACGACGAGCGGCAGCTGACGAGCGCTCCGACGTTCCCCGCGCTTTGGATCGACGGCGGCACGATCGCCCTCTCGGCGAAGCAAGGGAGTCTCGATCTCGCCGCCGAAACCTTGCTCGACGTCTCCGCCGGCGCTTGGGCGCGTCCGAACGGAACTCTCGGGGGCGGCCAAGGCGGCAACATTCGGCTGTCCGCCACGCCCGCGCTGCTCGGCCAACCCTTGCACGTACAGCTCGGCGCCGAGCTGCGTGCCTATGCGCTGTCGAGAGGCGGCTCGCTCCAGCTCACTCTCGGGGCGGCCTGCATAGCAGCCACGGACTGCAGCGGCGGCGATCCCGAGACCACGTGGCTTTCGCCCCAATTTTTCAGCAACGGCGGATTCTCGAGCTACGCGGTCACGACGAACAACGGTGCGCTCATGTTGGCGCCGGACACCGCCGTCGGGTTGCAGCAGCGGAATTTGGAGCTCGTGGGGGCCGCGCGACGCAATCCCACGGGCACCGACTTCGCGAGCTTCACCCGGATCGTGCTGCTGCCGGACGAGGTGCGGGCGCCGACGAGCCTCAAGCTTGCGACGGAGCTCGCGAGCTCCAACGGCTCCGTGACGAGGGATTCATTCCCCGATCTCCCCGGACTCGAGCTCGGCAGCCGGTCGGCGATCGACGCCGACCCGCTGGCCGCAATCTCGCTGCAGTCCAACTCGTCGATCGTCGTCGACGGCGCCGTGCGCGCCCCGGGCGGCAGCATCGACGTACGGCTCGACGCATCGCTGTCGGGCATGGCGGAGTTCCTGCCCTCCCAGGGCGTCTGGCTCGGGGCGAACGGGGCGCTCGATGTGAGCGGCGTCGCCCGACTGGTCCCGAACGACCTCGGGTTTCGCCAGGGTGACGTTCTTGCGGGCGGCACCGTCGAGGTGGTCGCGAGCCGCGGATTCTTCGCCGCGCATCCGAGCTCGAGGATCGTTGCGGATGGAGCGGCGGCGATCCTCGACGTCGGCGCGGACCGAGTCGTCGGCAGCACGCGCACCTCGGTCGCCTCGGCGGGCGGCGAAGTATCGATCACCAGCGCCGAGGGGATGCTGCTCAGTGGACGTCTGTCGGCGGCCTCGGGCGGCGGGCAAGCTCTTGGCGGCACGCTCAGCGTGCGGCTCGACCCGAACGAGCGGGGATCGGACCCCGGCGACCCAGACTCGGCTTTCTCGACCGCGCCACGCGCGGTCGTGTTGACGCAAACGGCGGCGGCGCTCGCGGTTTCCCCGGGTACCGACCTTTCGGACCTGCTGGGTCAAGCAGTGGTCGCCGCCAATCAAGTTCGGCAAGGAGGCTTCGCGGCGCTCGACCTTTCGGCCGGAACCCTCGACGCAATCGCGAACAAGGTGCAGGTTCAAGTGCCCGGCGAGGTGCGGTTCGACGGCGATGTCTCGCTGGTCTTGCTGCGCCGGATCACGCTGGACGCCGCGTACCTGTCGGGCGGCGGCTCGGTGCGTCTCGACGCGCCCTACGTCGCGATTGGCAACGCCGACCGCCTCCGGCAGCTGCGCGTCGAGCCGAACGTCGAAATCGGCGGGAGCTTCGCCGCGCACGGGTCGTTGATCGAGCTCATCGGCAATACGTCGATCGCGGGCTTCGGCTCCGTCTCGCTCGACAGCGCCGCAGATCTGCGCGCGCGGGGCATCCAGGGCGTTACCGAGCGCTCGATCCGAGGCTCGCTCTGGACCAACGCGGATCTCACGTTGCGGGCCTCGCAGGTCTATGCGACCACGCTCTCCGACTTCGGCTTCGCGATCCGCAACAACGCCGAAGGCGTCCTCCAGGTGCTCGGCAACGGCGCCGCGCGCGGCGACGTTTTGTCCGCCGGCAGCAAGCTCGCGCTGAGCGCGCCCACGGTCGTCAATTCGGGCGTTCTGCGCGCGCCGCTCGGCGAAATCGACCTGCAGGCGGACGACCTCACGCTCGAGTCGGGCAGCATCGTGTCGACTTCCACCGCCGGGTTGACGATTCCTTTCGGCAGCACGCAGGGCGGGCTCGACTGGGTCTACGACTTGTTCGACACGCAGAGCCTCGTGTTCGGCGGCGCGACCGGCTCGCTCGCCCCGCCGCAACAGCGCATCGGCCTGGCGGCGGCCAACGTCGACATTCGACAGGGCGCCACGCTGGATACGTCGGGCGGCGGCGACTTGTTGTCCTACGAGTTCGTGCCCGGCCCCGGCGGCACGCGGGACGTGTTGTCGACGCAAGTGAGCCCGAACGACTTCGCGGTGGCGCCCGCGCTCAATGTCCAGTTCGCCCCCTACGACCAGCGCGAATACGCCGGGTCGCCGCTGCAAGTCGGCGACAACGTCCACCTCTACGGCGGCTCCGGGTTGCCGGAAGGCGACTACGTGCTGCTGCCGGCGCGTTACTCGCTTCTTCCGGGGGCCTTCCTGGTTCACCCGGTCGCCGGCTATCAGGACATCCTGCCCGGCGAAAGCTTCGCGCAGCTCGACGGCAGCACGATCGTCTCCGGCGTTCGCGAGGTGGCCGGCACGGGCTTCGCCGATTC
Organism: Gammaproteobacteria bacterium; assembly: GCA_035644475.1. GTDB lineage: Bacteria > Pseudomonadota > Gammaproteobacteria > Steroidobacterales > Rariloculaceae > FEN-1219. Next base: position 33,865 of record DASQOL010000145.1, on the reverse strand, counting down.
GCGCAGCAGCGGCTTCGCCGTGGCGCCCGCGAGCCGCGCGCGCCTGCAAGCGAGCTACACGACTACTCGCGACAACGATTTCTTTGCGCGCGCGTCGGCCGACGGCGATCCGAGCCCGTTCCGTATCGCGAACGATGCCGGGACCGTCGTGCTGCAGGCCGGCAGCACCCTCGCGTTGAATGGCTCGCTGCTCGCGCAATCCGTGGCGGGCGGGCGCGGTGCGGCCGTGGACATCGCGGGCGAGCGCCTGGTCGTAGCCGCGGCAGGCACTGCCGTGGAGCCCGGCGAGGTGCTGCTCGACGCCGCGAGCCTCAATCAGCTCGGCGCCGAGAGTCTGTTCATCGGCGGCGCCCGGACCGCTACTGCGAGGGACACCAGGCTCGATCTCGTTGCGCGTGCCGTCACGATCGGAGGGGGCAGCAGCTTGCACGCCCCGGAGATCATCGTCGGCGGCCAAGAGCAGGTCACCGTTGAATCGGGCGCCTCGGTGGCCGGCTCGGGGTCGTTCACGGGCGCGCCGGTCCGCTATTCGACGGTGGGCGACGGTGCGGTGCTGCGTGTCTCGGGTGGCGACGATGTTCCTTTCGCTCGCACCGGCACGGCAGGTGCAACCGGTCAATTGACGCTGGAATCGGGGACGACGCTTGCGGCCAACGGCGGATCCATCGCGCTCGACGCGACCGCCGGCGTACGTTCGGATGCGCAGCTTCAGGCGCAGGCGGGCACGCTGCGCGTCGGCGCGGATCGTATCGTGATCACGGACGGAACGGTCAGCGGGTCCGGCTTGGTATTGCGGCCCGAGCTGCTCGCCGACCTTCATCTGCACCAGCTCGTGTTGTCGAGCCGGTCGACGGTCGACGTCGGCAGCGATCTCGATTTCGCGCTCAACGCGTTGAGCATCGAAGCGGGCGGGATCAGCGCGCTCGCCCCCGACCTTGCGGCCACGATCACCGTGGCCGGCAAGATGAAGCTCTCGAATCCGCTGGCCCTGTCGCCGGCTCCGAGCACGGGCGGCTCGCGGCTCGATCTGCACGCTCGAGACATCGTGATCGGCGACAACACCTTCGGCTTCTCCGGCTTCGACTCGACGATATTGCGGGCCGACGATCGGTTGACGGCGGAAGGCACCGCCGGAGTCGCGGCCTCGGGCGGGCTCGATTTCGTGACCGGCCGGGTTACCGCGGACGTCGGCGCGAACCTCACCGTGACGGCGGCCGACGTGCTCAAGCTGCTGCCGGCCGCGAGCGTCGCGACGCCGGCGGCGGATAGCGACGTGTCCGACCACATCGGCGTCGGCGCGCACATCGTGCTGCGCGGCGCCAGAGTCGAAGCGAGCTCCTTGGTGGAGGCGCACGGCGGTAGTGTCACCCTCGAGTCCTTGGGGCAGGGCGCCACGTCGGGCGTGCAGATCGGCCCCGGCGGCGTCATCGACGTCACGGGTCTCGAGAAGACCTACGACGGGGTCGCGCAAACGATACCGGGAGGCGACGTCGAGCTGCGCGCCGCCGCCGGCGACGTGATGCTCGACGCGGGCAGCCGCGTCGACGTCTCGGGCGCGCCGGGCGGCGCCGCCGGCCGCTTGGCTCTGATCGCGCACGCGGGGCACGTCAACGCCCTCGGCGGGATCTTCGGTACGGCTGGGGCCGACGGCGCCAGAGACGGCAGCGTTCACGTCGACGCGGGCCAAGTCGATCAGCTCGGCTCCCTGGCGGCACAGCTGCTGTCCGGCGGGTTCACCGACGAGATCTACCTGCGACAGCGCGGCGTGGGCAATTTGATCTTCGGCTCGGCAGAGCCGTTGCGAGGCCACGCGGTTACGTTGATCGCGGACAACGGCGCTGTCGGCGTCACGAACCTCGATGCGCGCGGCGAATCGGGCGGCGCCGTCCGGCTCGTCGCGCGCGGCGGGATCACCGTCGGCGGCAACCTTGATGCGAGCGCGACCGGCCCGGACGGGCGCGGCGGATCGATCGAGTTGTCGTCGTCGATCGGCGGCGTGGTGCTCTTGTCGAGCGCGGTATTGAACGTGTCCGCCGGCGCGGGCACCACGAGCGTGGCGCCGGCGGCGGGCAAGGTCAACTTGCGAATACCGCAGACCGTGCTGCTGCAGGCTCTCGCCGACGGCCCCGTCCAGACGCTCGTGTCGCTCGGTGGCCGGATCGTGGGCTCCGGGCGGACGGCCCTGGAGGGATTCACGACCTACGACAACACGGGGCAACTACTCGCCGCCGACCTGCTCGCCAACGTTTCGAATCCGTTGTTCGGCGACGCGACCACGTTCACGCAGAATGGACCCGCGCTCGCCGCGCTGCTCGGCCGCACCGACGACCCCTCGTTCCACGTCGTTCCGGGCGTCGAGATCCGTTCCGCCGGCGATCTGACTCTGGCCGCCGATTGGAATCTGTTCCCGTGGCGCTTCGGCGGCGAGCCCGGCGTGTTGACGCTGAGATCGAGCGGCGACTTGTCGTTCGACCGCTCGCTGTCCGACGGCTTCCAGCTGCTTACCGGCGCTAACGGCTTCGCCTTGCCCGCGACGCCGACCGCGTCGTGGTCCTACCGGCTGGTCGCGGGGGCGGATGATTCCAGCGCCGACCCGCTCGCGGTGCTCGGACTCGACGAGCTTGCAGGCGCCGGCGGCAGCGTGCGCATCGCAAGCGGGATCGTCAGCCCCACGACCTCCACGTTCCGCATGGTCCGCACGGGCACCGGAACGATCGAAGTTGCGGCCGCTCGCGACTTCAGCCTCGGCAATCAGGCGTCCGTCCTCTATACGGCGGGCGTCGCGGGCACCGGGATCCGCTTCAACGGCACCGGTCAGCTCGGTGGGCGCACCTATCCGGTGAAGGGCGGCGACATTGCCATTTCCGCGGGCGGCGACATCGTCGGCGCGACGTCGAGCCAGCTCGTCACCGACTGGCTGTTTCGCGTCGGCCGTCAGGCCCAGGGCGCGGATGCCGGTGTCGCGCGCGCGTGGACGGTGAACTTCCAGCGCTTCGAGCAGAACATCGGCGCGCTCGCGGGCGGCAACGTGACGGTGCGCGCCGGCGGCAATGTCGACAATTTGTCGGTGTCGATCCCGACGATCGGTCAGCAGGTGGGCAGCAATCGGGCCACCAACGATATTCTGCAAGTCATCGGCGGTGGCCATCTGACGGTCGAAGCGGCCGGCTCCATTCGAGGCGGGAAGTACTACGTCGGCGGCGGCACGGGTGTTCTCGACGCGGGGGTCGAGTTGGCGGCGCTTGCGGACGGGTCGGGCACGGAGCCGATCTACCCCGTCGTGGCGCTGGGCGACGCACGGTTCTCGGTCACGGCCAGGGACAATCTCGGCGTCGACGGCGCCGTGGACCCTTTCCTGTTGCCGCAAGGCCGAACCCAGAACCCCATCCTGGGCGACGAAAGCTTCTATTCGCAATACACGGATCGCAGCGCCGTTTCGCTGCTGTCCGTGGCCGGCGACGTTACGCTGCTCCACAGCTCTGCGCTGAACGCGCAGATCGAAGGCTCTTTTGTCCGCGAGCTATCGGGGCGCGACATCGGCCTCATGGTTTACGCGCCGAGCCTGACTGCCACTTCGTTCGCTCGCGACCTCCGGTTGGCGTCGCCCGTTTCGCTGTTTCCGTCGCCGGTGGGCAACGTGAATCTGTTCGCGGACCGCGACGTCTTGGTCTCGACCGCGGCGTCTCTGCTGTTGTCGGACGTCGACCCGGCGCTGCTCCCGACGCTGGCGACGCCGCAGACGGCGATCAGCGTGGCGGCTGATGCGCTGGTGTCGTCGTCGTCGTCGCCATTCGTGCATGCGGTGGTGCCCGTACATGACGCGTCGCGCCGCGGCGGCGTCGCCGAGTCGCCTGCGCGCGTGGTCGCGCGGACCGGCGACATCGCCATGACGGTGCACGGGCTCGGCGACGGCACACTGCTCAAATTCGCCAAGCCCGCGAGGATCATCGCCGCGCGAGATCTGCTGGACATCGGTTTGATCGCGCAGAATGTGAGCGAAAGGGACGTCACGAGCCTCATCGCGGGGCGCGACGTTCGGTACTCCGTGAACCGCAGCGACAACGGGCAGGTGCTGCCGAGCTTGCGCGAGCTCACGATCGACGGACCCGGCGACTTCCAGATCCAAGCCGGCCGCAACATCGACCTCCAAACCTCGAGCGGCATTTCCACGCGCGGCAACATCAGCAACCCGAACTTGGCCCCGACGGGCGCCAGCGTTAGCCTGCTGGCGGGCGTCGGCAGCCAGGGGCCCGACTATGCCGGCTTTGTGACCGAGTACTTCAAGCCGGATTCCGCCTACGCGTCGGAGCTCACGGCGTTCGTCCGCGAGGTCACCGGCCAGAGCGGGCTCGGCTTCGATGCGGCGATCGCGCAATTCCCGGGCCTCGATCCGGCGCTGCGCCGCAAGCTCATCGAGCGCGTGTTCTTCGAAGAGCTGCGCGCCGGGGGGCGGGACGCGGCGGTGTCGCCGACGAGCGATTTCACGCGCGCGTTCGCCGCGCTTACGACGCTGTTCCCCGGGAGCAACCCGCCTCCCGACACCGAGCCGCTCGCGGACGGCAAAGCGGCGCTCGCGGCGGGGGCGGCGAACCCCTACGTCGGCAATATCCGTTTGTATTTCAGCCGTGCCTATACGCTGGATGGGGGCGACATCTCGCTGTTCGCGCCGGGCGGAGAGGTCAACGTCGGTCTCGCGGCGCCGCCGGCGGCATTCGGCATCAACAAGCCGGCGTCGCAGCTCGGCTTGGTCGCGCAGAGCTCCGGCTCGATCAGCTCGCTGTCGTTCCGCGACTTCGAGGTCAACGAGTCGCGAGTGTTCGCGGCGGACGGCGGCGACATTCTCGTGTGGGCGACCGAAGGCGACATCGACGCCGGCCGCGGCGCGAAGACCGCGATCTCGGCGCCGCCGCCGACCATCAACGTCGACTCGAACGGCCGCGTCCAGTTGTCGTTCCCGGCCGCGCTCACCGGCAGCGGCATCCAGACGCTCGCCACGTCGGAGGGCCGCAAGCCGGGCAACGTGGATCTGTTCGCGCCGCGCGGCGTGGTCAACGCGGGCGACGCCGGCATCGTGGCCGGCAACTTGACGATCGCGGCCACCGCGGTGCTCGGCGCCGACAACATCAGCGTGAGCGGCGTAGCCGTCGGCGTGCCCGTCGACACGGGCGGCTTCGCGGCGGCGCTGTCCGGCGTGAGCGCCGTCGCGAGCAGCGCCACGAGCGCGGCCGAGGACACGGTCGCCGCAAACCGCGAGCAGCAGGAAAGCGCCACCCCGCTCTCCGAAGCTGCGCTGTCGTTCCTCGACGTGTTCGTCACCGGCTTCGGCGACGCCACGCCGAACAAAGACGATGACGATAAAGACAAAGACAAAGACAAAGACAAAGACAACTAACGACGCGCCCAGAACAACGAGACGGGAACGCGCAGTCGATTCAATGGCTCGAGGCGTTCGAGCCCAGTCTCACGACCACGGACGAAGGACGAGTGCTGAGCTTCGTCGCGACCAACATCGGCTTGCCGCGGGTGCTGCGCGGGCTCAACACCGGTTTCGTGCACCCCTGGGGGCAGGGTGGCTATCTGGCCCCGATGACGTCGGGCTTCGAGCCGCCGAAACCGCCCGTGACGGCCGAGTCGCTGCGTGACAATCCCGTGTCAGGCGTGAGCAAGTCGTTGAACGGGCTGAACAACTGCTCGGAGCCGATCCTGCTCAACGCGAGCGGCTTTTGAGGCCAACAATTGTCATAACCCTGTAACTTTGCCCCTCGACACTCATGAGCGCCGTTCGCGGCCGTTTCCGGGCGGCTGCGGCGGAGCCGTCCACACCTTATATATATGAATAACGTCAGACTCTGCCTGATCCTGGCGCTCGCCGCCGTGCTCCTGCCCGGCGCCGCCTCCGCCGCCTGGTGGAACAAGGACTGGGGGTACCGGCGCGAGATCAAGCTCGACATGTCCCCGACGGGCGCCAACATCCCGGGCAGCGCCACCGACGTGCCGGTGCTGATCCGCCTGCACTCCGGCAACTTCGGCTACTTCGCCGACGTGAAGCCCGACGGTGCCGACTTGCGGTTCGTCGCGTCGGACGACGTCACGCCTCTCAAGTTCCACGTCGAGCGCTTCGACCCCATGAACCAGCTCGCGCTCGTCTGGGTGCGGATCCCGCGGCTCACGGGCGGCACTAGCAGCGACTTCGTCTACATGTACTACGGCAACCCGGGTGCCGCCGCCGGCGGGGACGCGGCCGGGACCTACGACCCCAATCAGGTGCTCGTCTATCACTTCAGCGACGCGAACGGCATCGCGGGCGACTCGACGGCGTTCCGCAACGCGCCCGCGCAGTTCGGCGCGAAGCTCGCCACCGCGTCGTTCATCGCGGGCGGTGCCACGTTCGATGGCACGGGCTCGATCGCGGTCGCGGAATCGCCGACGATGCGCGTGCTCGCCGATCGCGGCATCACGGTCTCCGCGTGGGTCAAGATCGACGCGCCGCAGCAGGACGCCTACGTCGTGTCGACGCAGGACTCGTCCGGCCGGGCGCTCGTGCTCGGCCTGAACGGCGCGAGCCCGTACGCGCGGCTCGCGACCAGCGTCGGCGCGCGGCCGGCGCTCGCCGCGCCCGACATCTCGCTCGGCGAGTGGCATCACCTTGCGCTGCGCGCGGGCGACGGGCGCTTGAGCTTGTTCGTCGACGGCGCCGAGGCCGCGGGCGAGGACGCCGCGCTCGAAGAGATCGCCGCGCCGCTCGCGATCGGCGGCACGGCCGCCGGCACCAACGCGTTCGTCGGCGAGCTCGACGAGCTCGAGGTGTCGAACAGCGTGCGCTCCGCGGACTGGCTCAAGGCCGCGAGCGACAGCCAAGGCATGACTTCGAAGCTCGTGGATCCGTTCGGCGCCGACGCGCGGCGCGACTCCAGCGACGGCGAGGGCGAGAGCTACTTCAAGACCACGCTGCGCAACGTCACGGCCGACGGCTGGGTGGTGATCGGGATTCTGATGGTGATGTTCGTGATCAGCATGTTCGTGATCGTGGCCAAGGCGGTGTTGCTGTCGCGCGTCGAGCGCGAGAACCGCAAGTTCCTGGCGGCCTATCGCCGGATGGGCGCGGGCGACCAGCTGTCGCTCGCGCGCGGCGAGAAGGAAGACGCGAAGCTCGACGACGACGAGTCCGTGAAGGAGGAGCTGTCGGGGCACTCCTACCGCCCGTCGACGCTGTTCCCGCTCTACCTCGCAGGAGCGATGGAGGTCCGTCACCGGTTGCAGTCGCCCGCGGTCGGCGCGCAGCGCCGCGGCTTCTCGTCCGAGACGATCGGCGCGATTCGCGCCACGGTGGACGCGGCGTTCGTCCGCGAGCAGCAGAAGCTCAACAACAAGATGGTGCTGCTCACGATCTCGATCAGCGGCGGCCCGTTCCTGGGGCTGCTCGGCACGGTCGTGGGCGTGATGATCACGTTCGCCGCAATCGCGGCGAGCGGCGACGTGAACATCAACGCAATCGCGCCCGGCATCGCGGCGGCGTTGGTCGCGACGGTGGCCGGTCTCGGTGTCGCGATCCCCGCGATGTTCGCCTACAACTGGCTCGGCTCGCGCATCACCGCGATCGACGCCGAAACCCACGTCTTCGCCGACGAGTTCGTCAACAAGCTCGCCGAGCAGTACGTATGAAAAATAGGGACATGTTGCATTTTCGACGCGAGCGTCAGGAGACGGTCCACCGGCGCCGAAAATGCAACATGTCCCTATTTTTCGGGACGCCGCGATGAAGGTTCAGGCGAAGAACAAGCCGTACGACGACATCAACATCACGCCGATGTTGGACCTCGCGTACGTGCTGCTCGTGATGTTCATCATTTTGACGACGGCGACCGTGCAGGGCATCAAGGTCAACGTCCCGAAGGCGAGCTCGCAGCCGAGCCTCGCCGAGAACAAGACCAAGGCGATCACGATCACCCAGGACGGCACGCTCTATCTCGACACCGTGCCGATGACGATCGACGCGCTCGAAGGACAGCTCCGCACGCTGAAAGCGATCACGCCTGACTTGCCCGTGATCTTGAAGGCCGACTCCACGGTGCAGTACCAGAGCGTCGTGGACGTGCTCGACCTCTTGAGCCGGCTCGAGATCTCGCAGCTCGGACTGGTCACGAAAGCCATAGTGAAGTGACGCACGAGAGCCGTATGACGAAACCAAAATCGAAATGGCTGCGCTTCGCGCCGATGGTCCTCGGACTGTTCGTGACGACCGTCGCGGGCGGCGCGGCCGTGTATTTCATCAAGCAGATGATCAGCGCGCCGCCGCCGCAGACGCGCAAGGTCATCCAAGAGGTGCGGCTGATCCGGCCGCCCCCGCCCCCGCCCGAGGCCGAGCCCCCGCCGCCGCCCGAAGTGAAGGAAGACGTGCCGCTGCCCGAGCCGGACCCCACGCCCGCGGAGACGCCGTCCGACGAGCCGCCGCCCGGCGACGCCTTGAGCCTCGAAGGAGATGGCGTGGCCGGCAACGACGCGTTCGGGCTGGGTGCCAAGCACGGCGGGCGCGCGTTGCTCTCGACCGGCGGCGACCGGTTCGCGTGGTACGCCGGTCAGCTAAAGGAAGACTTGATCTCGTTCTTGTCCGACCACCGCGACATCCGCTCGCGCGCCTACTCCGTGAACGTGCGTCTCTGGCTGGACCGGCAGGGCGCCGTCACCCGCGTCGATCTCGCGGGCTCGACGGGCGACAAAGACCTCGACAAACAGCTCCGCGAGTTGCTCGCGGGCATCGACCGCGTCGGCGAAGCCCCGCCGGACGACATGCCTCAGCCGGTGAAGATACGCATCGTTTCACGACTGTAGCTCGCTAACGCGGCCGCGCGCGGCGTTGCGGAGGATAACAATGAAAAGGACGCATCGGGCGCTCGCGGGTTGGTTGGGTTTGGCGTTGTGCGCCGTGCTGCGCGCCGCGCACGCCCAGGAGGCGCCGTCCAAGGCGCCGGAGGCGCCGACCGACGCGCAGAGCCTCGTCGAGCTCCGCAACACCGTCGTCAACCTGCTCGAAGGTCTCGTGCAACGCGGCATCCTCACGCGTCAGGACGCCCAGGCGATGGTCGCCGACGCTCAACGGAAGGCGGAGGCAGAGACGGCCGCGACGCGGGCGCAACAGGACGCGGAGCAGGGCGCCGTCCGCGTGACGTACGTGCCCGACGTCGTGAAGGACGAGATCGAGGCGGCGGTGCGCGAGGACGTGCAGGGCGCCGTCGTCGAGGACGTCGTGGCGCGCGCGAAGACCGAAGGGTGGGGCGTGCCGGGCGCGCTGCCGGAATGGGTGCGCAACGTCGACGTCAACGGCGTGCTGCGCGTGCGCGGCGAAGGCGACTATTTCGGCGAGCAAAACGCGGTCAACACCTACCTCAACTTCAACGCGATCAACGACGCCGGCGGCATCGGGCTCGCGGGACCGGACGCGCTGCTGAACACCACCGAGGACCGTGCGCGCCTGCGCGCGCGCCTGCGTCTCGACCTCGCCGCGCACGTCGCCGATCACATCACGGCGCGGCTCGCGTTCGCCACCGGCAGCCTCGACGACCCGATATCGATGAACGCCACGCTGGCGAACTACGGCCGCCGCCTCACGTTCGCGGTGCAGGACGCGTCGATCGAGTGGCGCGCGGGAAACAAGGGCGCGACCCGCGAGTTCGACTTCCTCGCGGGCCGGTTCGCCAATCCGTTCCTGTCGACGAGCTCGCTCTGGGACGTGGACCTGTCGTTCGAGGGGCTTGCCGGCAGGATCTCGTTCGACGTGTTCCGGCGGCACAACGACGGGTTCGATCCCGGCGTGTTCCTGCTGCTCGGGGCGTTCCCGCTGGAAGAAGTGCAGCTCGCGGCCGACGACAAGTGGCTCTACGCGGGACAGATCGGCGTCAACGTGCCGATCGCCGAGCGCAGCTACTTCCGGCTCGCGTCCGCGTACTACGCGTTCCGCAACATCGTGGGCCTGCGCAACGCGCCCGACAGCCGCCTCACCGACTACACGGCGCCCGCGCTGCTCGCGCGCGGCAACACGCTGTTCGACATCCGCAACGACCTGAACCCGGACACCAATCTGTTCGCGCTCGCGTCCGACTACGAGATCGCCGACGTCGTCGCGCAGCTCGACTTCGGCGCGTTCGGCAAGAACCGGCTGCTGTTCACCGCGGAGTATCTCGAGAACCGCGGCTACGACCCGCTGGAAGTGGAGGCCCGAATCGGGCGCGCCGCCGACGCGCGGGTCAAGGGCCACCAGGTGGAGGTGAGCATCGGCCGCGACATCCGCCAGGCGGCGGATTGGCGCGTGTTCGCGGCGTACCGTTACCTCGAGCGCGACGCGGTGCTCGACGCGTTCACCGACTCCGACTTCGGGCTCGGCGGCACCGACTCCGAGGGTTTCTACCTCGGCTTCGACTTGGGCGTCACCCGCAACACGTGGCTCACGACCAAGTGGCTCTCGTCGAACGAGATCGACGGGCCGCCGCTGTCGATCGACGTGCTGCAGGTCGATTTCAACACTCGCTTCTGACGGGGTTTCCAACGGGGCGCGCTTCGGCAAGCAGGAGATTGAAGATGAAAGTCGCGACTCTGGCGCTTTGCTTCCTGGCGGCATCCACCGCGGGTCCGCTGGCCGCGCAACAGTCCCGGGACGACGGCGCCTCCGCCCGCTATCAGGCGATGGTCCAGCAGCTCACCACGGAGCGCACCCAGCTCCAGACGCAGAACGCGGACTTGAAGAAGCAGCTCGACGCCGCGAACGCCGAGCTCAAGAAGCTCCGCGACGCCAAGACCGGTCTCGAGCGCCGGTTGAGCCAGACGGAGGGTTCGTTGAGCCAGGCCACCGCGACCAACACCCGCGGTACGCAGCTCGCCGAGCAGCAGCGCGGGCGGATGGAAGAGCTCGTGGCACAGTGCCGGATGACGGCCGAGACGCTGCGCGACGTCGAGATCGATCGCAACCAGCTCAAGGCTACCCTGGCCACGCACGACTCCACGCTCAAGACGTGCGCCGCCAACAACCAGAAGCTCTTCGACACCGGCGTCGAGGTGCTCGACCGCTACGAGCAGAAGGGCTGCTTCAGCTCACTGCGCGAGGGCGAGCCGTTCACGCAGAACAAACGCGTGCAGCTCCAGAATCTCGTCGACGAGTATCGGTGGCGGCTCGAGGATCAGCTGCTGCCGGCCGCGGTGAAGAGCGCCGCGGCGGCGGCCGGCGCAGACGCCGGCGCCGCGAACGCGTCCGCAGCCGACGCCGGCGCTCCGAGCGGACGCTGACCTTGCCGCTCCGCTGACCGCGCCGCTCCACTGACCGCCGCTGCGCCGATCGCGCCGCTGACAGCGGCGCTTCGCTGATCGCGGCCGCGCGCCGCGCGGCCATTCCTGGCTCGCTGCTCCCGATGCTCGCGCGCTGAGCGCGTTTTTTTGCGCGTCCGTTCCCCGGACAGCGACCCTGCGAATCCCTTCGTCACACCGGCCGGTGCCGTCTGTCCGCCGCTCGTAACACGTGCGCGCCGTCGGCGTCGGCGTTTCCGCATGCGTCGTCAACCGTTATGTCACGTGCATGTCATGCAGAGTCCACTCGCATGCAACACACGTGTACTAGAGTTCTTAGCACTGATGTAGTCGATCGCCAGTGGGAGGTTTGATCGGTGAAAAATCGAAAGTCCGCGGTCTCGGTGCGCATGGGCGTCACCGACTTGCAAAAGATCAAGGCGATCGCATTGCGCCTCGGGGTCAGGGATTCGGACGTCTTCCGGTACGCCGTGAAGAACTCGCTCGCGCAGCTCGCGCCGCTCGTCGACGCGTCGATCCAAGGCCGGCACTTGTTGCCGGTGTTCGTGGAAGGCGGGCCCACGCTGCTGCGCTACTTCGAGCTCGACGCGTCGCGGCTCGCGGAGATCGTGAACGCCGGCGTGGGCGATCCCGAGCTGCTGGTCGCGGCCGAGGACTTGACTCTGCTGTCGATGGCGGGCGTGCAGGAGTCGTACGCGTTCGTGAAGCTCGGCGAGCTCCTCGAGGGCACGACTACCTCGATGCCGCTGGAGAAGGACAGCCTCGTCGAGGTGCTGCGGGAGTACCTCTACGACAAATACGTGTTCCGGCCCGGCAAGCGCCTCGCGGTCGGCTGACAACGACGAACTCGGACGGTCGTCAGGGAAGCGGAACGCCGTCGAACGGCGGCGGATCCGCAGGGAAGACGAAAGGCCCCCGGCACGGAAGACAGGGCCTGCAGGAAGCCAAGAAGGAGATCGACAATGGCATCGACACAACTACGGAAGTGCTTCTGGCTCGCGCTCTTGCTCACGAGCGGCGCGGGTGCGGCGCACGCAACGACGCTGTATTCGGGCACGCTGCTCGCGAGCGGCCCGGAGTTCCTCACGTCGCTCGAGCTGCCGGTCCTCGAGCCACAGGGCGAGTACAAGGTCACCGTCACGGACTTGAAGTGGTTCAACACGCCCGCCCAGGCGCTGTCCTTCGGCGTGTTCACCGCCGCTGGCCCGGTCAAGACGTCGCCGACGGCGGGCACGCTCCAGTTCTTCAAGGGGCCCGGTAAGGTCTCGCTGCTCGTCTACGCGAAGCTCGGCGGCCCCCGCTTTGCGGACCTGTTCGGCCTCACGGTCGAGGACACGGTCGTGGTCGCGCTGCCGTCGTCGTTCCTGCTACTCGCGTCGGCGCTCGGCGGAAGCGTGCTGCTCAAGCGTCGGCGCCGGATCCGGTCCGCCGCTGGCGCCGTGCTCGACGGAGCGCGGGTGTAACGAACAGATTAACGCCGTGCCCGGCTAAGGCCGCGGGTCGGACATCTGTAATACATCCGCCATCTTCATCTGTTCTCATTCGCTGAAACGAAGCGGCGGTCAGAAGAACCAATGAAGAACGCGTTGTCCCGCGCCCGGACGCCCGGGCTCCTCCTCTCTCTCGTGATCGCGGCGTCGGCCGTCGCGGCCGAGCGCCCCGCGAGCGTCGATGCCGGCGTGGCCGGACCGTCGTACCAGCTCCAGCCGGGCGACGTCGTCGAGATCTCGGTGTGGAAGGAACCGGACCTGCGGCGCGAGGCCCTGGTCCGCTCCGACGGCGCGCTCACGTTTTCGCTGATCGGCGACCTCATGGTCGCCGGCCGAACGACCGTCGACGTGCAACAGGAAGTCGAGACGCGGCTCGCGAAGTTCATTCCCGACGCGGTCGTAACCGTCGCCGTGATGCAGATCAACGGCAACCAAGTCTACGTCGTGGGCAAGGTCAACCGGCCGGGCGTCTACAAGTTCGAGCGCAAGGTCGACGTCATGCAGGCGCTGGCGCTCGGGGGCGGAACCACGGAGTTCGCCGGCGTCAACGACATCAGGATCCTGCGCCGCACGCCGAGCGGCGAGCAGCAGACGTTCAAGTTCGAGTACGAGGAGGTGGCCCGCGGCCGCCGGCTCGAACAGAACATCGTGCTCCAGAGCGGCGACACCCTCGTCGTGCCGTAGAGCGATCCGTGAGCGAGCCCACTCTGTCTACGGTCGAAGTCGCGCGTACGGGCCGCGCGGTCGCCGCGCTGGCCGCCGCGCTTTGGACCGTGCCCGGCGCGGCCGTCGAATGGCGGAGCACCCCGGCCGTCACCATGACCACGGGCCACGACGACAACATCCGCCTCGCGCCGACCGACGCGCGAGCGGTCTCGAATGCGACGTTGACGGCGGGCGCCGACATCACCGCGCGCGACGAGAGCTTCGCGTTCGATTTCCAACCGCAACTCCGCGCCGTGCGCTACGACGACGAGCTCGAGGAGAATCGCAACGACGCGTTCGCGACGCTGTCGGCGGCGTGGATGCGCGAGCGCCAAACTTGGACGCTCGGCGGGCGGTACACGCGCGAGAGCACGCTCACGAGCGGCTTCGCAGACACTGGCCTGCTGATCCCCGACGTCGACCGCGCCGAGTCCGGGCTGAACGCCGGCTGGACGCGGCGCGCCGGCGAGCGCGGCAGCTACACGGTCGGCGCGAATGCCACTCGAGTCCGCTACGGCGACACGGCTTTCGGCTACTCGGATTACGACTACGCGGTCATCCAGGCCGGCTACACGCTGTCCACGGGCACGCGCTCGAGCTGGCGCTTCGGTGCGTCGCAGTCGGTGGTGCAAACGCTCGACACGGGCGTCGAGCAGCGCAGCACCTCCGTCTCCGCCACTTGGACGCATGGGTTTTCCCCGGAGCTCACGGTGAGCCTCGGCCTCGGCGTCTTCGACGTGTCCAGGGATCTGCCTGGGCCGTTTGCGAGCGATCCGCCCGAGGACGACGTGGCGCCGTCGTTCGACTTCTCGATCGAGCGGCGCTGGGAGCGGTGGACGCTCGACGCGCGCGGCTCGCGCGACCTCCGGCCCGACGGGCGCGGCAGGTTCGCGCGTGACGATTCGGTGCAGGTCGACTTCGACCGGCGCGTGACGCAGCGCCTCACCGTCGGGGCGTCGCTGCTCGCGGCCCGTAACACCGACACCTTCCTGCCGAAGGAGCTCGCGACCCGGGACTACGGGCAGGCCGGCATCCACGCGCGCCTGAGCGTCGGCCGGAGATGGTCGGTGAGCTGGTCCGTCGACGAGCGCGCGCAGGAGGCCTCGTGGTGGCCGCGCTCGAGCGGCACGTCGAGCCAGATCGCGGCGGTTTATCGGGGACGATGATGGATGAGCAAGATCAAGAGTATCAGCCGAAGCTCGCCGACTACGTAGCGACTCTGCGGCGCCGGTGGCCCTCCGCCGCCGTAGCGTTCGTCGTGGTGGTCGCGATCGGCGCCGGCGTGGCGCTGCTGTGGCCCCCGGTGTATCGCTCGATGTCCACGGTGCTGATCGAGCAGCAGGCGATCCCCGAAGATCTCGTGCGCTCGACGATCTCGAGCTTCGCCGACCAGCGTATCCAGCTCATCAAGCAGCGGGTGATGACCACCGTGAAATTGCTCGAGATCATCCGCGAGCACGGACTCTACGCGGACGATTTCGACAGTAAACCTCGCGAGGTCATCATCGACCGCATGCGCCGCGACATCAAAGTGGCCACGATCAGCGCCGACGTCGTCGATCCGCGCAGCGGCCAGCCGATGGCGGCCACGATCGCGTTCACCGTGGCGTACGACAACCGCTCGCCGGTGCTCGCGGCCCGCGTCGCGAACCAGCTCACGAGCCTGTTCCTCCAGGGCAACTCGGAGACGCGGCGCGAGCAGGCGGCCGAGGCGTCGACGTTCCTCACGGAGGAGACGAAGCGTTTGAGCGACGAGATGC
Organism: Gammaproteobacteria bacterium; assembly: GCA_035644475.1. GTDB lineage: Bacteria > Pseudomonadota > Gammaproteobacteria > Steroidobacterales > Rariloculaceae > FEN-1219. The sequence continues at coordinate 18,618 of DASQOL010000145.1, read as the reverse complement.
AGACGCTCGAGGGCCGTCTCGCGGCGTTCAAGGAGAAGAACGTCGAGAAGCTGCCCGAGCTCGCGCAGTTCAACCTCCAGCTCGCGAATCGCACCGAGGACGAGCTCGCGCAGGTGCGGCGCGACCGCAGCGCGATCCAGGAGCGCCGCGTGCTGTTGCGGGCGCAACTCGCGCAACTGCACCCGGATAGGGACACGCTCGCGGCGAACGGCGAGGCGATGTTGCCGCCGGCCGAGCGCTTGCGGGGGCTCGAGTCGTATCTCTCGAGCATCCGCGGCATCTACACGGCCGATCACCCGGACGTCGTCCGCACGGAAAAGTCGATTGCGGCCCTGCGCAAGCAGCTCGGCATCGAGGACGACCGCGCGGCGGACGACATAGAGCGCGAGCTCGCCGATCTTCGCGTCGAGCGCACGGCGTTGCTCGACCGCTATCAGCCGCTGCATCCCGACGTCGTGCGTCTCGACCGGCGAATCGAGGCGGCCGAGGAGCGGCTGCGCACCGCGACTGCGACCGCGACACCGGCGGCCGAGGCGCGGGCGCCTGACAACCCGGCGTACCTGTCGGTGCAGTCGCAGATCGATATCGACGAAGTGGAGCTCGCGTCGCTCGAGCAAAAGGAGAGGGCGCTCAAGACCAAGCTCGCGGACATCGAGCGGCGAATCGCCGAGACGCCCGGCGTCGAGCGCGACTTCTACGCGATCGCCCGGGACTTGGACAACGCGCGGCGCCAACACCAGGAGGTCAGCGCGAAGCAGATGTCGGCCGTTGTCTCACAGAACCTCGAGATGGACTCGAAGGGCGAGCATTTCACGTTGATCGAGCCGCCGCTCGTGCCGGAGCGGCCGGTCGCGCCGAACCGCTGGCTGATCGTCGCGCTTTCCGTGGTTTTGGGGCTTGGCGCGAGCGTCGGCTTGATCGCGCTGCGCGAAGCGCTCGACGGCAGCGTGCGCGGCGCGCGGGAGCTCGAGCACCTCGTCGGCGCGTCGCCGCTCGGGATCATTCCGCTGATCCTCACGGCCGACGAGCGGCGTGCGAAGGGCCGGCAACGCGTGCAGCTCGCCGCGGCCACGACGGTCGCCTTCGTGGCCCTAGTCGTGCTCGCGCACTTGTTCGTCGCGCCGCTCGACGTCTTGTGGTTCGCCGCGTTGCGGCGGTTCGGAGTGTAGAGATACGGCGTGGACGGATCGCAAATGGAAAGAATCGTAAAGACGCTGCAGCTTGCAAGTCACGAGCGCGCGCCCGGCTCCGAGGTCGTGGGGTTTGCCGACGACGACGCGAAGCTGCGCCCCGCCGCCGACGGCGTGGAAATCCGATACACCCAGACGCGCGTGCTGCCCGTGCCGCCGGCAGCGCTCGAGCGCAGCCGCGTGCTCACGGGGCACGGCCAAGACCCGGCGAGCCGCGCCTACAAGGTGCTGCGCACGCAGATGCTCCAGCGGCTCGTGGCCGAGGACTGGCAGACGATCGCGGTCGTGAGCCCGGCGGCCGGAGAGGGGAAGACACTCACGGCGATCAACTTGGGCCTAGGCTTTGCGAGTACGCAGAGTCACACCGCGCTTCTCGTCGATCTCGACTGGCATCAGCCCTCGGTGCACGCCTACTTCGGCTTCACGCCCGAGCACGACGTCTGCGATTACCTACGCGGCGAGCAACCGCTCGGGGCCGTGCTCGTGAACCCCGGCGTGCCGCGATTCTGCTTCCTGCCGTGCGGGAGACCCGTCGCCGGCTCGTCCGAGCGGCTGCTCGGGTTGTCGGGATTCGTGCGCGAGCTCAAGACGCGCTACCGCAACCGGATCGTGCTCTTCGACTTGCCGCCGCTGCTCGCGACCGACGACGCGCTCGGCTTCTTGCCGTTCGTCGACTGCGCGCTGCTCGTGGTCGAGGAAGGCAGGACGCGGCGCGACGACATCGCGCGCAGCCTCGAGCTCATCGGCCCCGATCGGCTCGTCGGCACGGTGATGAACAAGTCGCGCCAGCGCCTGCCCGGATACTGACAAGCCTGCCGATGGCAACGACGATCGAAACGACCGACGCCGCGCGGCCCGTGACGCCGATCGCTCTGTGGCTGTGGCTCACGGCCGCCGTGCTGTTCTGCATCGTCGTCGCGCGCGACGGCTTCACGTTCATCACCGCGCAGTGGCTCGAGAGGCCGGAATACAGCCACGGGATACTCATCCCGTTCATCGCCGCGTTCCTGATCTGGCAGCGCCGCGCTACGACGGGCATCCAGCGCGTCGCGGGCGGCTGGCTCGGGCCCGCGGTCGTCCTATTCGGCCTCGCGCTCTGGGCGCTCGGCCGGTTGAGCACGATTCAAGCGGTGAGCCAGTACGCGCTCGTCGTGATGCTCTACGGCATCGCGATCGCGATCGTCGGCGCCGCCGCGTTCCGCCGGCTCTGGGCGCCGATGGTGATGCTGCTGCTCGCGATTCCGCTGCCGGCGTTCTTCTACAACAACCTGTCGTCGCAGCTCCAGCTGATCTCGTCGGCGCTCGGCGTCTGGCTCATGCGGCTGTTCGGCATCAGCGTCTATTTGAGCGGCAACGTCATCGACCTCGGCCACTTCCAGATGCAGGTCGTCGAGGCCTGCGACGGTCTGCGCTACCTGTTCCCGCTGATGACGCTCGGCTTCATCGTGGCGTACTTCTTCCGTGCGCCGCTGTGGCAGCGGCTGTTCGTGTTCGCGTCGAGTGTGCCGCTCACGATCTTCATGAACAGCGTACGGATCGCGATGATCGGCATCTTCGCGGACGCCGGCAACACGGCCCTCGCGGAAGGGTTGCTGCACGAGCTCCAGGGCTGGGTGATCTTCATGGCGAGCGGCGCGCTGCTGCTGCTCGAGACCTGGCTGCTCGTCAAGCTCACGATGCGGGGAGCGACCTGGCGCGACGTGCTCGCGTTCGACGTGCCCGCGTCCGCGGCGTTGCCCGAAAACCCGCCGCGGCGCGCGAAGGTGCCCGCGAGCCTGGTCGCCGCGTGCGTCGTGCTCGGGGCTGCCGCGGCCGCGTCGTACCTCGTGCCGGAGCGCGCGGAGGCGACGCCCGAACGCAGCTGGTTCGCCGGCTTCCCGCAGCGGATCGCCGACTGGGAAGGGCGGCAGGGTCGCATCGAGGACATGTATCTCGACGCGTTGAAGCTCGACGACTACGTGCTCAACGACTATCGAAGCGGCCCGGCCCTCGTGAACCTCTACGCCGCGTACTACGCTTCGCAGCGCCAGGGCGAGTCCATTCATTCGCCGCGGTCGTGCATCCCGGGCGGCGGGTGGCGGATCACGAGCTTCGACCAGATCGACGCGGCGCGCGCCGGCAGCGCGCCGCTGCGCGTGAATCGTGCGGTGATTCAGCTCGGCGAGCAGCGCCAGCTCGTCTACTACTGGTTCAAGCAGCGCGACCGCGTGCTCACGAACGAGTATCTCGTCAAGTGGTACATCTTCGTGGACGCGCTCACCAAACAGCGCACCGACGGCGCGCTCGTGCGCTTGATCACGCCGCTCGGCATCGGCGAGAACGAGGCGGCGGCGGACGAGCGGCTGCAAGCGTTCTTGGGCGAGGTGCGGCCCGTGCTCGAGCCGTACATCCCGGATTGAGCGGTGCGCATGTGTAACTCAATTGTCACTCTGCATGCCTACAGTCCTGCAAACACTTCGCCATAGCTCTAATCGAAGAAGGTGCGTCGTGCTCAACAAACCGATCATCGTCGCGCTCATCGCAACGCTCGCGTGCGCGGGCCTCGCCGGCTGCGGCGGCGCCGAGAACCGCCGCGCCACGGCGCTCGAGCGCGGCCGTCAGTACCTCGCGGAGGAGAACTTCAGCAAGGCGCGCGTCGAGTTCAGTAACGCGCTGCAGATCGAGCCGAACGACGCCGACGCGCGCTACTACGCGGCGTACGCCACCGAGAAGCTCGACGACCTTCGCGGCGCGGCCGGGGGCTATCAAGCCGCGCTCAACGTCGACACCACTCATGCGCTCGCGCTCGCGGCGCTGGCGCGGCTGTATGTGTTCTCCGGTCTTCCGGACCAGGGCATGGAGCTCGTCGCGAAGGGCATCGAGGCTCACCCGGACAGCGTAGACCTCAAGGTGATACGCGCGGCCGCCGAGCTCGCGAAGGGCGACGAGCAGGCCGCGGTCGACGACGCCACCGCGGCGGTCGAGGCGCAGCCCGACAACGAGTACGCGGTGGCGCTGCTCGCGGGCATCTATCATCGTAGCCGCGGCGAGCCGGACCGCGCCGCAGAGCTGCTGCAACACGCGTTGGCGGCGAAGCCGAAGAGCGTCGACCTCCTCACCGTGCTCGCCCAGCTCGAGCTCGATCGCGGCAACAAGGATGCCGCCGAGGCGAACCTCAAGAAAATCGTCGAGCTCCGGCCGAAGGAGTGGCAGCAGCGCCAGCGGCTGGTCGGGTTCTACGCGTCGACGGGCCAGGCCGAGAAGGCGGAGGGCACGCTTCGCGAGGTCATCGCGCTCGACCCGAAGGCCGTCGACCACAAGATGGCCTTGCTCAACTACCTCGCGGCCCAACGCTCGTTCGACGCGGCCGAGGCCGAGCTCGAGAAGATGCTCGAGCAGAACCGCGACGACGGGCAGCTCAAGATCGCAGCGGGCCAATTCTACGAAGCGCACAACCTGCCGAAGGACGCGGAGCGCGTCTACAACGAAGTGATCGAGAAGAACGGCAACGATCCGAGCGGGCTCGGCGCGCGCAACCGCCTCGCGACGCTCGAGATCCGCGCCAATCGGATCGCCGAGGCGCGGCCGTTGATCGAGCACGTGCTCGAGAAGAATCCGCGCGACAACGACGCGCTCGTGCTCCGCGGCGCGCTCGCGCTGCAAGAGGGGCGGCCGCTCGACGCGATCACGGACTTGCGCGCCGTGCTGCGCGATCAACCCGACTCGGTACCCGTGCTACGGACGCTCGCGGCCGCGCACGTGCAGAACAACGAGCCCGATCTCGCGCGCGAGAACTACCGGCACGCGGTCGAGGTGGACCCGGCGAACAAGGAGGTGCGCCTCGAGCTCGCCGACTATCTCGTGAAGACCGGCGCGAACGACGAAGCCCGCACGCTCGTGGACGCAGTGCTCGCCACGGACCCGCAGAACCTCGCGGCGCTCGAGCTCCAATATCGCCTCCTCGGCGCGGCGGGCGACGCAGCCGGCGCCGCCGAGACGGCGCGCAAGGTCATCGACACCCAGCCCGAGAGCCCGCTCGGGTATTACCTCCAGGGCGTCGCGCGCGAGTCGGTGCGCGACGTCGCGGGCGCGCTCGAGAGCTACGAGCTGGCGCTCACGAAGGCTCCGCGCGGCGCCGAGCCGTTGGGCGCGCTCACCCGCGTGCTCGTGACGTCGAATCGCCGGCCCGAAGCCAAAGAACGCCTCGAGCGCGTGCTCGCGGCGTATCCAGATCACACGGTGGCGATGAATCTGCTCGCCGAGATCCGCTTGGCCGACCGCGACCTCGACGGGTCGCTCGCGCTCGCCGAGCAAGCCATCGGCGTGCAGTCGAGCTGGTGGCTCCCGTACCGCACGAAGGCGCTCGCGCAGCTCGCGAAGGGCTCGAAGGACGATGCGAAGGTCACGTATGCCGATGGGCTCAAGAACGCGGGCCCGAACCCGGCGCTCGGCATGGATCTGGCGGCGCTCTACGAGCGCGACAGCGAGCCGGAACGCGCGATCGAAGTCTACGAGAGCCTGACACGCGCGAATCCGCAGTCGGCGCCGCTCGCGAACAACCTCGCGATGCTGCTCTCGACCTATCGCGACGACGACGTGAGCCACGCGAAGGCGCAGGAGCTCGTGCGCAACTTCCGCGACTCCGACAACCCCGCGTACCTCAACACCTACGGCTGGGTGCGTTATCGGCAGGGCGAGGTCGGCGAGGCGATCACCTACTTGCGGCGCGCGTCGGTAGCAACTCCCGACAACGCGCTCATGCACTATCACTTGGCAATGGCGTTGCTCGCCAACGGCCAAAAAGACGAAGCGCGCGCCGAGCTCGAGAAGGCGGTCGACAGCAACCAACCGTTCCCAGGCAAGGATGCCGCCAAGCGCACGCTCGAGTCGCTGCCGCGGACTCCGGGCTGAGGGACAAGGAAGCATCGTCATGACGTACGTAGCGCGGCTCATGATCGTGCTCGCCGGCTTCGCGGGAACTGCGGTCCACGCGCAACAGGTCTTGCTCGACACGACTCTGACGATCGGCAAGAAGCCCGACGCGATCGAGAAGAGCCTCGACGTTGCCGCCGACGCCAACCTGCGCCTCACGCTCACGGACTTCGGCACGCCCGCGGGCCCGCAGCGCCTCGGCCGGCTCGACGTCGCCGTCGCGCGCGGCAGCCAGCTCGTCACGACGGCGAACCTAACCTCGAACGTGGTCAGCGGCGTCGCGACCAAGAACTTCGACGCGACGGCGGGCGCGTATCGCGTGATCATCATCGGCCAGCCGACGGCGCCGGCGCATGTCGGCGCGGCGGGGGTCCGCATCGAGACTCAGACGGGCACGGTGCTGCTCGACGCGCCCGTGACGTTCGAGCTGCCGGGGTCGAGCCCGCCGGTCTTCAGCCACGATCTCGCGGTGACGGCCGGCGCGTATACGCTCGAGATCACCGACTTCGCGTTGCCGCAGACCGCGGACGTCGCGACGCACGTGATCCGGCAGAGCGACGGAATGTTCTGGGACATCGTGGGATCGGGCGAGATTCAGGCGACGGTGGGCTCTGCCGACGTGCTGCAAGTGTTCGTGTCGACGTTGCTGCCGCAGGGCGCGACGCTCGGGCTCGTCGGCGTCAACCTGCGCGACTCGGCCACCGGCGCCAAGAAGTTCGCCGAGCTCCACGAGCTCGGCGAATGGAAGTACCGTCTTCCGTTCAACGTCGCGTCTGCGACCACGTTGACGGCCACGTTGACCGACTTGCAGTTCCCGTTCCCGCTCGCGTCCTCCGGCGCGGCGATCGTGCACGACGCCCGGGGCGTGGGGCAGACGATCACGGGCGCCGGCAACACGAGCGGGGCGGCGGAGGCGGGCGCGTACACGGCCTATCTCTACGCGGCGCCGTCGGCGAGCGGCCCCGGCAGCGCGGGGCTGATCGTGGCCGACGGCGGCGGCGCGAAGCTGGTTCAAACCGTGCAGCCCGCGTTGGCGACCACGGCCACCGACGTCGGCAGCTTCGATCTCGGTTTCGACATCCAGACCGCCGGCCACTACACCGTGTCGCTCACGGATTTCGGCCAGAGCGGCTTCTTCGACGCGCTCGCCTCGCTCTCGCTCGCGTTGACGCGCGACAACCAGATCGTGGGCGCGCCGCTGGCCGCGGCCGGCGACCTGCCGTTCGACGCGACGCCCGGGCATTACTCGGTGGCGATCGTCGCCGATCCGATCGGCGTCGCGGGCCAAGGCCTGCTCGGCGTGCGCGTGCACGGCGGCACCGGCGACGCCACGGTGTTCGAGCAGACCGAGGCCGTGGGCACGGGGTTCATCTCCGCGACGGTCGACGTCGCGTCGGCGCAGAGCGTCGACGTCGCGCTCGCCGACCTCGCGTTCCCCGGCAAGTTCGACACGATGAAGGTCGCGGTGACCCGCGGCGCGACGCGCGCGGGCGAGATCCTGGGCGCCGGCACGTTCTCGTTCAGCGCGACACCCGGCAAATACTTCGTGAACCTGCTCGCGGCGCCGGCGGCCGCGTTCGGCTACGGCACGTTCGGCCTCAAAGTGAGCCAGACTCCGCCGGCGCCGACGGTGCTGCTCGCGGCCTCGCCCACGACCGTGGCCCCGGGCGGCGGCGTGACGCTCACGTGGTCTTCCACCGATACGACGGGCTGCACGGCGTCGGGCGGCTGGACCGGGACGCGCGCGACATCCGGTTCGGCATCCGTGGGGCCGCTGAACGCGGACACCACGTTCGCGTTGAGCTGCACGGGCGGCGGCGGCAGCAAGGACGCGTCGGTCTCGGTGACGATCACGCAGGCGCAGCGCTCGGGCGGGGGCGGGGGCGGCGGGATGGACTGGTTGCTGTTGGCGTGGCTCGCCGGTGCGGCGGCCCTGGTTCGCGTCACGCGACGCGGCCGGCACGGCGCGTGATTCATTGCGTTGCCGGTGCGCGGCGTCGCCCACAGCGCGACCGATACTCGAAAACGTGAAAGTGGCTTCCGCGTAACTCACTTCTCGGGCAGGAGTCTGGCAAGACGGGCGAGCAGCGGGGTCTTCGCTAAAGTCCGCTCCGCTCGCCCCGCGACGTCTCGATTTTGCCGGTTCGTTTCCGGATCGTTATCGTTCGTGAAAACTGTCTGGTAGCTGACAGAAAAGCGCTTTCGCACCGTCTAGGGTTTGGCGAAGGCAGTTCGCCTTCCAACAAACGAGGCTCGTCATGGGCAGATCAACGATCGCGCTACTCGCACTGCTTTCGCCGCTGCTCCTAGAAGCGCAAACGCCGTCCGCCGAAGCACCAGCCCTTCGAGCCAAGGCGATTGCCGAGGGGTCCGTCGAAGTCCACGTCGTGACGCGAGCGGTCGCGCTGTCGAAGGGCGTGACCCTGACCCCTGAGCGGAAAGCTCAAATCGCCCGCGATCAGAGCAAGATCGTAATGCTCTTGATCGCGCGCAACCTCGTCGTGGGCAACGAGATCACGGGGGAGCCAGACGGATCGTTTTCGATGCGTGTCCTACCGGCGGCGATCGACTACCTGGCTATCAGCCCGCAAATTGACACGCTTGAACACGCGTCGTCCGGCAAGAGATAAGGGAGAGAGCGTGTATGAATTGCGACGCCAAACCCTCCGTTCGCCAGAGTGTAGCTCTGGTTCTTTGTCTCCTTGTTGCTACGAGCACAGCGGTCCTCGCGCAGACGACTCCGAGCGGGCCGTCGATGTACACAACGAGCTTGACGGGCTCCACTCAGTACGCGTCTTTGGCCGCAGCCGAAGCCGCGATGCGCGCCGCAGCGAGCTTTCCTCTCACTCATGACCCTTCGGGTGACTCGCTCAACGGTGCGGTCTACACGCGCCACTACAAGACTCCTGACAGGCGGCCGGCAGCGGAGCTGCCTTGGCAGACGTTTGAGGCATGTAGGGGCGGCGAGACTCAGATCGTTGATTGCTTCGCCCCTCACACCCAATATCCGACCGAACAAGCGGCACTGAACGTACTGTCATCGTCCAGTTGCCCCGTCACGCTCGTTGACGCAGAGTGGATCTATCCGAATCTGAATCAGCCCGCTCAGCCTTTCCACCAAGGGGCTCAGAGACGATACAAGTACACAAATCCGCAGGGTTACTGCTCGGAATGGTATTGGACGCACGCCTATGTGCTCGCTAGCCGCAGCTACGAATGTCCCGCCGGCTATCAAAAGCAGATCGATCTTGCGGGAGACGAGCAAGTCTATTGCACCAGCTCCTACACGGCGTCGGTCTATGAATTGTCCGACTACGACAACACTGCAAATCCGGAGTGCGTCGGCAATCCCTGTAGTCCGGCTACTGGCGGAAAGATTCAGACGTTTGATGACTATGAGGCACCGGGAATCCGGTTCAGCAGAGCCTGGCGATCCAAGGTTGCGCCCCGCGTCGCCTACAGCGGAACCTGGGGGGCCGCGGAACCTGGCATTGCGGCTTCGGGCTCGCCCGTCGCCGAGGCGGCACTGCCATGGGGTTGGACTCATAGCTACGCTATGCAGCTCGAACGGCACTCCAATGACTTTCAACTGTTCCGCCCGGATGGCGCGCTCGTGGCTCTCGCTTCAGTCTCTTCTGGTGTGTATGCGGCTACCGATGGCTCGGGTCTCCAGGTCAGAATCGCTCCTTCGGACGCCACGGCCTATTTGCCGGACGGGGATCGCGAGGTGTACCACCGGTACAGCTGTCAGGTCGGCGGGAGTTTCGTCGATCGTTATCGGCTAGAGCAGACGGTAAGTGCTTCGGGACTCGTGACGCAGGTCCAGTATCAGTTGGGCGGTTGTAGCAAGACCCCGCCCTATCGAATCGTCGGGCCGTTCGGCCACACAGTCGAGATCGAATACAACACCACTGGCGACCACAAGCCGTTCATCAATCGCCTCTTGCTTCGCGGCGGTCAGTCCATCCAATTTTCGTACGTCACGAAGACCATCGGTTCCGAAAGCGCCGATCTCTTGAAAACGGCCACCTATCAGGATGGCGCGACCGTTCAGTACCTGTACGAAGACGATTCGGCCGGGAACATGCGCTTCCTCACGGGGCTGGTAGACGAGCGCGGCTTGGAATATGCGTCATTCGCCTACGACGGCGAGGGGCGCGCCCTCAGCACAGAACGAGCGGGTGGGTTCTTTCGGTGGACGTTCAACTACGACGCGAACGGATCGACCACTACAGTCGATGCGAACGACGTTGCCACTGTGTACGGATTTCAAGCCGGCATCGGCAACGGTCGAATCATTGGTCCTGTTACGCGCGGTGGTGCGCTGCGCGAAAAGAGTAACGAGACCTCGGCGCAACATCGCCTGTTGTTCGACACCGATGAGCGCGGCATCGTCACGAAGTATCAGTACAACACGTTTCATCTGACGGCGAAGACAGAAGCATTCGGAGCCGTCGATGTGGCGCCACGGACGACAACTTACGCGTATCTAAACGACACGAGTCAACTCACGACGTTGGTCACAGGTCCAAGTGCCTGCTCCGACGGGACGCAACGATCGAAATCCGTCGCGATGGTGTATCTCGCCGGAACTCAACTCGTGACCGAGCGGAACGAGACTGGTTGGACTGGTGAGTCCGGTACCTGCCAGCCGATCAGCCGCGCGACGACGTTCGAGTACGGCGCCGTCGGATCGTTCACGCGCATCAATGGCTTGCCGATAGCGATTCGCGGTCCGCGCCCGGGCGTAGCAGACGATGTTCTCCTCACCTACTACGAGTGCACGACGGGTCGTGGGTGCGGTCAGGTCAAGACGATCACCAACGCGGCGGGTCACGTTTGGAATTTCGAGGTCTACGACGATCACGGCCGCGTGACCGAGATGGACCTACCCAACGCAAACGAGCGCGTGTTTCTGTATGGCCCGAGGGGCAGGCTGGAGGCGACGGCGGATGTGACAACCAGTTTCGAAGTTCGGACAACGATTTACGACTACTACGCGAACGGAATGCTGCAGCGTGTGACTGACCCGACCGGCGCGTTTCGTGAATACACGTACAACGACGCGAGACTACTGACGGAGGTACGCGACAACACGGACAACCGCGTCGAGTACGGATACGATCTCGTCGGCAATCGCACGAGCGAAACGATTCGCGATCCCCAGGGCGTGGTGACCTCGACTCGAGCGTCTTCCTACGACGACTTCAATCACCTCGACACAGTTTCGTTGCCGAATCCCGCGGGCGGTGAGGACACGTGGAACTACGACTACGACGCGGTTGGGTTGCTGCAGAGCGTCACGAGCCCCGAGGGGAAGGTGACGACGTACGAAAGCTACGACTCGCTCGGGCGGCTTGTCTCGTATCTCAACGCTCTGAACGAGCGAACGACCTATGTCTATGATGCTCGGGACGACGTTACGTCCGTTACGGCTCTCGCGACGCCGCAGTATCCGGCTGGCGTCGTCACGACCTATCAGTACGACGATTTCGGGCGTCACGTGCGCGAAACGAGCGCCGATCGCGGTGTCCTTACTCATGCCTATGACGAGGCCGACAATCTCGGGTCGACAGTCGATGCGCGTGGGTTGACGACTGACTACGTCTACGACGGGCTCAATCGCCTGACGACGATCCGGGTCGCGCCGCAAGGCGGCGGAACGCAGGAGACGCTGTCGCTCGTATACGACGATCTGAACGTCGGTGGGCGGCGCGGCCGGATTGTCTCGGCGAGCGCCCAGAATGGCAGCCTCGCTTATACGTACGAGTACGACGACTTCGGGCGCCGTGTCATCGAGCAGCTCAGCGGGTCAACTTTGAGCACCCCCGTGCGCACGCAATTCGTGTACGACCAGGCGGATCGCATCGAGGAGATCCACCGTGGCACACCGTCTCAGCCGGACCGATGGGTGACGCGTACCGTTCGCGACGCGGCCGGGGTTGTTACCGACGTCGAGGATCGGCGCGGCACTCCCGTCGACGTCGTCGGCAACGTGGAGCACGCGCCGTTCGGTCCGTACACGGCGATGAGTTTCCACAATGGACGCCAAGTCACGCGCACGCTCGATCAGCGTTACCGCGTATCGACGTCACTGACGGCGGCGACCGTGCTTCAACAGTCGCTTGTATGGACGCCCGACGAGAACCTCGACAGCCAGGATCGAGGCCCCTACGCTTTCGGGTGGACATACGGCTACGACGCCGTGAACCACCTGACGGGCGCTACCGTTGGAACTCAGTTGACGTCCTACTACTACGACCGAGGGTTGTTGTCCGGGCTCCAGGTTGCGGATCCGCCAGACAACATGTTTCACGAGAGCTATACGTATTCCGAAGGAACGAATCGCCTAGCTCAGATTCAGGATCACATGACTTGGCCGCAGTTCAAGGCGGTGACGGCGGATGCCTCCGGCAACATGACGGCGACAGAGCTGTTGTCGGTCGGCTACCAGTTCGACAGCCTGGGTCAGCTGCGTTTGGTGCACGCGGCCGGTTTTCCAACGAGCGTCAAAGGCCGCTACGACTTCAATCACCTCGGCGAGCGCGCGCGTAAAGAGACCTATCCCGGCGGCGTGACTCAGGTAACGCTGTTCGCGTATTTGCCCGATGGCAAGCTGCTGGGAGAAACGGTCTTCAACGACAACGTGCTCGCCGAGCAGCGCGATTACGTATGGATGGACGACACGCCCGTCGCGATGCACGTGACGAAGCTAAGTGCCGGAGGAACGATCGCGGACGACAAAACCTACTACCTGCACGCCGATCACTTGGATTCGCCGAAAGCGGCGACGACCGCATCCGGTACGCTTGTGTGGCAGTTCCTGGAGACGGCGTTCGCGCAAGGAGAAGGATACGTCGCGAATTCGAGCGGCGGGCCGATCTCGCCGATCAATCTACGGTTCCCGGGGCAGTACTTCGACTCGGAGGCGTGGCTCAACTACAACTACCATCGCCATTACTGGCCGCATCTCGGGCGCTACACACAGCCTGATCCGATCGGCCTCGACGGCGGACTGAATCCCTACCTCTACGCGGCCGGGAATCCTCTTCGCTTTGTTGACCCGCTGGGCTTGGATCCCTTGGAGGTAATTATTTGGAACCCCGTAGGCAGGGGTCGGTCGAGCCTCGGACACGTGTCGGTAAGGATCGGTGACCGTTCGTACTCTTTGGCACCGGGGGGAATGGACAAGCGACCGTTTGAGGAGTACTTGGCAATCAATAGGAACTTCCGAGGCGGGTACGGTTTGGTTTTGGACATCCCCACCGAATCCTTGAATCGAATTCAAAAAACGCTCGAAAACTTCAACGAACCATACAGCTATGTCGACAACAACTGCACCGCGCCAATCCAAGAGGCACTCGGACGAGAGTACGGCCTCGGAAGAAGTGGCACTCCGTGGGCGGGGCAGCGGAGCTTCTTGCCTCCGCAGTTAGATCTGGCGCTTCGGAATAGCTTCCAAATAGTCGATCAAACGTTCTATCCCAAGCAATGAAGATGGCACGTCTCACAAGACTCGCAGCGTTGGTTGCAGCGCACATCCTAGTGGCCTGCTCGCGAGAAGAGCGAGTGCTCGAACTGGAGACGCCGATGGACTTGCTTGAACGTCCATATCCGATGGGCTATCCGAGCACAGCGCCAAAGCCGAACTCAGTCCTTAGGACCCTTCCCCCTCAGCGCGTTCAAATTTTGAGCGACAGCTACGAAAAGGACTTCCACGTCTACAGGATCAGAGACTCGCAGGGCAACGAGGGATACCTTATTGGCCGAAGTCCGGGAGTGAAGGAGTTGAAAGTCGATCGTGATGGGCAGGTCATACCGTCAGCGGATTGATCTGAGGAAGCGCAGCCCCGCAGATTACCTGAACAGATCGCTTTGCTTGGCGAGCTCGGCGGGATCGAAGCCTGAGCGCAGCAACCCGATGACGATGAACGTGCGGGGATGCGCGGCCATGGTGCCCATGATGAAGTGCAGGTTGCGCGTGGGGATGTGCCCGCCGTACTCACCCACGAGCTTGTCGATCGCCTGATCGCCGTAGCGGCGCTTGTACTGCCGATGCGCTTCCTGCACTTCCCAGTCGTGGATGATGTGGGAGTGGCTGTTGCCTGAGCTCGTGTAGCGGTAGCCGAATGCGAGCTCGGGCTTCTCGAGCGGCTTCAACGGTTGCTCGAGGAGTGAGCGGAGAGACAATCCGCACATACAAGGATACGTACGATCGCGCGGGACAATTCATTGAACGGAAACCACTTCGCGGGGGGCCGGAAGGCCGACCAGTTGAATGAACGCTGACCACTTACGCGCGTTCTTCGACGGCAAGATGTCTGCGTCGGAGCGGGTCAAGATCCTCTGGTGGGACGGCGACGGGCTGTGTCTGTACGCGAAGCGGCTGGAGCGCGGCCGCTTCGTGTGGCCGAGAGCGACGGACGGCAGCGTGCATCTCACCGCGGCGCAGTTGTCGATGCTGCTGGAAGGAATCGATTGGCGCCGGCCGTTACGAACTGAAGCGCGCAACTGATCGTGTGATAAAAATCGTGCATGCCGCACGCGCCGTTGCCGAACGATGTCGGGAGCCCAAAAGCCCTCGTCATCGCGCAGCGCGCGGCGCTGGAAGCGGCGCAGGTCACGCTGCTCTCGCGCGACGTTGAAATCGAGAGTTGCACAGTCGCTGGCAGTCGGCTTTCCCAAAAAGGGTCCTTCTCGGGAGTGTCGATTTTCGAGGCCCGATGCTTCTGCCTGACGCGGAAAAACGCGAGAAGGGCGGGACTCACGCCGCGGTCGTAGTCCGCGCCTCTTCCGCAACGATCGTCCGCGGCGGCGTGCCCATCTGCACATGCGCGCCGACGTGCTCGCGAAACGCCTGCGCGAGCACCGCGTTCTTGTCCCACAACCGCTCCGCCGTGCGGCGCGCCGCCTCTCCGAGCGCGCGGCGTAGCGCGGCGTCGGCCGCGAGCGAGCGGAGCGCGTCCGCGAGCTTGAGCGGCGCGCCCGGTGGAACCACCACGCCGCAGCCGTCGAGCATCTCGGCGATCTGCGTTTCGGGATTCACGGTAGCCACCACCGGCCGCCCGCTCGCGAGCATGTTCGTGAGCTTCGACGGGAACACGAGGTCCTGCGCGTCGGCGCGCTGCGGCATGATGTGGATGTCGGCGATGTTCAGGAGCTCGTTCAAGCGCTCCGCCGGCACGAGCGGCCAAAAGGTGACGTTCTTCGCCCCCGCGGCGGAGCGCTCGAGCTCCTGACGGCCCGGGCCGTCCCCACACATCACGAACTGTAGCTTGTCGGTCATCGGCTCGAGCACGCGCGCTGCCTGCAGCACCGTCTCGAGGCCTTGCTTCCTGCCCATGCTGCCCGCGTACAGCACGATGATCTTGTCGTCCGCGAAGTGCGGAGCGCGCAGCTCCGACGCCGACGGCAGCGGCCGAATCCGGTCGAGCTCCACCCAGTTCGGAAAGAGCTGCGTGCGGTCGGCGGCGACCTTCTTCGCCGAGAGCCGCGCGACCATGCGCTCGGAGATCGTCGACACGCGATCGAAGCCGCGCATCAGCCAGCCCTCGAACGCGAGCACGGCGCGGCGCAGCAGCCCCGCGCGCAGGAAGCCCAGGTCGAACGCCGCGTCGACCTCGAAGTCCTGCACGTGCAGCCAGGCCTTTGCACCCGCGAGCCGCGCGGCGAGGCGTGCGCCCGGCGCCGCGAACAGCGGCGGCTCGATCACGAGCACGAGCTTCGGGCGCAGCCGGATCGCGAGCCACAGCATCACCGGCAGCGAGGTTAACGCGAAGGATGCGAGGTGCAGGATGCGTTTGAGCGCCGTCGCCTGGCGCGGAACCCAGAGCGGGCAGCGGATCACATCCACGCCGCGCACGGTCTCGCGCGTGTAGCGGCGGGCGGAGTACGGGCGCTCGACGCGCCACGCGGGATAGTAGGGCGGGGCGGTTACGACGGTGACGTCGATGCCTCGGGCGGCGAGCCACTCGGCCATCTCGCCCGTGTATTTGCCGATGCCCGTGAGCTCGGGCGCGTAATTCAAGCTGCAGAGCAATGCGCGCACGCTGACCGCTCCTCCCTAGCTCGGCTGTCGACGCTGATTGGCCGAAGGTCGGTCGTGCGTTCCCGCGCCCTGGAGTTCCTTCTTCGCGCGGTCGCGGGAGTGACGACAGACCGATGCTCGAGGGGTCAGTCTAAGTTTCGAATGTGTAGTGGATGTGTAGTGAGGATGAACTTCCTATTGCCGCGGCCCGTGTCTGGGAGCGCCGGGGCCCGTAGCGGTCCTAGGGGCTCGGGGGCTCGCCGATGACCTCCACGAGCGCGCTCGCCAGGAACGTATTGCCGGTGGGCGACGGGTGGAGCTGGTCGCTCATCAGGAGGGATGCGGGCAGGGACTCCGTGCCGAACACGAGCGCCTGCGCGTCGAACACCACGACGTTTGGCCACGCGTCTTCGAGGCGCCGGTAGGCGCTGCGCAGCATCGTCGTATAGGCCTGGGCGTTGGTGTTCGGCTGCACGTAGCCGTAGGCGTTCACGTCTGTGGCTAGCAAGCTGTTCGGCGTGCGGAGCACGAGGTCGGCGTTCGGTGCTTCCGCCCTGATGCGGTTCACGGTGGACGTGAGGCGGGCCACGAGCGCGTCCTCGGTTGTGTAGCCGAGCCGCACGTCGTTGATGCCGTAGCTCAACACGTAGAGGTCCGCCTGCTCCGCGATCGTCGCGGTGAGGCCGTGGACGACCTGATCCGTCATGAACGCGTAGAGCGAGGCGCCGTTCTCGCCGAAGTTGAGGATCGGCCCGGCGCCGTGGAGCGGCTCGCCGTTCGCCGAGTACTTACCCTCTAGCTCGGCGAACAGCGCGAGCGCGTTCTTGGTGGTGCTGTCGCCGATAAAGCAGATCTTCTTGCCGGCAATGCCGCCGGCGAACCAGTGCGTGAGCGCGCGCGGAGGCGGCGCTTCGGGCGGCGGCGCTTCGGGCGGCGGCGCTTCGGGTGGTGGTGTTTCGGGCGCGGTCGGGAGCGGCGCCGGCGGCGGAGGCTCCACGGGCAGTGGAGGCTCTACCGGGGGCGGCGGTGTCGCTGCGGGCGGAGGTGCCGCTGCCGCTGGCGGTGTCGCGGCGGGCGGCGCGGGAAGCGACGCGGGACCCGCGGGCGACTCCGCCGCGCGCTCGCCGGTGCCCACCGAGGCAGGATCGCTAGAGCACGCCGCCACCGCAGCGGCAACGAGCACGAGCGCCGCGACCGCGCGCAACCGCCGCGCGCGCAACCGCCGCGCCGAGCTCCCTCGCGCGGCGCCGCCGCGGCTCATCGCGGCGGTCCCACCCACGCCTCGAACGGCGCGAGGAACCGCGGCGCCGAGTAGCGGAACTCCGCCGCGGCACGCTGCCGCACCGTACGCGCGGGACTACCCGCGACCACGTGATACGCCGGAACGTCCTTGGTCACCACCGCGCCCGCGCCGACCACGGCCGCATAGCCGATCGTGACGCCGGGCAGGATGATCGCCCGCGTCGCGATCCACGCGCGATCCTCGATCACGATCGGCGCGCGCACATGCTGCCAATCGGGGCTGTCCACGTCGTGGCTCGCGGTGAGCAGCATGCAGCCGTCGTTGATGACCACGTAGTCGCCGATGCGGATCTCGTCGTGCAGCCCGAGATGCACGCGATTGCCGAGCACGCACTCGCGGCCGATCTGCAAGCGCGTGGCTTTGCCGTTGACCTCGAGTTTGGCGACGACGGACAGGCTGCCGACGCGCGTACCGCGCCAAGAGAGCCGGGCCGTCCGCCACAGGATGCCGATCAAGCCGGGCACGTTCGCCACTCGCTTCGCCCAGAGTTTGAGCCAGCGGCGGGAGAACGGCCTCTCTCGAATGCGATGCCGCACGAGATACGACAACGTGTCGATCATGGCGAAGCAACGCGGAACGAGCGCTTGAACGTGACCACGGCCGCCGTCGCGAGCAGGCATTCCGACAGCAGGATCGCGTAGCCCGCGCCGTTCAAGTCGAAGTCCTCGAGCAGGAGCCAACCCGGCACCAGCGACAGCGCCGAGATCGTCACGAACCAGAACGCGAACCGCGTGTGCCGGTTGGTGGCGATCTGCGCCACCCACAGCGGCTGCCAGCAGACGTGCACGAGCGTCGTCAGCATCAACACGATCAGGAGCCGCGGGCTGTGCTCGAGCGCCTTCGACACCCACCAGTCGATCACGCGCTCGCCTAGCAGAAACGCGACCAACACCGCCCCGGCACTCGAGATCGCGCCGAATTGCAGCATCTTGCGCACGAGCTGCGCGGCCTTCGGCGCGTCGTTGGCGCCGAACGCGTACGACAGCTCCGGCCACACGGCTTGGTTCACGCTCGTCGCGACCTGGATCGGCACGCGCGCGAACGTGCGATACACGCTGAACAGCGCCACGCCGCCGGCGCCGACCACGCTTCCGATCAGCAGCACGAAGCCTTGGAGGGTGAACGCGAGCCCGAGCGGAAAGCCCATCGACGCGAGCGACGGCCGCAAGAGCTCGCGCATGATCCGC
>DASQOL010000144.1:0-19026 GCA_035644475.1 Gammaproteobacteria bacterium | reverse complement strand
TGGGGCCAGGAGAACTTCGACCAGGCCGGCGTGGTGCGCGAGTACACGAAGTGGGACTACGAGCTGCGGGCGGGTCAACCGGTGGACGAGATCGTCGGCCGCGCGCTCGACGTCGCGCTCAGCGAGCCGCGCGGCCCCGTGTACCTCACGTTGCCGCGCGAGGTGCTCGCCGACCGCGACACGGCGTCCGGCGCGCTGCTCGCGCCGACCGAGCTCGCGCCGCCGCAGCCGAGCACGAGCCACATGTCGGCGATCGCGCGGATGCTCGCGCGCGCCGAGTGGCCGATGATCCTCACCTCGAATCTCGGCCGCGACCGCGCGGCCGTGGCCGTGCTCGCGAAGCTCGCCGAGCGGCACTCGATCCCGGTGGTGCAGCCGCACCCGAGCTGCGTGAACCTGCCGGCGAGCCACGAGATGAACCTCGGGCACGCGGGCGTCGAGCTGCTCGGCAAGGCCGACGTAATCGTGGTCGTCGACTGCGAGGTGCCGTGGTATCCGCGGTATTTCACGCCGCGGTCGGACGCGCGCGTAGTCCATCTCGGCGTCGACCCGCTGTGGGCGCGCTATCCGATCCGCTCGTTCCCCGGCGAGATGGCCGTGCAGGGCAGCTCCCGCGCCGCGCTCGCGATGCTCGACGAGGCCCTCGCCGCCGCCGGGCCGAACCAAAACGCCGCGAAGCGCCGCCGCGGCGCGGTCGAGGACTTCAAGCGCACCAAGCGCGAGGCCAAGGCGGCGATGCTCGCCGAGGCGCGCACCGCGAAGCCGATCCGCTACGCGTATCTCGGCGACTGCCTGCGCGCGGCGCTGCCGAAGAAGAGCACCGTGGTCGTCGAGCTCGGCGTGCCGATCGACTCGCTCGAGCTCGAGGAGCCGGGCAGCTTGCTCGGCGTGTCGATCGGCGGCGGCTTGGGCTTCGGGTTGGGCGCGTCGCTCGGCGCGAAGCTCGCGGCGCCCGACCGCATGGTCGTCGCCACCGTCGGCGACGGCAGCTACATGTTCGGCAATCCGACGCCGTTCCACTTCGTGTCGCGCGCGGCGAACCTGCCGACGCTCACGATCGTCTGCAACAACATGCGCTGGCAGGCGGTGGAGTCGGCGACGCGCGTGGTCTATCCGCAGGGCCTGTCGGCCTCCGCGCGACCGATGCCGCTCGTCGAGCTCCAGCCGTCGCCCGAGTTCACCAAGGTCGCCGAAGCGTCCGACGCGTGGACCCGGCGCGTCGACGAGCCGGCCGACGTGCCGCGTGCGCTCGACGACGCGCTCGCGGCCGTGGCCGGAGGCCGGCAGGCGCTGCTCGACGTACGCATGGAGCACGGCCTCCGCTGATGCTGATGCGCGTCGGGCTCGAGGCCACCGCCGCGCTCGCGAACCGCTTCACGGGCGTGCCGCGCTACACCGTGGAGCTCGCCAACGCGTTCGCCGCGCTCGACGATGCCGGCCTTCGCTGCCGGATGCTGTTTAGGCTCGCCGACTACCGCAAGCGCGCGCTGATGCCGAGCTACCCGTGGCCGGTCCGCTGGTATTGCTCCGGCCCCTGGCCCGCGATGCCGCGCTGCGACGTCGTGCACGGTCTCGGCACGCGGCTGCCGCGCCGTTCCGGACGCGCCGCCCGCGTGATCACGATCCACGACCTGTCGCCGTTCATGCTGCCGAACTACGGCTCCGAGCGGACGCTGCGCAACGCCCAACAACGCTACCGCGAAGCCGCCGACGCCGACCGCATCATCGCCGTGAGCCAGGCGACAAAGGACGACTACGTGCGCATCTTCGGGGTGCCGGCGGGGCGGATCGACGTCGTGCACCACGGCATCAGCGCCGAGTTCCTCGGCGCGGACCCGCGAGCGGCGCGCGCCGACGCGCCCTATTTCCTCGCGTTCGGCGGCACGCCGCGCAAAAACCTCGCGCGCACGCTCGAGGCGTTCGCGATCTCGCGCGTACGCAAGTCGTTCGTGCTGCGCGTGCTCGGCCCGCCCGACGCGGCGAGCAACGCGGCGCTCGACGCGGCCGCGCTCGGCGACGCAGTGCGGTTCGAGCCGGACGCCGACGACGCAGGCATGGCGACGCTGTACCGGGGCTCCTCAGGGCTGCTCTTCCCGAGCCTCCAGGAAGGCTTCGGCTTGCCGCTGCTCGAGGCCATGGCGTGCTCGACGCCGGTGCTCACGAGCGCCCGGCCCGGCACCGCGGAGATCGCCGGCGGACACGCGCTGCTCGTCGACCCGGAGTCGGTGGAGTCGATCGCGGCCGGCATCGACTCCTTGCCGGCCGTGGGCGCGGACGCGCAGGCAGCGGCAGCGGCGTACGCGCGCACGTTCACCTGGCGACGCGCGGCCGAGCGCACGCTCTCCGTCTACCGCTCCGTCGCCGGAAATTAGGGACATGTTGGATTTTTCGGCGCGCGCATAGCCGGCGTCGGTGCGCCTCCGGCCACCGCCGAAAAATCCAACATGTCCCTAATTTCCGGCGTCGGGTTGGCGCTCCGGCGCGGCGGCCGCGAACGCGGGCTCGCGGGCGAGAGCGTCGGCGATCCGGACGAGCGTCGGATACGGCGTGAGGTCGC
The DNA here is from genome assembly GCA_035644475.1 of Gammaproteobacteria bacterium. GTDB lineage: Bacteria > Pseudomonadota > Gammaproteobacteria > Steroidobacterales > Rariloculaceae > FEN-1219. Next base: position 16,469 of record DASQOL010000144.1, on the reverse strand, counting down.
AGGACACGCGCCGCGCGTTGTACACCTGCGGCACGAGACACACGTCGGCGACCGACACGGCGTCGCCGAAGCAATAGCGTCCGCCGCTCCACCGAGCGACCAACGCCTCGAGCGGGCCGAACGCCTCCGCGATCCAATGGCGCTGCCAGCGCTCCACGGCCGCGTCGTCGAGCTTAAGCTCGCTCGCGAGATGGCGGCGCACGCGCAGGTTGTTCAGCGGATGGATCTCACACGCGATCAGCTGCGCGAGCCACTGCACGCGCGCACGCGCGACGGGCTCGGAGGGAATCAGCCTTGGTGCGGGAAAGCGCGCGTCGAGGTAGTCGATGATCGCGAGCGACTGCGCGAGCACGACGCCGTCGTCGTCGAGCGTCGGGACCGTGGCCTGCGGGTTCACGGCGAGAAACGCGGCCTTGCGATGCTCGTCGTGCGGCAGGCCCACCGGCACCGTCTCGTAGTCCACGCCCTTCAAGTTGAGCGCGATCCGTACGCGGAACGACGCGGAGCTGCGGAAGAAACTATACAGCCGCATGCGTCAGCTCCTGGCGGCGGCGAGCCGCCGGGCGTCGTCGAGCCGCTCGGGCGTGCCGACGTCGACCCAGAGGCCGGTGTAATGAACGGCGCGGAGCTCGCGCCGCGCGATCGCAGCGTCGAGCACGGGCTTGAGCGGCCGCCGGCCATCCGGAAGCCCGGCGAACAGCTTCGGCTCGAGCACCGCGATACCGCCGTAGGTCGAAAGCGGCGGCGCCGCGCGCACGAGCCCGGACTCGTCGCTGCCGAAGTCGCCGCGCGCGTTGTGGGCGGGGTTCGGCACGAGCACGAGCGCGCTGCGCGGGTCGGCGAGCAGCGTGCCGAAATCGAAATCGGTGAACACGTCGGCGTTGACGAGCAGGAACGGCGACGCGCCGAGCAGCGGCAGAGCGCGCACGATCCCGCCGGCGGTCTCGAGCGGCGGCTCGCCCTCGTCGCTGTAACGAATCGTGAATCGCAAGCGCGTGCCGTCGCCGAGCCGGTTGCGAATTTGTGCGCCGAGGTACGAGAGATTCACGACGATCTCGTCGACGCCGCAGGCCGCGAGTCTTTGCACGTGCCGCTCGACCAACGACACGCCGTCGATCTCGAGCAGCGGCTTCGGACGATTCGCAGTGAGCGCGCCCATGCGCTCGCCGCGTCCGGCCGCGAGAATCATCGCTTTCATTCAGCCGCGCGCGTTGAAGGGGTAGTTGATCTATGCCATTGTAGCCGCCTTTACTCAAGGCAGCCTCGTGCCTTCAGCCAAACGCTGCTCGTCGCTCGCGCTCTGCCTGTGTGCCTGTTGGGCGCCGCAACTCCTGGCGCAAGCGCCGATCCCGCAAGAGCCGATCTGCTTCCCCTCCGACCCGCTGATCGTGGCGACGCCGCCCGAGCTGCCGGCAATCGACGCCGCTCTCGAAGATCAGGATCTCGTAATCAACGCGGACAGCTTCGATTCGTTCAAGAACAATCTCGACGTCTCCGGGAACGTCGAGATCCAGTACCGCGGCGGCACGATCCGAGCCGAGCAGGCCACGCTGGGCAACGACGAGCTCGACCTCCCCGGGCGCATGACCTACACGACGCCCGACGTGGTCGTGTTCGGCGACGACGGGCACGTTGACCAGAAAGCGGAGACGATCCGGCTATCGCGCGCGGGCTTCGACATGCCGAAGCGCCCCGCGCACGCGTCGGCCGACGAGATCGTATTGACGAGCAACAGCAGGCTCAGCATGGCGAACGTGCTGTTCACCACTTGCCCCGCGGACCATCCGTCGTGGCAACTGCACGCGAGGGACATCGACATCGACGTGAACGGCGGCGTCGGCACCGCCCGCGGCATGAAGCTCGACTTCAAGGGCGTGCCGATCCTGTACGCGCCGTACTTCACTTTCCCCGTGGGCAACCAGCGCAAGAGCGGTTTCCTGACGCCCGACATCGGCGAGCGCGACCGCACCGGCTTCGACCTCACGGTGCCGTACTATCTGAACCTCGCGCCGAACTACGACCTCTCGCTCGAGCCGCGCTACATGAGCAAGCGCGGCACGCAGCTGCGCAGCGAGCTCCGCTATCTGTTGCCGAACAGCAAGGGACAGCTCGGCTTCGAGTATTTGCCGGACGACAATGAAACCGGCGACGACCGCCGTTACGTGAACTTTAGCCACGACTCGCTGTTCGGCGACAACTGGCGCGTCCTCGCCGGCGTGGAACAGGTCTCCGACGCCACCTACTTCGAGGACCTCGGCACGAGCTTGGCCGTAACGAGCCAGACGCACCTCGACCGGTTCGTCGACATCACCTACTACGCCCCCTCCTGGTCGCTGCTCACGCGCTTCCAGGACTATCAGACCATCGACACCACGCTGACCGACGAGGAGCGCCCCTACGAGCGCGTCCCGCAGATGCTCTTCGGCGGCCGCTGGAACGGACGCCTGCTCGGCTTCGACTCGACGACCGAGCTCGTAAACTTCGAGCGCAACGTCGGCGTCACCGGTTGGCGCCTCGACACCACGCAGGAGCTCTCGCTGCGCTTCGCGCGCTCCGGCATGTACCTCACGCCGGCGGTCGCCGTGCGCCAGACGAACTACTGGGTCGACGATCCGGCCACCGGCACCGAAAGCACGCCGGCGCGCGGCTTGGCGGTAGAGAGCCTCGACACCGGCATCAAATTTGAGCGCGACGCCGGCCGCAGCGGCAACTGGATCCAGACGCTCGAGCCGCGCGCGCTCTACGTGCACGTGCCGTTGGAGGCCCAGGACGACCTGCCGGTGTTCGACACGATCACGCCCGACTTCAACCTCGTGCAGTTGTTTCGCAAGTACCGCTTCGTCGGCCCCGACCGGATTGCCGACACCGATCAGCTGAGCTTCGGCCTCACGACCCGACTCATCGGTGCCGGGGACGGCCGGGAGCGTCTCGCAGCAACTTTGGGCCAGACGCGCTATCTAAAGGCGCAGCACGTGAGCCTCCCCGGCCAGCCGCCGATCGACGAGCGCTCCTCGGACTACGTGGCCGAGATGGCGCTCGGGCTCGCGCAGACCTGGAATCTCGACGTCGGGTACCAATGGAACAGCGACACCGATCTCACGGCCCGCGCCGAGACGCGCTTCGAGTACCGGCCGAAGGACGACCGGCTGTTCGGCTTCGGCTATCGCTATCGGCGCGAGCTGCTCGAGCAGGGCGACATCTGGGTCGTGTGGCCCGTCGCGGAGAAGTGGCGGGTGATCGGCCGCTACAGCTACTCCCTGCTCGAGAAGGAGCCTCTGGAGCAGTTCGCGGGCTGGGAGTACGAGTCGTGCTGCTGGCGCTTCCGGATGGTGGGCCGGCGCTACGTGAGCCGCAGCACCGGCGACGCCGACAGCTCCATCTCGATCCAGCTCGAGCTCAAAGGCCTGTCCCAGGGCGGGCGGTCCCCGGAGTCGCTGCTCGACCGTGGTATCCTGGGTTACCGCAGCATCGCCCGAACCGAGACTAGCGAGCCATGAACATCAAGCGCGCAACCGTTGCTTTTTTCTGCGTGATTTCGAGCGCCGCGCTCATCGGCCCCGCCCGGGCGCAAGACCGCGAGAACCTGGGAACCACGGGCGAGTTCCTGGACGGCGTCGCCGCGATCGTGGAGAACGGCGTCGTGCTCAAGAGCGAGCTCGCGAGCCGCACGGATATCCTCATGGCGTCGCTGCGTCAGCAGCAAGAGGCGCAGCCCGCCGAGAAGCGCCGGACGCTGCCGCCGCGCGGGGTCGTCGAGCAGCAAGTGCTCGATCAGCTCGTGGTGCGTGAGATCCAACTGCAGCGCGCGAAGAAGATCGGCATCACGGTCTCCGACGACATGCTGAACCAGGCGCTCTCCCGCGTGGCCGACAATCTCGGCTACACGCTCGAGGAGCTGCCGGCGGTGCTCGCGTCGGAGAACATCGCGTACACCGAGTATCGCGCGCAAAGCCGCGAGGACCTGATGATCGAGCAGCTCCAGCAACGCGACGTGGTCAACCGGATCAACGTCACGCCGCGCGAGCTCGATCAGTGCCTCGCCAAAACCGAGGCGAACGCCACCAACCAGTTCGACTACAACATCTCGCACATCTTGATCGGCGTCCCGGCCAACGCCCTGCCGCAGGACCTCGAAGCGGCGCGCACCAAGATCGAGGAGATCTACACGCGCCTCGAGAACGGCGAGGACTTCGCGCGGCTCGCGATCGCCACGTCGCACGCGCAAACGGCGCTCGACGGCGGCAGCTTGGGCTGGCGCAAGGGCTCGCAGCTGCCGACGCTGTTCGCGGACACGGTCGTGCGCATGAAGCCCGGCGAGTACTCGAAGCCGCTCCAGAGCGGCAGCGGCTTCCAGATCGTGATGCTCAACGACATGCGCGGCGCTTCGCGCACGGTGGTCGACCAGGTGCACGTGCGGCACATCCTGCTGCGGCCGAACGAGATCCTCGACGAACCCGCCGTGCGGCAGAAGCTGCTCGGCATTCGCGCGCAGCTGCAGCGCGGCGACGACTTCGCGACCATCGCCAAGTCCGTGTCGGAGGACAAGGTCTCGGCCGCCGACGGCGGCGACATGGGCTGGGTGCAACCGACCGATTTCATACCGGAGTTCGAGCAGATGTTGGCCACGATGCCGCTCAACGAGGTGAGCGAGCCGCTGCGTACGCGCTACGGCTGGCACTTGGTGGAGGTGCTCGGACGTCGCTCCCAGGACACCACCGACGAGGTCAAACGCGAGGGGTGCAGCCGCGAGGTGCGCGCGAACAAGGCCGAGGAGGAGCGCGAGCTTTGGATCCGCCGACTCCGCGATCAGGCCTTCGTTTGCAACTACGTCACGGGCGGCGTGCAGGACTGCGCGTCGGCCGGCGTGACCACCACCGTGGCTTCGTCAGGCAAAGTCAGCAGCAAAATCTCGGAACGCAAAAAGAAGAACAAAACCCTTTGACCTGCGCGCCGCGCGCGGCGCCCCCTCGCAATGACGGCGACGCAATGACGGGGACGCGATGACCGGCGAGCTGCCTCCCAAGCTCCCTCTAATCGTCGTGAGCTCCGGCGAGCCCGCGGGCATAGGCCCCGACATCTGCCTCGCGCTCGCCGACCGCGAGATCCGTGCTCGTCTCGCCGTGCTCGGCGACCCCGCGGTCCTGGCCGCGCGCGCTCGCGCCCTCGGCGCTACATCCAAGCTCCGCGAGTGCGCGACGCCGGCGCAGGTCGGCCCCCATCTCATCGGCAGCTTGCAGCTACTAGGTGTCGCGGCCCGCGCGCCCGTCGCGCCCGGCCGGCTCGACGCGGCCAACGCGCCCTACGTCCTCGACGTGCTGCGCCGCGGCGTGGACCTCTGCCGGCGCGGCGAGGCCCAGGCGCTGGTGACGGCGCCCGTGCAGAAGAGCGTGATCAGCCAGGCAGGCTTCAAGTTCTCCGGTCACACCGAGTTCTTGGCCGAGCTCACCGGCGCCCCGTTGCCCGTGATGTTGCTCGCGGGCAAGACGCTGCGCGTGGCACTCGCGACGACCCATCTGCCGCTGCGGGGGGTGCCGGACGCGCTCGACGCCGCACCGCTCGAGCGCCTGATCCGCATCGCGCACGACGACCTCGAGCGGCTGTTCAAGATCGACCGGCCCCGTGTGCTCGTGCTCGGGCTCAATCCGCACGCCGGCGAGAGCGGCACGCTCGGCACCGAGGAACGCACGGTCATCGAGCCGGCCGTCCGCAACCTCGCCGCGCAAGGGCTCAGGATCGTGGGGCCCGTGTCGGCCGACACGGCGTTCACGCCGGACTCCCTCGCCGGTTGCGACCTCGTGGTCGCGATGTATCACGACCAGGGGCTGGCGCCGCTCAAGGCTCTGTCGTTCGGCGAGATCGTGAACGTGACGCTCGGCTTGCCGATCATCAGGACGTCCGTGGACCACGGCACGGCGCTCGCGCTCGCGGGCACCGGCCGCGCGCGGGCCGACAGTCTGGTGGCGGCCATCGAGCTCGCGCTCGAGCTCGTCCGAGCCTGAGGGTGCGCGCCAAGAAGCGGCTCGGCCAGCACTTCCTGCACGACCCCGCGGTGATCCGCAAGATCGTCGACGCGATCGCGCCGGAGCGAGGCGAGCGCGTGGTCGAGATCGGCGGCGGGCCGGGCGCGCTCACGCGGCCGCTCGTGGAGCGGCTCGACCGGCTGCACGTGGTGGAAGTGGACCGCGAGCTCGCGGCCGAGCTGCCGGACCGCGTCGCGCATCCCGAGCGGCTCGTGGTGCATCACGCCGACGCGCTCGAGTTCGACTTCCGGAGCCTCGCGGACGGCCCGCGCTCGCTGCGCGTCGTCGGCAACCTGCCGTACAACATCTCGACGCCGCTCCTCTTCCACCTGCTCGAGCAAGCAGACGCGATCAGGGACCTGCACGTGATGCTGCAGCGCGAGGTCGTGGAGCGGATGACGGCGCGGCCGGGCGGCAAGGACTACGGGCGGCTCACCGTGATGCTCGCCGTCGCAGCGGAGTCACGCGCGCTGTTCGATGTCGGCCCGGGCGCGTTCACGCCGCCGCCGCGCGTCTGGTCGACCGTCGTGCGCGTGGTGCCGCGCGCGCCCGACTTCGCCGTCGCCGACCGCGCCAGATTCGCCGAGCTCGTCGCGCACCTCTTCTCGATGCGCCGCAAGACGCTCGGCCGCTCCCTCAAGGGCCGGCTCACGCCGGAACGAATCGCCGCTCTCGGCCTCGACCCGCGCGCACGCCCCGAGACGCTATCCCCCGCCGACTTCGCCCGCCTCGCCGCCGCAGAAAAATAGGGACATGTTGCCTTTTCGGCGGAGCGTTCTAGGTGACCGCACGCCTCGGCCGAAAAGGCAACATGTCCCTATTTTTCTGCTAGTGTCGAGGTCGTGGCTGTCTATGCGGTCGGGGACATTCAGGGTTGCAGCGCAGCGTTCGACACGCTGCTGAAAGCGCTGCACTTCCAGCCATCGCGCGACCGCCTCTGGCTGGTCGGCGACCTCGTGAATCGCGGCCCGGATTCGCTCGGGGTGCTGCGCCGCGTGATCGAGCTCGGCCGCAGCGTCACCTGCGTGCTCGGCAACCACGACCTCCACCTGCTCGCGACCGTCGCCGGCGGCCGGGAGCTATCGCCGGCCGACACGTTCGCGGCCGTGCTCGCGGCGCCGGACGCGCGCCGTCTGGTCGACTGGCTGCGGCGCCGGCCGCTGCTCCACTACGACGCGCCGGCGCGGCGCGTGCTCGTTCATGCCGGCGTTCCGCCGTTCTGGACGCTCACCCAGGCGCGGCGCGCCGCCCGCGAGGTCGAGCACGCGCTCCGCGGCCCGAAGTGGCGTTTCGCGCTCCGCGACATGTACGGCAATCAGCCCTCGAAGTGGAGCAACAAGCTCGACCGCACCAGCAAACGCCGCTACACGATCAACGCGCTCACGCGCATGCGCTATTGCGACAAGCACGGCCGGCTCGACTTCAATGAGTCGGGCCCGCCCGGGTCGCAGCGCAAGGGCCTGATGCCGTGGTTCGAGGTGCCCGACCGTCCCACCGACAATCTGCAGATCGTGTTCGGCCACTGGGCCGCGCTCGGCCTGCTGCGCCGCGCGGACATCACGGCTCTCGACAGCGGCTGCGTCTGGGGGGGCAGCCTCACGGCCGTGCGACTCGACAAGCCCGCGCGGCCGATCCGCGTCAACTGCGCCGGGATGGCGTTTCGGCCGGACTGAGGCCGGGTCGTCTCGCTTTGATCCGGTCTGGCGTTGCAGTAGCGCGCATCGCGCCGCCAAGTGAGAGACAACCCGCCGCCCTATATACTCTGCGGCCTAAACACTCCTGACCCGCCCCGGGGATTGCTACCTGCCCTGAGGTTCACGACCATGATGATGCCTGTGAATCTGCTCGACTGGATCGACGACAATCGCGAGCACCTGAAGCCGCCCGTCTGCAACAAGCAGATCTTCGAGAACGAGGAGTTCATCGTCCAAGTGGTGGGCGGCCCGAACTCGCGCACCGACTACCACGTCGACGAAGGGCCCGAGATCTTCTATCAGGTCGAGGGCGAGATGCTGCTCAAGACCGTGCAGGACGGTAAGTTCGTCGACATCCCGATCGGCGAAGGCGACATCTTCCTGCTGCCGCCGCGCGTGCCGCACTCGCCGCAGCGCTTCAAGGACACGGTGGGCATCGTGGTCGAGCGCCGCCGCGCGCCGCACGAGCTCGACGGCTTCGTCTGGTTCTGCCCGAAATGCGCGAACAAGCTTCACGAGCAGTATCTGCACGTGGCCGACATCGTCAAAGATCTACCGCCCGTCTTCACGCGGTTCTACGCGAGCACCGACGCGCGCACCTGCAAGCGCTGCGGCACCGTGATGCCCGCCCCGAAATCGGATGCCGGCCCGCGTTGACGTTCACGGCGCCGGCGCCCGCGCGCTCGACGACGCCGACGATCTGGCACCTTGGCGCGCGCGCTTCGAGCTGCCGCGCGATCACGGACGGCGCAGCCCGCTGACTTACCTCTGCGGCCATTCGCTCGGCCTCATGCCGAAGGCCGCCCACCGCGCGGTGGCCGCCGAGCTCGAGCGTTGGGCGGGGCGTGGTGTAGACGGCCACTTCGCGGACGAGCGGCACGACGGCTGGCTCGGCTTTCACGAGCGCTTCGCCGCGCCGCTCGCGGCCCTCGCCGGCGCCAAGCGCGCCGAAGTCGTCGCGATGAACACGCTCACCGTCAACTTGCACCTCATGCTCGTCACGTTCTTCCGCCCGACGCGCGAACGCTACAAGATCCTGATCGAGCGCGACGCGTTCCCGTCGGACCGGTACGCGGTGGAGTCGCAGCTTCGCTGGCACGGCTTCGACCCGGCCGACGCGCTGCTCGAGCTCTCGCCTCGCGCCGGCTCCTTCGAGCTCGACCGCGAGCGCCTCGACGCGCTGCTCGCGGCCGAAGGCGAGCGCATCGCGCTGGTGCTGCTTCCCGGCGTCCAATATCTGTCGGGCGAGCGGCTCGACATCGCGGCGCTCACGGCAGCGGCGCAAAGCCACGGCTGCCGCGTGGGCTTCGACCTCGCCCACGCGATCGGCAACGTGCCGCTCGCGCTCAACCGCGACGGGCCCGACTTCGCCGTCTGGTGCAGCTACAAGTACTTGAACGCCGGTCCGGGCGCGGTCGGCGGCTGCTTCGTGCACGAGCGCTGGCACCGCGCGGAGGGCTTGCCGCGGTTCGCCGGCTGGTGGGGCCACGACGCGGCGCGGCGCTTCCTCATGGAGCGCGAGTTCGCGCCGCTGCGCGGCGCGGACGGCTGGCAGCTCAGCAATCCGCCGATCTTCTCGCTCGCGCCGCTCGCGGCGTCGCTCGAGCTCTTCAGGAGCGCGGGGCCGGCGCGGCTGCGCCGCAAGTCCGTACGGCTCACGCGCTATCTCGAGCAGCTGCTGCGCGCGCGGCTCGGCGAGCGCGTCAAGATGCTGACGCCGGCCGAGCCCGGGCGCCGCGGCTGCCAGCTCGCCGTGCAGATCGACCCACCCCCGCGGCGCGCTGCGACCTTCGCGGCGCGGCTGCGCGCCGCGGGCGTCGTGGCCGACTGGCGGCCGCCGAACGTGCTGCGGCTCGCACCGGTACCGCTCTACAACCGGTTCGCCGACGTGCACGCGGCAGCGAGCGCCCTCGCGCGCACGATCGACGCATGAGCCGGCGCCCAAGGATCGCGATCGTGGGCGGCGGCCCCGCGGGCAGCCTGCTCGCAATCCTGCTCGCGCGCCGCAAGCTCGCGCCACTGGTGATCGAGCGTAGCGAATCGTTCAGCGCGGCCGTCCAGGGCGGTCGTTCGATCAACCTCGCCCTCGCCGCGCGCGGCATCGAAGCGCTACGCAGCGCCGGCATCGATCGCGACGTGGGCGAGCTCATGATCCCGATGCGCGGCCGAATGCTGCACGACGCGCGCGGCACGCAGCGGTTCCTGCGTTACGGCCAACGCCGGCACGAGGAGATCTACTCGGTGTCGCGCGCGGCGTTGACCGCGCTGCTCCAGCGGCTCGCCACGGACCGCTACGGCGTGGAGTACCGTTTCGGCCACCGCTGCGTCGACGTCGACCTGAAAACCGGCGCGCCGATCGTCGAATCCGCGGACGGCCGCCGCGCGCTCGACGCCGACGTAGTGCTCGCGTGCGACGGCGCAGGCTCGGAGGTCCGCCGGGCACTCGTCGAAGGCGGCGCGATCGAGGCGACCGAGGAGCTGCTCGATCACGGCTACAAGGAGCTCACGATTCCGCCGGGCGCCCATCCGGGTAGTCAGATCGGTGACTTCGCGCTCGACCCGAAGGCGCTGCACATCTGGCCGCGCGGCGGCTTCATGCTGATCGCGCTGCCGAACCCGGACAAGAGCTTCACGGCCACGCTGTTCCTGCCGCACACGGGGGCGTCGAGCTTCGCGAGCGCGACCGCCGGAACTGCCGGCGACTTCTTCGCCCGGGAGTTTCCGGACGCGCTCGCGCTGATGCCGGACCTCGACGCCGAGTACACGAGCCATCCGACCGGCATCTTGGGCACGGTCTACTGCAAGCCCTGGAGCTTCGGCGGGCGGCTGCTGCTCGTGGGCGACGCGGCGCACGCGATCGTGCCGTTCCACGGCCAGGGAATGAACGCCGCGTTCGAGGACTGCATCGTGCTCGACGGCCTGATCGGCGAGCACACAAAGGCGTCGAGCTGCGACTGGCCGACGGTCTTCGAGCGCTTCGAGGAGTCGCGCGCGCCGAACACGCGCGCGATTGCCGAGATGGCGATCGAGAACTACCGCGAAATGCGCGACGAGGTGCGCGACGCGAAGTTTCAGCTGCGCGCGCAGCTGTCGTTCGAGCTCGAGCGGCGGTTTCCGGGCAAATTCATTCCGCGGTACTCGATGGTGATGTTCCACCCGGAGATCCCGTACGCGGAAGCGCAGCGACGCGGTGCCGTGCAGCTTCGGATTCTGCGCGAGCTCACGGCGCAGGTCGACGCGCTGCGAGGCGTCGATTTCGCGCGCGCCGCCGAGTTGATCGCCACGGATCTGTAGCCGCTCTCCGCACGCGGCTTGACGCGACGTGTGTGCCAGGCGCCGCGCACCGCGCCTCGGCTCATTGCGCCGCCGCGATCTCCTTCGCCCGCGCGAAACTCTCGGCGGCTCGGTCCTCGCGGCCGAGCGCTGCCAGTGCCTGCCCCTGCAGCGAATAGAACTCCTCGTCATCGCTCTTGAGTCGAATCGCGGCGCGCAGCGACGCAAGCGCGTCGTCGTAGCGCTTGTCATTGAACGCGGCCCGAGCGACGGCGAAATGGTAGTACGGATTGATCTCGCGATAGTGCCGGATCTGCGCCCCATACCGGGCGGCGAGCTCCGAGTTGCCGAGCGCCGTATACACCGACTCGAGGTTCGAGAATGCCGACTGCTCGCGAGGGTCCGTTTCGAGCGCGCGCAGAAACGCGGCCTCGGCGTAGTCGAGATGCTTCAGGCGCAGATACAGGACGCCGAGGTTCACCCAGGCGGCCGGCATGTCCGGGTAGATGCGTGCCGCTTCGCGCAGCAGCGCGAAGCTCGACTCATTGTCGCGCCGACCGAGCGCCTCCGCCCCGAGATTGTTGTAGTAAAGGGCCGCCGCGTAGTCGTCGCTCACGACGCGGGCCGGATACTTCTCGCGGAAGAACGCGTCATTGAAGTCGACGACGAACCGGCCGTCGGGCGGCGCCAGAACGAGCGCATTGACGTGGTTGCCGACCGCGATCAAGCCGAGATCGTCGGTCCACGTCGGCGGCACGTCCACCACTTGGTAGCCCGCATCGAGTCCCGCCGCTCGCGCCATCCCGATGAACAACATCGTGAACGACAGGCAGTTGCCCACGCGATCGTGGAACGTGCCGCTCGCAGTGCGTGTGAAGTCGTCGGCGTAGTGCAGTGAGAGCAGCCCGCCGTCACGCATACCGTCGAGCAGCCCGTTGACCCGCGCGTTCGCGTCGCCGGTCGACACGGACTCGACAAAAGCACGCATGTCCTCGTCGAGCCCGAACGCGTCGTCCTTGGACGGCAGCGGCGCGGCCGGCGCATTCCACTCCAACACTTTTCCGGAAAGGAGATCGGCGTCGGAAATGGCGGGTGGACGGACGCCCGGGGCCGCGCAGGCCTCGAGAACGAAGACCATTACGACCGAGAGTAGCGACGTTCGACGCATGGCGCGCTGGGTTCGGCTCTATTCCTTTCGACCGAGCATCATCTCGATTTGCCCCACGTTCCAGCTACGACCGCCATCGTTGGACAGGTCCATGCTGTAGGTGAAGCGATCATGAGATTCGACGCGATAAATCTCACGGATCCACCTGTCCGGCGCCTCTGGGATGACCACCACGGTGTTGCCATCTACTGTAAGGGACCCGTCCGCTGCAACTGCTTGTTGGGCGACATGCGCAAACCTCGTTAGAACCAGCCCGAGCTCCACGCACCGCCTTCCCGATGAGGATGGAACTCGATCAGATGATGAAGGAATTCGCTCAGACTCCTGGCGCACCTCGGGCATCGAACGTCACCAGGCGTGGCCTCGGTTGTTGCAACACCGCAGGCAGGACAGAACCAACTACACCCAATGGCCGCCACACTAGGTGCCCGAGGTTCGCGTGGAGAGCGCACTCCATCAACGTAGCACTCCGTAAGGCGCTGCTCGAGGATCTTGCTGAGCTCCATTTGGCCGGCACGGCACTCGAGCGCGCCGCGCGCGTTCCGCTCAAGTCGTGCGCCACACTTCGGACAATGAAGCTGCGCCATGGGTGTCGCCTAACGCCGCAGCTCAGCGGCCGCACGCCGCCGCACGTGCTTTGGCACTGTATCCATCACGGTCAGCTGCAACTGCCTTGTTGGGCGCCTTGGCGCGAAGTACAAGCATCTCCGTCGCGGACACGTCAGGCGCAAAGAACATTGCGCCATCGTTCGAATAGCCACTTCCCGGATACATGTCGGAGGACCATCTCGCCGCCACAACAACATGTGAGTCCCCGCTTGTCACCGGGGGCCGGCCGAATCGACACTCCCAAATTGACTATCACTTCGTTCTCGCTTAGCCGCACCCCGCCAGCCGACACGTAGGTGGCGCCGTCGTTCTCGGGCTGACGGGCGAGCTCCAGGATCTCACCTTCACTGACGAGTGTGAATGTGACGTCGGGAGACGACGGCAGAACAGACCCATCAACGATACACTTTGCGTCCCGGACGAGGTTCGCGACATAGATCGAATTGCCGTGCCGCAGGACTCCCAAATCCGGGATGCGCGGCGAATTCAAATCGATGCGCTCCGTCAAAAACTCGGTGTTGCGCACGTCGCCCAAAGCAAGCAACAGAGCCGCCGCGAGCGCTTCTTCAATTTCTGCTGAGCACATTTGATAGCCACCCGCCTGACTCCAGGAGGCAGGAGAGAACAGCACAACCGCCGCCGAGAGGATGATGGATGCGAAGAGTTTCATCGTAGGCGCCTTCGCTCCTCACAAAACACGAGATCTTGCCGAACGGACCTGAGCAGCGTCCAGTCGATTGCGGCTCGCTGGAAATACACTTCATCGTATCCGTCACATGTTTCGCCTGCGATTAGCAGGATCTGTCCATCTTGAGTCTCGTACCAGCACTGCGGTTGCGCGAGCAGCCGTCCACCCAACTGCGCACGCAACGAGCGCTCCATTTCCGCGCCCAACAAAACGTTCGGCTCATGAGGCTTAGTGTGCTGCCAACACCCCAGCACTGATTTCGCGCGGACGTATCCGTCTGGCGGTGGCGCCGAGGGGTGGGATGACGCGCAACCGCTAATCGCGACGAACGAGAGAACGAGCCCCGGCAGTTGCGTCGTCATGCCGCCTAACGCCGCAGTTTAACGGCCGCGCGCTGCGCTAACCAACGCGGCGCGAGCGCACAATGCAATGACGCGTTTGCGCCGCGCTCGCGCCGCCGTGTCACGGCCCGCTGCAGCTGCTTGTTAGGCGGCCGGCACGACATCAAGTAGCACCGTAGCCGCGCTTTCGTTTCCCCATTGAGGTTCCCGGCTTAAAACCGGCCGCCTCATAAAACGGTACCAGAGCGGGGGCGCACGACAGATAGACACCAAACACGTCCAGCCGGTCCACCATCTGATTCAACAGAGCAGTCCCGATTCCTTTGCGTCGATACTCGGGCCGGACCTCGAGTGCGGAAATGTAGGCGCACGCGACCCTGTCGCTCAAAGCCGTGATGTACCCGCACACCACAGAGGACTCGACGTCTCGAGCTAGGACGACGTCAGTACTACGGCTGAGGATCTCAAACAATGTTCCGGCTGGCGGCTCGAAGTCCCAATGCATCAGAAACCCGGACAAGTCCGAGCGGTTGAGTTGTTCGATGGAGCTCGAGTACGCGATCGTCAAGGTTGCCGCCTAACGCCGCAGTTCAGCGGCCGCGCGCCGCTGCATGTGACTTGGCGCTTATCCATCACGGTCCGCTGCAACTGACTGTTAGCTGGCATGCGACTCGACCGAATAGAGATAGAAGTCCCTTGGAACACCGTGAGCCAAGCGGTGACCGGGGAGCATCCGCTCTCGCTGGAAACCAGTTCGCTCGAGAACCGCGATAGATGGCTCGTTCGTCGTCATCACAAGCGCCTGCACACGACTGATGGGACCAAACTGAAACGCCCATTCGACTGCCGCCCGAACTGCCGCGCTCATTAGACCCAGGCGCCAGTAGGAAGGCGCAAGTTCGTAGGCAAGCTCTGCGGCCGCCTGATCGCCAAACCAGCGAGTGTATCCACAGGAGCCGACGAGGACGTTGTCGTTTCGACGTGCGAATGCCCACCGAAGGGACCGCAAAGTACCGTAGTCATCGATCACTTTCTGGACTAGGGCAGCCACAAACTCAGACGTGATGGGCGGCCAACTTGTGTGCTCGGTTACACGCGGGTCTGCCAAGCAAGCATACCAAGCGGCTGCGTCCTCATTGCGGAAAGGTCGGAGAACGTAGTCGCCGACCGGTAGGGTTGGCGGGATGAATGCGATGGCGACCACAGTCCGGCTAACGCCGCAGTTCAGCGGCGGCGCGCTGCCGTATGTGCCTTGGCGCTTTATCCATCACCGTCCGCTGCGACCGGTTGTTCGGCGGCTGGCACAACGCTCCTACCGATTCGGCGCGGTCCGTCGAGGTTGCACAGCTTTGGCTAGGACTGCACACAACCCTGTGCCTTGACCACGCGTTCGTTCGAAGCCGGATACTTCAGCAGCTTGTCCACTGGCCGCCTAGGGCGAGCAACTAGCTCACCTCCACAGTTTGGGCAGCGCCTACGGAGAACACCCTCGGCGCAAGAGCGACAGAACGTGCACTCAAACGAACAGATGAACGCATCGGACGACTCCGGGAGGAGATCCGCGTCGCAGCATTCGCAGTTGGGACGAAGCTGAAGCATAAGACTCCCCTACAGAACGCCGAAGTGTAAGCGACCGCGCCTCGTTCAAGCTGCCGCCCTTCTGTGGCACCGACCGCCGCAGTTCAGCGGCGTGTGTCTCATGGCGGCTCCACGACGAGCCGCAACTGAGTGAGCACAGCCTGACCGAGATTGAAAAACTCGGCGTATACGCTTGCTCCGCTCTCAATGGATAGGACGTCGGTGTCAATGACGCGTACTCCCTGAAAGGTAAGCAAGTAGAACCGCACGCGGTCCGCCGCAGGATAGGGATACGCCGTCGTTGGTGTTGCTGCGTCAACGAAGCGGTCAGCGGCGCGGACCAATGCAACAGCGGATGCGCGGACTGGCTCGTGCCCCTCTACGCCGATGATGCCGAACGTAGAAGTTGTGTAAAGGCTTGCCGCACCCGTTGAACTAGAGAAGATAGTCGCAATCTGCTCGCCAATCGGCCAATCCATGAGCACGCCGTAGACGCGTGGAAAGTCCGGCGTCGGCTTTTGGCCCGCCTTCTCTGGGGGCATGGCGAGCATCATCTGCCTCAGCCCACGACCGGCATCAGCAGAACCCTGACTCGGCGATGCGGGCTGCGCCTTGGCCGATGAACCGAAAAGAAACGAGAGGATTCCCATGGCGGTGATAAAGGTACTGCGATTCACGTAGCGGTGCCTAACGCCGTACTTCATCGGCGGCGCGCTGTCATCTTCCTATCATCATTGGGCGGCACCCGAATCAGCCGCGCTTCCGCGGTGGTCGGCTAGCCTTCTTTACGGTGGTCTTCGACTTCGGAGCGCCCTTCGACTTCGCCCTGCGCTTCGGCTTCGCTCCAGCCTTCGGGTGGAGCCGCTCAGGCAACTCGGCCTTCCCCGCTGCGCGATTCCATTCCTCGAAGGTCTCGGGCGAGATCTTGCCCTCGACCAACAACTCGGCGAACTTCCTGCG
Source organism: Gammaproteobacteria bacterium (assembly GCA_035644475.1). Lineage (GTDB taxonomy): Bacteria > Pseudomonadota > Gammaproteobacteria > Steroidobacterales > Rariloculaceae > FEN-1219. Next base: position 138 of record DASQOL010000144.1, on the reverse strand, counting down.
CTGCGCTTTGCTCTTGATTGGCATAGAAGTTCTCCGCCTAACGCCGCAGTTCAGCGGCGGGCGTCCCATGCTCGTTAATTGATCGCGATGTCGCCACGCTTAATAGGCATTCCGATCTCCGCCTCCATCTGCCGGAGC
>DASQOL010000143.1:0-18189 GCA_035644475.1 Gammaproteobacteria bacterium | reverse complement strand
TCGGGCGACACCAATGAAAACCCGATCGCGATAACGAAGAACACAGGCATCCAAATTGCCGCGCCGATCACGAAGCCGAGCGCCGCACGCACCATCGCGTAACCCTCCCCTTTGAACGACCGACGCGCCGGATCATAAGCGATCCGTTCATGGAGCTCGACGTCGAGAGTCCGTTGAACGAGGACGAACACGCGCTCGGGGTGGCCGTGAGAATCCGGGCTACGCAACGGCGGCGAGTGCCGCCGCTTCAACCTTCGAGCGGCATCATGACGGCCGTCTCGAGATCCTTCGCAGCCGTTTGCCGCGCGTCGTTCAAATATTCCTCTAGGCACGGCAGGTCGCGCGGCTCTTCGTCGTTCGCCGGCAGCCACACCTGATACAGCCAGTCGTACGCCGTCTTGAGCTCGGTGTAGGGGCCGGTGTGGACGATCCGCGCGTAGCGCCCGCCCTCGAGGTAGGCCTCGGCGAGCTCGGCCGACGCCACCCACTCGCCCGGCACCGTGATGCAGGCGGTGGCGCGTAGCTCGTCGGGCGCGACTGCCACGGGATCGTCGTGAAAGACGCCGAACGTGCGCGTCGTCGGCCGCAAGAGGCCCGTGGTGGCCGCGACGGTCATCAGCCGCTCGAAGATCTTGCTCGCGAGCTGGTAATCGCCGCGGCGATGAATCGCCGCGACACGGAGCGTCTGCATCGCGACGATCTCCACGCGATACGCGGCCGGATCGGTTGCTTGCTCCGTCTCGGCCGTTCGTCGCGCGCCGCGATAGCGCGCCGGCGGCTCGCCGTACTCCGTCCGGAACGCGCGCGTGAACGCCGCTTGGCTTCCGTAACCCGCACGCCGCGCGACGCGTTCGATGTCGAGGTCCCGGTCGAGCAAGTCGACGGCCGAGCGGTAGAGTCGCAACCGGCGCACGGTGTCGTTGACCGTCTCTCCGAGGAGCCCGCGATAGGTGCGGTGGAAGTGATACGGGGAAAGGTGCGCGAGTCGGGCGAGCGTCTCGAGGCTCAGGGTCTCGTCCAAGTGCTCGGCCAAGTGGTCGACGACGCGCTGGATGCGTTGCGAGTAACGGCTGGTGGTGGTGTTCGTCATGCCGGGAGAGTAGCGCCCGACGTTTTACTTGGGTTGCTCTCTTGCGGTTCCGTTTCAGCGGCGCCCGATCTGCGGCTCGAGCACGGCGCGCAGCGTGCGCGGCGGGCGGCCGGCGAGCTTCGCGACGGCGTCGCTTTGCACGTCGAGGTAGCCCTCGCGGACCGCGCGGCCGAAGGAGGCCAGGAGCTCGGCGCCGTAGCGCAGGTGACCGTCGGCCGAGCCCCCGACGAGGCCCGCGACGAACGCGGCGTCGTCGATCGTTCGCGTGTCGACGGACCGGCCGCCGAGTGCGCCGTAGAGCGCCGCGAGCGCGGCGGCGTCGAACGACTCGGGACCCGTGACGTCGTACACCGCCCCTTCGTGCCCGCCCTGCAGCAGCACGGCGGCCGCGGCCGCGGCGCAGTCCTCGCGGGCCACATACGCGACGCGGCCGCCGCCGCGGTTGTGCGCGAGCAGCCCGGTCTCGACGGCGCGCAGCGCCTCGGCCGCTTGGTACTCCGAGTAGAGGCTGTTGCGCAGCACCGTGAAGGCGACGCCGCTCGCCGCGAGCGCCTGCTCCGTGGCGTAGTGGCTCGGCGCCACCGCCGCGGGATTCGGCGCCGCGGGCTTGGAGCCGGACGTGTAGATCACGTGGCGCACGCCGGCGGACCTCGCGGCGTCGATGGCGGACCGGTGCTGCTCGACGCGCCGCCGCAAGTCCGTGGCGCTGAGCAGCAGCAATCGTTCGGCGCCGGCGAATGCGGCGCGCAGCGACTGCGGATCGTCGAAGTCGGCGTGCCGCACGTCGGCGCCGCGTGCCGCGAAGTCGCCGAGCGCGGCCGGGGTGCGCGTGGCGAGGATCACGTCGCGCGGCGGGTGCCGGGCCAGCACGAGCTCGGCCGTCAGGCGGCCGAGCTGCCCCGAGGCGCCCGTGATCGCGAGCCGGCCGCTCATGATCTCTTCACGGCCACGGCCTCGACCTCGAGCAGGAATTTCGGGCTCGCCAACTGCGGGACGTCGAATCGGTCGGCATGCTTGGTCCTCCGTCGCACCGGGTCGGCGGTCAGCCTTGGACCCAACGGGCGAGTGGCATAGAGTCTAAGTCGGCGCGCGCGTTCACGAAGGCGCGCGGAGGAGCGATCATGCAGCCAATCATGTCACTGCGCCCCCTGCTGCTCGGCGGCGCGGTCGCGATCCTCGCGTCCACCGCACACGCACAATCGATTGTCGGCCCGCCGAGCGAGGCGAACCACTTCATCGAGACGCCGAAGGGTTGGGTTCACCCGAAAACGCCGTGGGGCGAGCCCGACATCCAGGCGACGCTCAATATGATGCAGGCGGCGGGAGTGCCGCTCGAGCGGTGCGCGGCAAGCTACCGGTTCGGCGCGCCGCCGTGCGATCTCAACAAAAAGTGGCTCACGGACGAGGAGTACCACCAGCGTCTCGACGCCGCTCGCGCGCGCGTCGACCCGGCCAAGCAGGCGATTGCCGAAGGGCAGTTCGGCCGCGCGCTGCTGTCGGGCACCGTCGACCCGAGCACGCCGCAACGCCAGACCAATCTGATCGTCGACCCGCCGAACGGGCTGTTGCCCGACCTCACGCCGGAAGGCAAGCGCCGCGCGCTCGAGATGGGCAGCTCGTGGGCGCTGCCCGGCGAGGACCCGGCGTACGAGAGCACGCTCTCCTTCGACTTCTGGGACAACTGCCGCTCGCGCGGCATGCCGTCGTCGATGATGCCGTATCGGTACAACGGCGGCTTCGCGATCCGGCAGGCGCCCGGCATCGTCGTGTTCGACCTCGAGATGATCCACGACGCGCGCGTCATCCCCACCGACGGCAGTGCGCACCCGTCATCGGTGAACAAGGGCTACATGGGCGACTCGCGGGGCCATTGGGAAGGCAACACGCTCGTCGTCGAGACGACGAACTACAAGGAAGGACCGGCGCTGATCAACCTCGCCGTCGTCGGCTCGCCGCCGGGCAACCGCTTCCCGGTAAGCGATCGGATGAAGACGACGGAGCGGATCACGCGCTTGAACGCCGACATGTGGCTCTACGAGATCAAGACCGAGGATCCCCTGATCCTCACGCGGTCGTTCACCGTGCGCTACCCGATGCGCAACGATCCGAGCTACGAGTGGTGGGAGTACGCGTGCCACGAGGGCAACACCATCATCGCGAACTACATCACGACGAGCCGCTACGAGCGCACGCATCCGGCGCCCGAGAAGCCGATCAAGGTCGAGGTGCCGGCCTCGTTCGCGAACACATTGGCCGGCCGGTGGGTCGGCAGGCCGCGCATCGTCACGGTCGATCTCGACATCGAGCTCGAGTTCACGAAGAACGCCGACGGCACGCTCCAAGGCAAGCTCGTCGGCACGAACTTCGGCAAGATCGACAAGCCGCTCCACGAGATGCCGCCGCCGCCCGGAGTGACGCCGCCGGCCGCAACGACGCCGATGTTCCGCGCCGCCGATCGCCGGCTCGATTTCGAGCTGCCGAATACCCAGCCGTGGACGTTCTCGGGTCAGCTCTCCGAGGACGGCGCCTCGATCGTCGGCGTGGTGGCGAGCGCGCAAGGCGGCTTGCCGGTGACGTTCAAGAAGCGCTAGCGTCGTCCTATCGGGCATTGGGCCACCAGAGATACGCCTCATGCTGCGACACCACCTCGTGCTTGCTCTTAGGAACGCGCGGCGGGCGCCGCTCGCGACTGCCGTGAACGTGCTGACGCTCGCCATCGGGCTCGCGTGCTTCCTCACGGCGTATTCGTTCGTGGCGTTCCTCGACCGTGCCGAAGCGCACTTCCCGAGCGCCGCCCGTACGTACGTGCTGCTCGAGAGCTTCGCCTTCGGCAACGACTTCGTTCGCAGTAACATGACCAGCACGCCCGAGGCCGCGGCCGAAGCCCTCGAAGCGTACTTCCCGGGCGTCAATGCGACGCGCGCGATCCCGATCGCCGGCAATACCTCGGTCGCGAGCGGTAGCAACGCGGCCCGGCTCGCCACAGTCGCCGTCGACCCCGACTTCCTCGACGTATTTCCGCTGCCGTTCGCCGAAGGCGACGCCGGCACCGCGTTGCGCTCGCCGCGCAGCGCCGTGCTCACGCGCGAAGCCGCCGCGCGCCTCTTCGGCGCGGCCGACGCGCTCGGCCAGCCGCTCACAATCGCGAACGGCGTCGAGGCTACCGTCGTGGGCGTGATCGACGCGGTGCCCGAGCCGTCGCACCTCGGGCACTCCGCGTCCGCGCCCGTGCGCTTCGACATGCTCGTCTCCGCCGACGTGAACGACGCGATCCGCGCGGCGTTGACGGCCCCGAACACCGCCTCGTTCCCGGGGGTCAACTGGGTCGGCGGCGGCGCGTTCACCTACGTCGTGTTTCCGAAAAACCTGCGCGCCGCCGACATCGAGCGCGCGCTCCCGGACTTCGTGACGAGTCGCGTGCCCGCGAACCAGCGTGACAACTCGAGCATGACGTTCGGCCTCTTGCCGGTGCGCGATCTGCTGCGCGCGAGCATCGACGACGAGCTGTTCTCGGGCGATTTCGGCGTGTCGGCCTCGAGCGTGCTGCTCGCGCTCGGCGCGCTCGTGCTCGCGGTCGCGTGCGTGAACTACGCCAACCTCGCAACAGCGCGCGCCGCGCGGCGCGTGCGCGAGGTGGGCGTGCGCAAGGCCATCGGGGCGGGCCCTCGCCAGATCGCCCTGCAACATCTGTTCGAGGCCGCCGCGCTGACGTGCGTTGCGCTGCTCGCCGCGTTCGTCGTCTTTCGCGCGGCGCTGCCGCTGCTCGAGACCGCGTCCGGCATGAGCTTGAGCGAGGTCTTGCTCGGCGGCGTCGGGTTCTATGCGTTCCTGGCGGGCCTCGCCGCCGTCGCGACGGTCGCGGCCGGCGCGTACCCGGCGCTCGTGCTGTCGCGCGTCGAGCCGATCGCCGCGCTGCGCTCGTCGCTCACGCAGCTGGGCGCGAAGCGGCTCGGCGGCGTGCTCGTCGGCGCTCAGTTCGCGGCCGCGAGCCTGCTCGTAATCGCGGTCACCGTCACCTGGCTCCAGAACGGAAAGCTCGTGCGCACGGGGCTCGGCGCCGTCGCCGATCCGCTCGTGCTCATCGAGACCGAGAGCCGGATGACCAAGGTCGACGGGGCCACGCTGCGCGCCGAGCTTGGGCGCATTCCACAGGTCGAGGGAGTCACGCAGGCGGCCAACTTGCCGTGGACGCGGCTCGTTGCGATCTCGCTCGTGGCCGCGTCGCCCGACGCGGCGGCGGAACGCAAACGTGTGCTGGTGAAGACCGTGGGCCTCGGCTTCTTTGAGGTGCTCGGCATCGAGCTCTTGGCCGGCCGCGTCTACGGCGCCGAGCTCGACGACGACGCGGGCGGGCCGGGCAGCGCCAACGCGGGCCGCGCGGTCGTCGATCGCGCGTTCGTCGAGCAGTTCGGCTTCGGCTCGCCGGCCGAGGCCATCGGGCGCGTGTTCTACCAACCGGGTTTCGGCGGCACGACCAGCAGGCCCACGACGATCATCGGCGTCGTCGAGAACCGGCGCCTCACGTTTCGCGGCGCCGGCGCCGAAGCCGTGGTCTACGGTCTCTACGACAACCTCGACGTCACCTTTGTGCGGGTTTCGAAGGACGACTTGCCCGGCGCGCTCGCCGGCATCGACGCCGTGTGGAAGCGGCTCGCGCCGAATGTCGCGATCAGCCGGCGGTTCTTCGACGAGGCGTTCGAGCAGGCGTACGAGCGGTTCTCGCGGCTCGACCAGGTCTTCCGCGCGCTCTCGCTGATGGCGCTCGCGATCTCGACGGCGGGGTTGGTCGGCATGGCGTCGCTGGTCGTCGGCCGGCGGCGCCGCGAGATCGGCGTGCGCAAGACGTTCGGCGCCAGCACGACGCAGATCACGGCGATGCTGCTGACCGCGTTCGGGCGGCCCGTCATCGTCGCGAACGCGATCGCTTGGCCCGTCGCGTATTTCGTGGCCCGCGCCTACTTGCGCGCGTTCCTCGACCCCATCGCGCTCGGTCCGGCGCCGTTCGCGCTCGCGCTCGGTGTCACACTCGGTGTCGCGTGGCTCGCGGTCGGCGCGCAGACGGTGCGCGCCGCCCGGCTCAAGCCCGCCGACGTGCTCCGCAACGAATAGGCCGGAGCAACCGTCAATCCTTGCGCGCCCCGAGCCGCGCGAGCATCGCCGAGAGGTCCTCGGGGCTGATGTAGAAGTGCTCGCAGACTCGGCCCCAGAGCATGGCGGTCGGGACGTTGCGCCCGCCGCGCTCCTGCTGCGTCTCGTGCAGCACCCACAGGACTACGCGCTCCTCGCGCGTGAGCCCGTCGCGAACGTCGGGTAGCGAGCTCTCGGGATTCTGCATGGCGTGGCCGGGTGGATCGACCTGGACTTTAGCACGGCCCCTGCGCCACGATTCGCGGGCTGATCGAGTCGACGGCCGTCGCGGCTGTCGACGCGGAAAAGGGGGTACGACATGAGAACGCTCGTCAAGCTGACGGCCGCGGCGGCGCTCGCCATTGCGGCGATTCCGGCGCTCGCGCATCACAGCAACTCGGCCTATCAAGTCGACAAGATCATCGAGCTCAAGGGCACCGTCAAAGAATGGCGGTGGATGAATCCGCACACCTGGCTCTACCTCACCGTCAAAGGCGCGGACGGCAAGGACCAAGAGTGGGCGATCGAGGGACGGCCGCCCGGGATTCTCGGCCGCGCCGGTTGGAGCAACACGATCTTGAAGCCCGGCGAGACGGTGACCGTGCACGCGAGCCCCGCGAAGAACGGCGGACCGACGGGCATCATCGCGCGCGTCACGAAGGCCGACGGCACCGTGCTCGGCAACGCGCCCGACTTCAACCGCGAGGCCACGACCGACGCGCGCCCCGCGGCCGCGGCGCCGGCGGCGACGGCCGTCGGCGCGAGACCGAGCTTCGCCGGCGTCTACTACCCTGCACAGGGCGAGGGCGGCGCGCGCCCGCCTCCTCCACGCCCGCCGGGGGAGGCGCTGCCGCCGCCGACGCGCTCGTCGCCGACGGCCGATGGCTCGCAAGGCCGCGCACCCGACGCGCCGAAGCTCACGTCGGAGTACCTCGCAAAGTGGAACGTGATGGCGAAGTCGCGGATCGGCGGCTCGTACGAGTACGACAACATCGCAAACTGCCTGCCGCCCGGAGTACCCGCGATGATGAGCGCGGCCTACGGCATGGAGATCATGCAGGACGAGCAGAAGATCACGTTCTTCAGCGAGCACCAGGACGCGCTGCGCCGGGTGTATTTGGACGGCCGCAAACCCTCCGCGCCAGTGCTCGCCGATCCGACCTACGCGGGCTACTCGACGGGCCGCTGGGAAGGCGACACGCTGGTCGTGGAGACGGTCGCGCTCAGCGACAAGTCGTTCATCGACGGCTCGTCCCCGCACAGCGACAAGATGACGGTGCACGAGCGGATCCGGTTCGTCGAGCCGGGCGTGCTCGAGGACGAGATCACCGTGAACGACGCGCTCGCGCTCACCGAGCCGTGGCACGCCGTTCGCAGGTATCGCAAGGCGGCGTACCCGAACGACGAGCTGCGCGAGTTCGCGTGCGCCGAAGGGCTACGGGAGAAACACTGATGAAGCTCGAGCGCTCGTATCTCGGCATCGTCGCGCTGCTGGCCGCGGCCGCCCCGGTGGCCTGCGAGCCGCAAGCCGACGGACGCTGGGACCGTTGACGTTCTCTCGCGCGGACGCGACGATTCGTCTCGGACCTTCAATCAGTCGTCGTCACTTGGGCAAGCGTCCAACACGGTTCCCATTCGTCGTAGCACGACGCTGCCGTCTCCTCTTGCCCACCGCCGTCTGGCTCGCGACGCTCGGCGTCTGCTACGGACAAGCACCCGAGTGCCCATTGACCGACCAGGCGTGCCTCGAGAGCGAGTATTCGAAGGTGTGCGTCAAGCCGGGAATCTCGTTCGATTCGTGCATGACTTGGATTCGCGCCGTCGAGCAATCGCCGAACGCCGATGTTCGGGCGACGGCCGCGGCCATCTACATGCTGATGTCGCCGAGGGCGCCGGAGAACGCCCGCACTGAAATGCACGCTCGGGCTGCGCGCCTCATCCACGAGGTCCTCGACGCAGCCCCGACGAACCACGAAGCGCTCCTCGGACTCGCGAACCTAGCCGAGACAACCACCGACCGAGTGAGCGCGTTGCGTAGAGCCGCCGCGGCCGAACCGACCGACGCAATGGGACTGTATTTTCTCGCGCGGGCGCTGGCAGAGAACGAGTCCGGCTTGCCGGAAGCCGCCGAGCTTCTTGAGCGCGCCTATTCGCTGGACGTTGAGCGCCAGAGGCTGCACGCGTGGCATCTCGCGAGAGACGCAATGTCGGTGTACGAGCGCGCCGGGCAGCCGGATCGATCGGCCGACCTTCGTGCACGCGTCAGGAAGGACGCCGACCTCGACGCCATGTTGCTCGTGACGACAACCGCGGCGAGCGTCGCGCCCGAGCGGCTGGACGCGGTTCTCGCTGACTTGTGCTCGCAGCTCGGGCTTGAGGTGCTAGGTGCCGAGAGCTGTCTCGACGCAATCGGGCGCGTCGTCGACGGCTCTAATCGCGCGCCGCGTTCCGTTGCGAAACGAGTCGCAGAGAGCGCGTCGAACGCTATGTTTCTCGCTGCCCGCGCCGGCTGGCTGCTCGACACGGTGGATCCCAACTGGCGCCCGCGATTCGAAGCGACGCTTGCGAAGCACTTCGGATCCGACGCCGCGGCGCGTATGCGCGACGCGCCCACCGAGATCACCGTCGAGTGATAGGACGATCGGCGCGCGCACGCTCGCTCACGAGCGGCGCAACACCTTCGTACGGCGCTCGGTGTCGATCGTCTCGAGCGCCATCGGCCGCCGCCACATCTTGTGCAGGTAGTCGAGCACGCGCTCGGCGCGGTCGAGGTCGAGCCCGCGCCCGTCGGTCGCGTGCTCGTGGAAGAGCTCGAGCGAGCCGTCGTTCGCGATGTGCGTCGCGAGCACCGCCGGCGCGCCGAAGTTGTACTTCGGCGCGAGGGCCGTCTCGCGCAGCGCGTGAATGTCGTGGTCGAGCACGCGGACGCTGCCGTCGGCCGCCTGCTCGTAACGGAACAGCTTGAGCTCCTCGGCGAGCTCTTGCGACAAGTAGTTGCGCACGAAGCTGAAGTCGTCGTCCTCCCCGCGAATCTGAAACGCGCGCTCGATCCCGTGCTCCTCGACGATCGACTCCCAGATCGAGAACCCGAGGTGATACGGATTCACCACCAACGACGCCTGCTGCTCGGCCGCGTGCGGCCGCACGACATCGGAGTGCGTCTTGAGCGCGTCGAGATACTCGTTCTGCGGCAGGAAGTCCGCCTCCCGCAGCAGCCGCGCGTGCCAATACGACGCCCAGCCCTCGTTCATGATCTGGCACGCGAACACGGGATAGAAGTAGAACGACTCCTCGCGCACGGCGCGGAAGATGTCGCGCTCCCACTCCTCGAGATCCGGCGCGTACTCCGCGATCAGCCAGAGGAGATCGCGCTCGGGCGCCGGCGGCGTCGGCGCGCGCACGCGCTCGAGCGGGGCATCGGTGGCCACGGGGCCGCCGGGCAGGTTGTCGAAGCGGGACTGGAAGGGGCCACCGCGGCCAGTCTTCGACGGCTCGAGGTACTGCGGATAGCGTTCGCGGCGCAGCGGCTGCACCGTATCGATGTGCGCTTCGAGCGCGAGCGCCGCATCGAGAACCTGCTCGACGCGCGTCTGTCCGTGCTGCTCCACGGCGTACCCGATCTCGCGAGCGTGCGAGGCCGCCTGCTCCACGATCTTGTAGCCCACCTGCTCCTGACTGCGCTTGAACAGCGTGTTGTTCTTCGCGAAGTCCGCATGGCCGAGCACGTGCGCCGTGACGAGGGTGTTCTCCTGGAGCGAGTTGTTGCGCGCGAGATAGGCCCTGCCCGGATTGCCGGGGAACACGACCTCGAACAGGCGCGAGTGCCCCATGCGGTGCTGGATCAGCTGGTAGATGTAACGGACGCCGAACGACCAGTGCGGCATGCGCACCGGCAGCCCGTACACCGCGATCTCCATCATGAAGCTCGACGGCACCTCTTCGAACTGCACCGGGTAGTAGTCGAGGCCGTGCTCCTTGGCCAGCTCCTCGAGCCGCTGCGCGTACCGCGTGAGTGCCTCGGTCAATGCTCAAACCTCCACGTCGGCTTGCTGCGTGAAGAACGCGCGGATTGCGTCCCACACGGACTCGGGCGTCGACAGACCGTAACGGCCCGCCACACCCGTGTCGGCCTGGAGTTGCTCGAACAGCGCGGACGTCTCCGTGGACAGCGCCTGCTGCGCCGCGGGCGCGGTCTCCACGTAGCCGATGAAGTTCACGATCTCGCCGAGCTCGGCGAGCGCGGCCTGCGCGGCTTCGCGGTCGTGCCTGAAGTTGGCGCCGTCCGAAGCATAGAACGTATAAATGTTGAACCGGCCCGGGTCGTAACGCTGCGCGGCGATGTCGAGGATCTTGCGAAACGCCGCCGACGCCACCGTGCCGCCCGAGCCGCTGACCTGGAAGAACTCCTGCTCCGGGAATTCCCACGCCTCGATCGTGTGCGCCACGAACACGGGCTCGATGTGCGTGTACTGCCGGCGTAGTCCCTGCACGACCCAGAAGAAGAACGACTTCGCGAGCTTGCGGTCGTGGTCGGTCATGCTCGACGACACGTCCATCGCGAAGAACACCACGGCCTCGGTCGCGGGGCGCTTGCGCAGCGAGAGCTGCCGGTAGCGCAGATCGTCGTCGGTGAACGCCGCCCCGTCCGGCTGCACGGCGCGGCGCTTGATCGCTTCCTTGAGCGAGCGCCGCCGGTCGAGCCGGGAGCGCACGCCGCGGCGGCTCCAACCCTCGCGTTGGTAGTCCTCGTTGCGCACCGCGCCGCTCTTCACCTTGAGATTCGGCAGCTTGAGCTCTTCCCAGAGCCAGTCGACGATGTCGTCGATCTTGAGCTCGAGCACGAATTGGTAGCCGCCTTCGTCGTTGCCGCCGGCGCCCTTGCCTTCGCGCTGCTCGGCGGGACCGGTGAGCTGGTCGCCGGGCTTGCCCTCGCCTTGGCCGACGCCTTCCTGCTGACCCGGGTCGCGCAATCGGAAGCGCGAGTGCTCGAGGAACCTCACGGGGACTTGTACCGTGCTATCCGCCCGCGGTAGCACGTCGCTGTTCGCGATGAGCTCCGGCAGTCTTTCGCGGACCGCGGAGCGGACCTTGTCGTTGTGGCGCAGCCAGTCGCGGGCGCCGCGCGAGAAGAGGTCGTACCACTGGCGGTCGGCGCCGGGCCTTTCGATGAAACCAGAGGATCCGTCTTCCTCCATCCGCCGTTCCTCCCTGCCCCGCGCCCCTCGCTATTCCTGCGAGAGTAGCGTCGTTACGTAATTTAGTGCTTCTTTCGCGCTGTGCCTGTCGTAGCCGTATTCGTTGATCAAGCGTTCTTGCACGGCGGAGATCTTCTGCTCCGCATCCTCGTCGGGCCGCGCGCGCGAGGTCACGAGCCGCAGCACGTCGCGACGCTCCTCGAACAGATATTGCTCGATCGCCTCGTGTAGGCGCGAGTGGTTGTCGAGCGTGAACTTCTCGCCCGACTTGAAGGCGACCATCGCCTTGCGCACCACCTCTTGGCGGAACGACATCTTGCCCGACTCGGAGATCTTGATCTTCTCCTCGACGGAACGCAGGAAGCGCTCGTCCGGCGGCCGCGACTCACCCGTGATCGGATCCTCGACCTCACGCTTGTCGAGCGAAGCCTCGACCTCATCGAGATACTTCTCGAGGAGCTGCTGCGCCTCGGTTTGGAACGACGCGAACAACGCGCGGTGCACGTCTTCCTTGACCCAGCGGTTGTAGAAGTCCTTGCGCGCGAGCACTAGGAACTCGATCCACTGCTTCTTGCGGGCCGCGTCCATGCGCGCGTCGGTCTCGATCGAGTCTTTGAGCGCGAGCAGCATCTCCATGCTCGTCAAGCTCGCCACGTTGTTGCGCGTGATCGCGTTCGAAATGGCGTTGATCACGAATCGCGGGCTCACGCCCGTGAGCCCCTCGTCCGTGGACTCCTGGCGGATGCGCGGCACGTCGGCCGCGGAAAAACCTTCCACGTCCTCGTCGGCGTAGAGCTTGAGCTTCTTCGTGAGATCGAGCCCCTCGCGCGTCGGCTTCTGCAGGCGCGTGAGGATCGAGAAAACGGCCGCGAGGTCGAGCACGTGTGGGTCGAAGTGCGTCTTGCGGAACGCGGGCGCGCTCGACACGAGCTTGCGGTAGATGCGCGCCTCGTCGTTGAACGAGAGCGTGTACGGCACCTTCACGATCACCATGCGATCGAGCAGCGCCTCGTTCTCCTTCTCCTGGAGGAACTTGTTGAACTCCGCGAGATTGGTGTGCGCGAGAATCGTCTCGTCAAGATAGATCAACGGGAAGCGCGACACCTTGACGTTCTTCTCCTGCGTGAGCGTCAAGAGCAAGTACAGGAACTCGCGCTTGACCTTCAGGATCTCGATCATCTCGAGCACGCCGCGGCTCGCCGCGTAGACGGCGCCCGACCAGGACCAGGCCCGCGGGTCGCCTTCGTCGCCGATGTCGGCCACCTTCGACAGATCTACCGAGCCGACGAGGTCCGCGATGTCGGCCGTCGTGGGGTCGTGCGGCGCGTAGGTGCCGACGCCGACCCGCGCCGCTTCCGACAGGAACACCCGCTCGACCGGGAAGCGCATGAAATCGCCGTCGAACTCGTCATCGAGCCGCGCGCGCGAGTACGGGGAGACCTCGCCGACGATGTCGACGCCGTAGGTCGCTCGGAATCGCGGCCGCAGGCTCGCCGGGATCAAATTGAGCGGCGACTCGTGCAGCGGGGACCCTTCGAGCGCGTAGAGCGCCCCGTCTTCCGTGTGACTGTATTCCTCGAGCCCGCGCTTGAGCAGGATCACGAGCGTGGACTTGCCGCCCGACGGCGGACCGAGCAGCAGGAGCAGACGCCGACCGACGTCGGAGCCCGCGGCCGCGGCCTTGAAGTAGTCGATTACGCGCTCGAGTGCCGTGTCGATACCGAACAGCTCGCCGGCGAATAGCTCCTTCTCGGTGGGCTTCGGCGGCGGACCCATGTCGGGCGATGCTTCGATCGGGACGCGCGCGTCGCGGTACCAGCACAACATGTCGTAGATGTACTGGTGCGAGGAGCGGGTGAGCTTGGTCGGATCTTTCGGCAGGACGCCGTGGAGAAACTCTGCAAACGTGCCGCGCCAGTGCTGCGCGTGGTGTTCGGTGGCGAATGCCGTCAAGTCGTCGATGAACGAGTTTCGCGAATTGTCTCGGTGGGAATTCTTTTCCCGGTGAGCACCAACGGACTCGGATAGTGTCATCGTCTCCCTCGTTGCGTTGTGTTCGCAGTGCACCTAGGCGCGCAGGGTCGGTGTTCTTATTCTTCTGTCCTTGTCGAAACGCCTCCCTCTATTTCTACCTGTCACTTGGAAAATTAGACGGACCACGTGTGCCAACGTTCCGTTAAATAGCGACGAGCCCAGGCTCGACCTTTCGACTCGCGATGTCTGTGAGAGTAGTCACAATAATGGAGAATCGTTGAACATAATTGAATCCGACGCAACATAACCGTCTTCATGCATGGCTCGGGTTTTGGGAAACGCCCGCAACGTCAAGCATTTGGCGGCCTGCGTGTCCGCCGCGCCGAGTTGGCGTGAAATTCGCAGGGAGAATCGGTGCGCGGGGGACGGCAGCTCGCGCGCGGGGACGGCGTCGGCGGGAGCCCGGCGGGCGGGCTACTTCTCGCCGTTCCCTTGAGCGGCGGTGCGGCGCGCTTCGAGCAGCGACCGGCGCATGTCGATGGCGATCGTCGCGTCACCCTTCGGCTCCATCGTCTTCTCGAGCTGCTCGATCGCGCGGACGTCGAGCTGCTGGATGGAGCGGATGTCGGTATCGCTCAAGGCCGGCACCGTGGCCGTCGAGCCCGAGCCCTTGAGCGATTGATACTTGCGCTTCCAACCGTCTGAGCCGCGCTTCAGCTCCGTGATGGTGTTCGAGTGCCGATTGATCGACGCCTCGAGCTGCTGGATGATCTCGCGCTTTTCATCGAGGCTCGCCTCGAGCGCGGCTGCACGCTCTTGATCGGCGCGCAGGCTCTTGATGAGAGTCTTGCGCGCGTCGAGCTCTGCGCGCACCGCCTCGAGCTCCGCGGACTCCTCGTCGGACTTGCCGGCCGCGACTTCGTTGGCCGCCGCGAGCTCCTTGCCCAGGTCCTCGGCGCGGCGCTCCGAGCGCGCGAGCTGCGCCTTCAACTCCTCGATCTCGCGATCCCTGGCCTTGGAGTCGGCCTTGAGCCGGTCCGCGCCCTCGGCGTCGCGCCGCAACGCGCGAACCAGTTCTTTCTTGCTCTCGAGCTCCGAGCTCACGCGCTCGAACTCGATGTCCTTGCCGCGGATCTCCTTGCGAAGCTTCGAGGCTTCCTCGGCGTCGGCCTTGAGGGCCTCGATCAGGCTCTCTTGGCCTTCGAGCCGCTGTCGCAGTGCCTGTACCTCGTCGCCGTGTCCGGCGCTGCGGCCTTCGAGCTCCTCGAGGCGCGCGCGCTTCTCGTCGAGCTCCTTGAGCACCAACGAGAGCTCCACGCCCCAGTCCGCGAGCAAGCCGGTGAGCCGATCGCGGACGCTTTGAATCGAGGTGTTTCGGTCGCCCATATGTTCGATAACCGCAAGCGTGTAGCGGCCTAAACTGACGTTTTTGCTGAATAATTACGGTGAATCACGTCACAACTGCGCGACGGTGGGGTGCCGCAAGCGGAAGTCGCCGGCGCGAGGTCACGAACCCCTGCGGGAGAGAGGCCGGAGCGGCCGTTCAGCGATAACGGGCCTGCAGCTTCGCCAGGGCCTCGGCGCCGGGACAAAGGGTTTCGTGGGGAAGCTGATTCAGCGGCGCGGCGATCGTGCCGTTGACGGTGTGCATGTCGGGCTCACTCTCGTCGATGTAGAGCAAGCCCGTGACGATCTCGCCCGCGCGCTGCCGGTCGCGGATGTACTCGATGGCTTCGCCACGATTGCCGACGGTGTAGTCCTTCGCGACTTTGCGCAGCAGGATGCGGCTGCCGTCGTGCAGCTCTACGGGCATGACCTCGCCTTCGTCGTATGCGGCCTTGATCTCCTGCGCGGGTGGGACGAAGTCGGCCTGGACCACGGGATGGCGGAACTCACGCGTGTGCGCATAGCTCTTGGTGGAGTCCTCGTGATCGTTGAACGTGACGCACGGCGACAGCACGTCGATCAGCGCAAAGCCCGTATGGCGAATTCCGGCCTTGATCAGTGGAACGAGCTGATCCTTGTCGCCCGAGAAGCTGCGCGCGACGAACGTGCCGCCGAGGGCCATCGCGATCTGCACCGGGTCGATCGGCGGCTGCTTGTTCACCTCGCCGCGCTTCGCCTTCGTGCCGACGTCGGCCGACGCCGAGAACTGGCCTTTCGTGAGGCCGTAGACCCCGTTGTTCTCGATGATGTAGACCATGTTCAGATTGCGGCGCAGCCCGTGCATGAACTGGCCGAGGCCGATCGACAAGGAGTCGCCGTCGCCGGACACCCCGATGAGGACGAGATCGCGGTTCGCGGCATGCGCGCCCGTGGCGATCGACGGCATTCGGCCGTGGACGGCGTTGAAGCCGTGCGACGCGCTCAAGAAGTAGGCGGGCGTTTTCGACGAGCAGCCGATGCCGCTCATCTTCGCCACGCTGTGGGGCGGAATGTCGAGCTCGAAGAAGGCTTGCACGAGGGCCGCGGTGATCGAGTCGTGGCCGCAGCCGGCGCACAGAGTCGACATGCCGCCTTCGTAGTCGCGCACGGTGAGCCCGAGCGCGTTGCGCTTGAGCCCCTGGTGAATGATCTTCGGTTTGACGATCGACGTCATGCCGCGGCTCCCCGTCGCTGCGCTTCCTGCAGGCCTTCGACGATGCAGCGGCAATCCATCGGCAACCCGCCGTAGCTTAAGATCGATTGCATGCGCTGCATGGGATGGTTGGTCTCGAGCGCCAGCAGGCTCTTCAACTGGGCATCACGATTCTGTTCGACGACGAATACGCGATCGTGCTGCTCGAGGAATTGCGTAACCTTCTTGCCGAACGGGAGCGCGCGGATGCGGCAGTAGTCGACGTGGATCCCCTTCTCGGCAAGCTTGTCGAGCGCCTCGTTGATCGCCGGATCGCAGCTGCCCACCGACACGATGCCCCAATCGGCCGGCTTGCGCGCTTTGCGGATCACCGGCTCCGGCACGAGCTTCGCGGCCGTGGCCCACTTCGTGCGTAAGCGGTCAACCACCTGCTGGTACTCGGCCGCGTCCTCGGTGTACGCGCCGAACTGGTTGTGCCCCGAGCCGCGAACGAAATACGCGCCCTTCGGGTGGACGCCCGGCAGCGTGCGGTAGGGGATGCCGTCGCCGTCGGGGTCGAGGTACCGATGGAACGCCTTGACGCCTTCGAGCTCCGCCGCGCCGAGGACCTTGCCGCGATCGGGGCGATAGCTCACGTCCCAGGTGAGCTCCTTGCACATCCAATCGTTCATGCCGATGTCGAGATCGGACATCACGATGACGGGCGTCTGCAGCCGGTCCGCGAGATCGAACGCCGCGACGGCGAGCTCGAAGCATTCGCCCGGATCGCTCGGGAACAGCAGCACGTGCTTGGTATCGCCGTGCGACGCGAATGCGGCGGACAGGAGATCGGCCTGCTGCGTCCGCGTGGGCATGCCGGTGGAAGGCCCCACGCGCTGCACGTCGAAGATCACGGCCGGGAGCTCGGTGAAGTACGCGAAGCCCAGGAACTCGTTCATCAGCGA
Organism: Gammaproteobacteria bacterium; assembly: GCA_035644475.1. Lineage (GTDB taxonomy): Bacteria > Pseudomonadota > Gammaproteobacteria > Steroidobacterales > Rariloculaceae > FEN-1219. Next base: position 1,281 of record DASQOL010000143.1, on the reverse strand, counting down.
GATGCCGGGACCGCTCGTCGGCGTGAACGCGCGCGCGCCGTTCCAGGAAGCGCCGAGCACGATACCGATCGCCGCGAGCTCGTCCTCGGCCTGGACGATGCAGTAGTTCTTCTCGCCGGTCTTCGGGTCCTTGCGATGGCGCTCGCAGAAGCTTTTGAATGCGTCCATCAGCGACGTCGACGGCGTGATCGGATACCACGCGCCGACGGTGGCGCCGGCGTAGACGCAACCGAGCGCCGCCGCGGTGTTGCCGTCGATCATGATGTGGCCGGACGTCTTGTCCATCGGCTGCACGCGCGTCGGCAGGGGGCAATCGAAGTGCTCGACCGCGTAGTCGTAGCCCAAGTTGATCGCCTGCATGTTGGCTTCGGTGAGCGCGGCCTTGCGCGCGAACGTTTCCTGCACGAGCTCCTCGATGAGCTTGCGGTCGAGCTCGAGCAAGGCCGCGAGCGTGCCCACGTAAGCCATGTTCTTCATCAGGATTCGCGTGCGCGCGTTCGAGAAGTGCTCGTTGCAGAGCCTCGCGAGCGGCACGCCGAGGATCTCGATGTCGTGACGGGCGAGAAGCCGGTCGCGCGGCCACGTCGAGTCGTAGAGCAGAGTTCCGCCGATGCTGACCTCTTTCAGGTCGCGCTCGTACGTGTTGGAGTTCATGGCGACCATCAGGTCGACCGCGCCGGAGCGGCCGAGGTAGCCGTCCTTGCTCACGCGAATCTCGTACCAGGTGGGCAGGCCCTGGATGTTGGAAGGAAAGAAGTTCTTCCCGCTCACGGGGATCCCCATCCTGAAGATCACCTTCATGAGCAGCGAGTTGGCGCTGGCCGAGCCCGTGCCATTGACGTTCGCGAGCTTCAGGACGAAGTCGTTTACCCGGCTTTTCGTGCTTTCTGCCACTGATCTTCGCCCCGCCGGGCTTCGTCCGTCGCGTAGGGAATCGCCACCGTAGACTTTTGCATGTCCCAGGCGGCCGTGGGACAACGCTCTGCGCACAGCCCGCAGTGGACGCAAAGATTCTCGTCCTTGAGCATCACGCGTCCGGTCTGTTTCAAAGGCTCCGACACGTAGAACGGTTGGTCGGGATTCAAGCGCGGCGCCTTCAACCTCGCCTCGACCGCCGCCTGCTCGCCGTTGACCGCGATCGTGAGGCAGTCCACCGGGCAGATGTCGATGCATGCATCGCACTCGATGCACAGGGGCGCGGTGAACACGGTCTGCAGGTCGCAGTTCAGGCAGCGCTCGACTTCCGTGACGACCTGCTCGGCGCTGAAGCCGAGCTCAACC
>DASQOL010000142.1:0-8876 GCA_035644475.1 Gammaproteobacteria bacterium | reverse complement strand
GACTCCGGGCACGGATAGTGAACCGCCTTGCCGCCGTTCAGCACGGTCGCGGCCGTCCATAGCGGATAGTCCGGCGTCGGGATCAGCACCTCGTCGCCCGGGTTCAAGAGCCCGCGCAGCGTGAGGTCGATCAGCTCGCTGACGCCGTTGCCCATGAACACATGGTCCGAGCCCACGTTCGGGACGCCGCGCGCCTGCTGCTGCATCACGACGGCCTCGCGCGCCGGGAAGATGCCCTTTTGGTTCGAGTACGGCTCGGCGGCCGGCAGATTCTCGATCATCGCGAGCCGCAGGCGCTCCGGAGTCCGCAGCCCGAACAGCCCCGGGTTGCCGATGTTCAGAGGAATGATCTCGTAGCCCTGGCGCTCGAGCTCCTGGGCGCGGCGGGCGAGCTTGCCACGGATCTCGTAACGGACGTGCTTGAGCTGCGAGCTGACTTCGATTTCCGGGGAATGACGCAACACGACTCACCTTGAACCAAAAAACTATTGTGTCTCTATCACGCCGGTCGCGGAAGGCCAAGCAACGGATCGGCATTCCGTCCAATCGGCCGCGATTTGCTCCTGCAATCGCGGCACTTCCGCCGTCCCTGGCGGGCGGCCGGGATTGCTCCTGCAATCGCGGTACTGCCGCCATCCCTGGTGGGCGGCCGCGGCCCGCGCGCCCCGCTCAGGGCTCGGGGCCGGTGCGAACCGGCCGCGCCGGATCGCGGATCCACTCGCTCCAGGAGCCTGCGTAAAGCTTCGCGCCATCGAGCCCGGCGACCGCGAGCGCGAGCAGCAGATGGCAGGCGGTCACGCCGGAGCCGCACATCGCGATCAGCTGTTGCGGCGCCCGCCCGTCGAGCAGCGTCTTGAGCTCGCGCTCGAGCTCCGCGGGCGGCCGAAACCGGCCGTCAGTCGTGACGTTGGCCGAGAACGGGCGGTTGAGCGCGCACGGCACGTGGCCCGCGACCGGATCGATTGGCTCCTGCTCGCCGCGGTAGCGCGGCGCGGCGCGCGCGTCGACGACGAGCGCGCCGGCACGTTGCAGGGTCGGGATCTCCGCGCTCGCCACGACGCCGGCGGCCGCCGCCGCGCGCGGCGTGAAGCGCGCGGGCTGCCAGGCCGGCACGTCGCTTTCGGTCGGCAGCCCGGCGGCGGTCCATGCCGCGAACCCGCCGTCGAGGACCAAGCTCGCGTCGTGGCCGAGCCAGCGCAGCAACCACCAGAGGCGCGCGGCGATGGCGCCGCTGCCGTCGTCGTAGGCGACCACGGTCGACGACTCGGCGATGCCCCATTCGCCGAGCCGCGCCGCGAGCGCCGCCCGGTCGGGCAGCGGGTGGCGTCCGTCGGCGGGGCCGGGCCGGCGCGCGAGATCGCGGTCGAGATCGGCATAGCGCGCTCCGGGGATGTGCGCGCGCAGATACGCGGCCTTGCCGGCCGCCGGATCGAGCAAGTTGAAGCGGCAGTCCACGACCACCCAATCCGGATCGCGCAGCCGCGCCGCCAAGCCGGTCGCATCGATGAGCGGTGACGTCGACATCGCCCGATTGTATCGGTTCGCGAGTGGGCAGCTAGAATGCGCGCGCTCGTGTTTCACTTTGGCCGCGATGCCCTCAACGGCGTCGGCCGTACCTCGAAGGGGGCCTCCCGAGACCCTCGCCGCACAGGGATGTGCGGCGCGGAGCCCCAGGGATGGTCTTCCGGCGTGTCTCGGGAGGCCCCCTTCGAGGTGCGGCCGACGCCACGCGCAACGGTAACCGGCCAAAGTGAGACACGACCGCACGCTCAACGGAGGCCACTTGCTAAAGGTCATGGTGTGTATAAAGCGCGTCGTGGACTACAACGTCCGCGTGCGCGTCAAACCGGACGGCCAGGGTGTGGCGACAGAGGGGCTCAAGATGAGCATCAACCCCTTCGACGAGATCGCGCTCGAGGAAGCGCTGCGTCTCAAGGAGCGCGGCTTGGCCGGCGAGGTGCTCGCCGTGTCGATCGGCGCCGCCGAGGCGCAGCAGCAGCTCAGAACCGGGCTCGCGATGGGCGCCGACCGCGCGATTCTGGTGGAGACAGCCGCGCCGCTCGAACCGCTTGCGGCGGCCCGCGCGTTGCGGGCGCTCGTCGAGCGCGAGCGTCCCGACCTCGTGCTGCTCGGCAAGCAGGCCATCGACGACGACCACGGCCAGACCGGGCAGATGCTCGCGGCGCTGTGGCAGCGGCCGCAGGCGACGTTCGCCTCGAAGCTCGCGATCGACGGCGGCGTCGCCACCGTCACGCGCGAGGTGGACGCGGGCCTCGAGGTCATCGAGGTCGACTTGCCCGCCGTCGTCACCACCGACCTGCGGTTGAATCAGCCGCGCTACGTGAAGTTGCCGGACATCCTCAAGGCCAAGACGAAGCCGCTCGCCGTGGTCCCGCTCGCCGCGCTCGGCGTCGAGGCGACGGCGCAGTTCGCGGTGCGCAAGACCGAGCCGCCGCCGCAGCGCGCGAAAGGCGTGCGCGTGAAGGACGCCGCCGAGCTCGTGGCGGTGTTGCGGCAGCGAGGCGTGCTGTGAAGCCGCGCGTGCTCGTGATCGCGGAGCACGCGGGCGGCGCGCTCAACGTGAGCACCGCGAAGTGCGTGAGCTGCGCGCTCGAGCTCGGTCCCGAGAGCGTCACGGTGGCGGTGCTCGGCGCGGGCGCTGCCGAGATCGCCGAGCGGGCGGCTCGGCTCGCGGGCGTCGACCGGGTTCTGCGCGTGAGCGCGCACGCCGGCTCTCCCCCGCTCGCGGCGACGCTGGCCCCGCAAATCGCGAAGCTCGCCGCGAGCTACAGCCACGTGCTCGGCCCGTCGACGACGTTCGGCAAGGACTTGATGCCGCGCGTCGCGGCGCTGCTCGGCGTGGGCCAAGTGAGCGACGTGATGAGCGTGCTTGGGCCGTATCTGTTTCGGCGGCCGATCTACGCGGGCAACGCGCTCGTGACGCTCGAGGCGCGGCCGGATCTGCCGCTCGTCGCGACCGTGCGCACCGCCTCGTATCCCGCCGCCGGCGCCGCACCCGCGGCGGCGCCGATCGAGGCGGTCGACCTCGCGCTCGACCTTCCGACGCACACGCGCTTCGTTCGCGCAGAAACCGCGGCCGCGGAGCGGCCAGATTTGCAGACCGCCGCGCGCGTCGTCGCGGGCGGCCGCGCGCTCGGCAGCGCCGAGGGATTCAAGCTGATCTACGAGCTCGCGGACGCGCTCGGCGCGGCGGTCGGCGCGTCGCGCGCGGCCGTCGACTCCGCGTTCGTCGCGAACGACCTCCAGGTCGGCCAGACCGGCAAGATCATCGCGCCCGAGCTGTACGTCGCCGTCGGCATCTCGGGCGCGATCCAGCATCTCACCGGCATCAAGGACGCGCGCACGATCGTCGCGATCAACAAGGACGCCGACGCCCCGATCTTCGAGATCGCGGACGTCGGCCTCGTCGCCGACTTGTTCCGCGCGGTGCCGGAGCTGCTCGCGGCGTTGCGCGCGGCGAAGGCCTAACGCCTCAAGCGAGCGTTGCGTAGAGCGCTACGAGCTTGCTCCACGCGCGCTCCGCGTCCGGTTTGTTGTAGATCGGCGTGCCGTCGGCACCCTTCGGCATGTCGGGCACACACCAGCCGTGCATCGAGCCATAGACCTCGATCTCGGCCGGCACGCTCGCCGCGGCGAACGCGGCCTTGAGCTTGTCCTTCGCGTCGGGTTGGCGCATGTCGTCGTTCGACGCGACGCCGAAGTACATCCGCGCCTTGATCTTCGGCGCGAGCAGGTGCGGGCTGCTCGGTTGATCCGAGACGAGCCCGCCGCCGTGGAACGACGCGCCGGCGCCGACGCGGTTGGGTACCGCGGCCGCCGTCTTCACGACGAGTGGGCCGCCCATGCAGTAGCCCTGCGTGCCGATCTTCTTGCTCTTGTCGACTTCCTTCTGCGCGTCGAGGAAGGCGATGTAAGCAACCGCGTCCTTCTCTGCGTTACCGGCCTCGTTCAGCGGCCCCATCAACGGCGCGAGCTTATCGCGGTCGGTTTGGAAGTTGAACGTCGAGGCGTCCGCGAACACGGGCGCCTTCGCGGTCCGATAGAACGGATTCGGCACGAGCACGCTGTAGCCCGCTGCCGCGATCCGCTTGCCAATGTCGCGCATCGACGGCCGCAAGCCGAACGCGTCCGGCCAGATCAGCACGCCGGGATGTGCGCCCGTCGCCGGGTGGATGAACGCCGCGTCGCAGGTGCCGTCGGGAGTCTTGATCGTGACCTCCGTCTCGACGACTTGTGCTTGCGCCCCCGCAGGCCCCGCGGCCGCGGCCAACCCCGCAGCCACCGACAGCGCGACGAAGTCGCGCCGCGAAAGATCGTTGCCCGCCTCGTTCTCCGCTCGTGGATCCGTGGTCTTGTCGCTCATAGCATTCTCCTCGTGGTTTTCGTGCGCGGTCGGTACAGTCGTGACCGGCGCAGGGCGGTGAAGCTCGGCCTGCCGCCCCGTCTCCGTGCCGTGGCTAGAGCTGCTTGAGCGCCGCCTCGGCCGAGCTTACGCCGAACTCGCCCGGGGGCTCGATGTTGAGCTGCTTGACGACGCCGTTGTCGACGATCGCGGAGAAGCGCTTGCCGCGCTGCCCCATGCCGAACTTGCTCGCGTCGAGCTCGAGACCGAGCGCGCGCGCGTAGTCGCCGTTGCCGTCGGCGAGCATGAGGACCTTGCCGTCGGCGTTGCCGGCCTTGCCCCAGGCGCCCATGACGAACACGTCGTTGACGGCCATGCAGGCGACAGTGTCGATGCCCTTCTTCTTGAACGCGTCGGCGTTCTGCACGTAGCCCGGCAGGTGCTTCGCGTTGCAGGTCGGCGTGAACGCGCCCGGCACCGAGAACAGCACCACCTTCTTGCCCTTGAACAGCTCGTCCGTGGTCATGGGCTCCGGTCCCTTCGCGCCCATGCGCGTGAACGTGCCGCTCGGCATCTTGTCGCCAACCTTGATGGTCATTCTTCTGCTCCTTCGTAAAGCTTGAATCGGGTGGTGAACGCGCTCTCGACCACGGTCGAGGCGCGTCGAGCAGCCAGTATCGTTGCTCCGGCGGTGACGCGCCAGCCGCGGGCCGGCGCGGTCGTGCCTCGCTGTGGCCGTTGGCGTCGAGGTACGGCCGCAGCCGTCGCGCGCATGGCTGCGGCCCAGTGAGACGCTCCCGGCGGCGCCGTCGCGCCGCCGCCGAGGTTCTGAAACCCGCATCGCCGTCGCCGTACGAATAGCTTTCGTAGACAAAGCCTTACGCGACGATTCTCAGGTACCTGCTGCCCGGTGTCGGCCGCATGGCTCGGAGCGTGTTCCAGGGCTGCCGTCGATTCGAGTCGGCGCCGCTAATGCGTTGACACGCCTTGGTGTTTTCTAAGATCATGCTTGCTCCAATGAATGCTGAGACTGAGATGACGACGCGCCACGCCCTGCCGGTAGTACATCGCCGAGACAGGTGCGGGCGCGTGGCTTGACGACGAAGCCTCATTAAAGAGACCCCGCACCCGAAAGGCCTGCGGGGTTTTTTTTTCCCAATACGAGTTTTTGAGAGGAAGTGCGATGCAGTTGTTCGTGGAATCGGATGTGGACGCCAAGGCGCTCAGCGGCGAGAAGATCGCGGTGCTCGGCTACGGCAGCCAGGGGCGCGCCCACGCGCTGAACTTGCGCGACTCGGGTTACGACGTCGTGATCGGCATTCGGCCGGACGGCAACACCACCCCGAAGGCACAACGCGACGGCTTCACCGTCAAGGCGCCCGCGGAAGCGGTAAAGGACGCCGGTCTGGTGGCCTTTCTGCTGCCCGACACGGCCCAGGCGAAGCTCTACACGGACATCGAGAAGTCGATCAAGAAGAACGCGACGCTGCTCTTCGCGCACGGCTTCAACATCCACTACAAGCAGATCGTGCCGCGCGCCGACTTGGACGTCGTGCTGATCGCGCCAAAGGGCCCGGGCGACCTGGTGCGTCGTCAATACGAGCAAGGCCGCGGCGTGCCGTGCCTCATCGCCGTCGCGCAAGACGCGACGGGCAAGGCGAAGGCTCGCGCCCTCGCCTACGCGCACGGCATCGGCGGCACCCGCGGCGGCGTGCTCGCGACCACCTTCGCCGAGGAGACCGAGACGGATCTGTTCGGCGAGCAGGCCGTGCTGTGCGGCGGCGCCACCGAGCTCGTGGTCCGCGGCTATCAAACGCTGGTCGACGCGGGCTATCAGCCCGAGGTCGCGTACTTCGAGTGCATGCACGAGCTCAAGCTGATCGTCGACCTCTTGCACGAGGGCGGGCTCAAGAAGATGCACCAGTTCGTCAGCGAGACCGCGAAGTACGGTGATCTCACGCGCGGACCGCGGATCATCGACGAGCACGTGCGGGCGAGCATGCGCCAGGTATTGAAAGAGGTGCAGGACGGCACCTTCGCGAAGCAGTGGATCGAGGAGAACAAGGCCGGCCAGCCGAACTACAAGCGGCTGCTGCAGGAGGACCTCGATCAGGGTATCGAGAAGGTCGGCAAGACTCTTCGCGGTCGAATGAGCTGGCTACAGGAGTGAGACCAGCGACTTCAGGATCGGCAACAGCGCTCGAATATAATCGCGCGACCCATTTGATGGGGGACGATTTTTCGGCGGGCAACTTTTGGCGGGAGTGACGGATGCCTCTCAAGACGGTTAAGTACATTTGGCACGAAGGCCGATTGGTGCCGTGGGAACAGGCCACGACGCACGTGCTCACGCACGCCCTGCACTACGGGTCGTCCGTATTCGAAGGCATCCGCGTCTACAAGACACCGCACGGCGCGATGGGCTTCAGGCTCACCGATCACATCGCCCGCCTGTACGACTCGGCGAAGATCTATCGGATCAAGATTCCGTTCGCGCGTGACGCGCTCACCGCGGCCTGCCGCGAGGTCGTGCGCGAGAACGGGCTGCTGAGCGGCGCCTACATCCGCCCGATCGTCTACCGCGGCTACGGCGAGATGGGCGTCGCGGGCAACATCGACCAGCCGGCGAGCGTGTCGATCGCGGCCTGGGAATGGGGCTCGTATCTTGGCGAGGGCGCGCTCGAGCAAGGCGTCGACGCCTGCGTGTCGTCGTGGCAGCGCGTGGCGCCGAACACCGTCCCCGCGCTTGCGAAGGCCGGCGGCAACTATCTCTCGAGCGGGCTCGTGACGCTCGAGGCGCGCCGCCTCGGCTTCCACGAAGGCATCGCGCTCAACACGGCGGGCTTCGTGAGCGAAGGCGCCGGCGAGAACTTGTTCCTCGTGAAGAACGGCAAGCTCATGACGCCGCCCGTCGCGACGTCGATCCTGTCGGGCATCACACGCGATACCGTCATGCGGCTCGCAGAGTCCGCAGGCGTGCCCGTCGTCGAGCAAAACATCCCGCGCGAGCTGCTCTACATCGCCGACGAGGTGTTCATGACCGGCACGGCGGCGGAGATCACGCCGGTTCGTTCCGTCGACAAGATCACGGTCGGCGAAGGCAAGCGCGGCCCGGTCACCGAGCGGCTCCAGAAGCTGTTCTTCGGCTTGTTCGACGGCTCCACCGTCGACCGCTGGAGCTGGCTCGAGCCCATCGTGGACGCGAAGACCGGCCGCATCGAGCGGCCCATCGCGGTCAAGTAGTCCCATCACGCGAAGAAGCACTCATGCCAGCACAGTCGTTGTTCGAGAAAGTCTGGTCGTCGCATATCGTTGCGCCGGAGACCGAAGACACGCCCGCGATCCTCTACGTCGATCTGCATCTGATCCACGAGGTCACGAGCCCGCAGGCGTTCGATCTATTGCGCTCCCAGGGCCTCAAGGTGCGGCGCACGGACAAGTCGCTCGCGACGCTTGATCATTCGACGCCGACGTTGCCGTTCAAGACGCTCGAGGAGCTCGAGATCGTCAGCGAGCCCGCTGCCGCCAAGCAGGTTCGGCAGATGGAGCAGAACTGCAAGGACTTCGGCATCGAGCTCCGCGGTTTCTCGAGCCGCGAGCGCGGCATCGTGCATGTGATGAGCCCCGAGCTCGGCGCCTCGCAGCCGGGCCAGACGATCGTGTGCGGCGACTCGCACACGAGCACGCACGGCGCGTTCGGCGCCCTCGCCTTCGGCATCGGCACCACCGAGGTCGCCCACGTGCTCGCGACACAGTGCTTGCTCCAAACCAAACCGCGGACACTCGCGGTCGACGTGAACGGCAAGCTGCAGCACGGCGTTACCGCGAAGGACATCATCCTCAAGATCATCGGCACGATCGGCGTCGGCGGCGGCACGGGCCACGTGCTCGAGTATCGCGGCTCGGCGATCTCCGCGCTCACGATGGAAGAGCGGATGACGGTCTGCAACATGTCGATCGAGGCCGGCGCGCGCGCCGGTATGATCGCGCCGGACGACACCACGTATCAGTACATGGCCGGCCGGCCGCTCGCGCCGCAGGGCGCGTCGTGGGATGCGGCCGTCAAGCGCTGGCGCACGCTGCCGAGCGACGCGGACGCGCGCTTCGATCAGCGAGTGAGCATCGACGTGTCGAAGCTCACGCCGATGGTCACGTTCGGCACGAACCCCGGCATGGTGATCCCGATCGGCGACGCGGTGCCGCGGCAGAACGACCCGGCGTTTCGTAAGGCGCTCGACTACATGCAGGTCGAATCCGGCAAGCCGCTGCTCGGCACCCCGGTCGACGTCGTGTTCATCGGCTCGTGCACGAACGGCCGGCTCAGCGATTTGCGCGAAGCCGCCAATGTGCTGCGCGGCCGCCAGGTTGCGAAGCGCGTGCGCCTGCTCGTCGTTCCGGGCTCGCACGAGGTCAAACGTCAAGCGGAGGCCGAGGGGCTCGATGAAATCGTGCGCGCGGCCGGCGGCGAGTGGCGCGAGCCGGGCTGCTCGATGTGCATCGCGATGAACGGCGA
>DASQOL010000141.1:0-48599 GCA_035644475.1 Gammaproteobacteria bacterium | reverse complement strand
TGCCCCACTCCCATCCGGTCGTCGGCCCGAACGGCTCGTACGTGATGCCGGCGAGCAGCGCCGCGCCGTTCACGGTGATTCCGCTTACCCGCCCGCTCGTGTAGCTGTAGCCGATGACCTGCCCCGACGGTGTCGTCAGCGATTGCAGGTGCCCGAGCGCGTCGTAGCTGTAGCCGGTCTCGAGCTCGACGGTGTCGGTCGTCTGCGTTCGTTGCGCCACGCGACCGAGCCCGTCGTACGTCCACGTCGTGGTCCCTGACCCGTCCTCGATCGAGGTGAGGTGCCCTGCGCCGTTCGTGCCCTGATCGTAGTGGAGCTCGATCGTCTGGTCTGCGTGCTCGATCTCCATCACGCGCCCAAGGGCGTCGTGAGCGTAGTCCGCGCTCGTGCTGCGCGCATCCGTCGCGACGTCCACTTGGCCTGCCGCGTCGTGCGTGAACGCGCTCGCGCCCGTGTCCGGGCTCGCAAGCGACACGGTGTCGCCGAACGCGTCCAAGCCGTAGCTCGTCGTGAGGCTGCGCGGGTCGGTGACGGAGAGCAGGTGATCGAGCGGGTCGTAACCGAACGAGGTGAGCTGCGTCGCGGCGTCGGTCATGCTCTTCAACCGATTGAGCTCGTCGTACGCGTAACTCGTCACTCGGCCCATCGGGTCGGTTGCGGCGAGCACGTTGCCGTTGGCGTCGTAGCCGTAGCTCACCGTTTGGCCGGCCGAGCCTTCCTCCTCCTCGAGCCGGCCGAGCGCGTCGTATTGCCGCGTCTTCGTGAGCACCAGCGTGTCGGAGGTGTCGTATACCGACTCCGCGACCACGTCGTCCGCGCCGTCGAGCGTGTACACGATGTGGTTGCCGTCGGTATCGATGATCTTCGTGAGACGGTGCGCGTCGTCGTACTCGTACGAGAGGAACGACGCGTCGGGCAGCGTCACTTTTTTTACCAAGCCCGTCGGCCAATACTGAATCGTCGTCGTTTCGCCGCCGACGTTTCGGCTCGTGAGCCGTTGCCGCGCGTCGTAGGTCAGCGTCGTGATCGTGCCGTTTGCGTCGGTGATCGTGAGCGGCAGGCCGTTGTCGTCGTAGCTAGAGAAGGTCATCTGGTTGCCCGCCGCGTCGGTGACCGTCAGCGGCTGGCCGCACGCGCCGCCCGCGGCGCATGCGTTGTACGAGAACGTGCTGGTGTCGCTCACATCGGTGCGCGGGCCGTCCATCGTGAGCACCTGCCCCGCGCCATTGTAGGTAAACGTCATGGTGTGCGACGCGCTCGTGACCGTGTCCGTCACCGTCTGCGTGAGCACGTTGCCGTGCCCGTCGTAGCTGAAGTTCGTGCGCCGGCCGGGCTCGTCGATCTGGGTCGGCAGACGGAACGTCGAGTGCCACTGCGTGGTAATCGTGCGCGCGCGCGGCGTGCCGTACGCCTCGGTGCGCGAGGTCTCGAGCCGGCGCGTCGTGTCGTACGCGTAGGTGGTCTGCGCACCGTTGAAGTCGGTGCGTGTGACGATGTTGCCGCCGGTGTCGTAGGTGGTACCGCCGCTGCCGCAGTCGAGGCACGGTTGCGCGTACGACGCGGGGCGGTACATGCCCGCCGCGACGGTGAACGTGAACTGCGTGGACGTGCCGAGCGGGTCCGTGACCGTGGTCGGCTGGCCGAGGTTGCCGTACGTAAAAGTGCGCGACGCCACGCCGCCTGCGTGCGACTCGCTCGTGACGCGGCCCGCCGTGTCGTAGACGTAGGTCGCGAAGCGCACGCCGTCCTCGTCGGTGATGCCGGTGAGAAGGAAGCGGTTCGACCCGTTCTCGTAGTGGTAGAGCTTCGTCTTGGTGTCGGGGTAGGTCACCGACGTGAGACGCTTGAGGGAGTCGTATCCGTAGGAAATGACGCCGTCGTCCGGCAACGTTACCGTCGCGAGCAGACCGTCGGAGTTGTAGCCGAACGCGAGCGTGTGACCGAAGGGACCGGTCACCGTCGTCAAGTTGACGCCGCTGTACGACAGCGTCGTAACCTGGCCGTTGAGCGCAGTAATGGAGATCAGACGGCCCGAGGTGTTGTAGCGCTCGACGTGGCCGGTCGGCAGCGTCACGTCCCAGCCGATGCCCGACACGGCTTGGAGCTTCGCTCCTGTGCCATTGGTGCCGTTGTTGCGCGTGCTCTCGTTGCCGCTCGCGTCGAAAATGCGCAGCGAGCCGTCCGCGGCTTGGAGCACGCCGGATGTTTGGGCGTTGCCGGAAACGATGGTGAGCCGGCGATCGTACGTGTGGCGCCAGAAGTCGCGGTTGTTCAGCGGTTCGGCTAACACGCCCGTCAAGTCGTGGGGCCAGTAGTAGCCCGTGCTCTTGTAGAAACGAGACAGCTCGAGCCCGGTCGCGGCGGCCACCAGGTAGTCATCTTCGCGCTGATACTTGGTTCCCGTGACGACCGACACGGGATTGCCGGCGCGGGTCGCGCAACACTCGGCGGGCAGATAACACTCCGGCCCGCCCACGGCGGTGCGCGACTTGTAGCCCGCCGGGCATTTCGCCGCGCGATCCTTGCGGAGCACGATGTCGAACTGCGACTGCGAACAGGTGCCGCCGATGTTGTAGAGGCGTTGCTTGTAGCCCGAGATCGTGATGTCGAGGCTCTGCTGCGGGGAGCCGCTCCAACATTGGTAGGTGCTCACGGATCCCCAGCCGCTGTCCGACGCGAGTGACGTCGTGCAGCCGGGATACATCGCGGCGATCCAATGGTCGGAAGCGTCGACCGCCGCGGACTCGCTGCTCGTGCTGTTGGAGGTAATGAAAGGCTCTGGGGTATTTATGCAGTACCCCGTACCTTGGGAAATCGTCCACGTTCCGCCGGTCACCTGACACCAGACGACGGCGTGACCCACGAAAGCGGCCGAGTCGTCGCACATCGAGTAGACCCACTTGTCAGGGCCCACTTGCGCGTCGGTGTATCCGGGCGCGGGCGCTCCAACGCCTGCGGAGCACTGCGCCATACCGCCGTTGCCGATGCAGTCCTCGGCCGCGCAATACCCGAAGCCGCCGGCCGCGCCTTGGCCGCCTTCCCACTTGCACTGGCCGCCGGTGGCGTGAGCCGTCGGTGCGATCACCAAAGTGGTCAGCGACGTGACAGTCAAGACAACCATCGCGAGCAACGCGCCGGCGCCGGTTGTCAGCGATTTCGCGTGTCGGTTGGCCATGGGGGAATCCTTCGTTTGTCGTGATGTTGGAATGCGTTCGCCGTGCGTGCTCGTCACTGGATCTGAACGTGCAGGGTCGCCGTTGCTGCCAGCTGCGGGACGATCAAGACGCTGTAGGTCCCGGCCACGAGGTTCGTGAGATTGAGCGTGGCCTGCGTCGTGCCGCTCGTCGAAGCGACTTGCGTGCCGCTGGGGCAGTGACCTGAATCGAGCTGCTGCTCCCCGAAGCAAACGTCAAGAGATACGTGCCCGTCACGGCGACCTTCGGGAGGTGAATAGACGCTCTCGGGCCTCCTATCGGGCCAGATGCGACCAGTCCGCCGGTGGGCGAGAAGACTTGGTAGCCGACGCTCGCTCCCGAAGGCGTCGTGGTCAAAGCTGACGTTTGCACGGTGATCCATTGACCCGTCGTTGCTTCGAACTCGATCACGCCGAACTTGTTTTGCTGATTGATGCCGACGTTCTGCGCGGTTCCGAGCTCCGCGTGCGCGTCCCTACGACGTTGGCTGCCGCAATGCTGCCGGGAACCACGATCAGGTGCCCGGAGCCGGGCGGCGCGAGGGATCGCGGAGCCCCCGTGGCACAATGGTCGATGCTGCATGTTTCGCTCCCGTTGCGAAGCTGTTACGAGGGACTGTCGCGCGTTGCTGCGCGCGGAACGAGGCAAACACCGTTTACCACAGGTCACCGTCGCTCTCTGTCAACTACCGGACATTGGCTAGCAGATGCAACGAAAAATTAACCGGGGGAAGTGGGAGCGTCACCGACCGTTTCTGGGCGAAATGATCAGAAAGAGGTATTGCCGCGAATTGGCAGCTCGGCGGGGTGCTCGCGTACTTCCGCAAGGTGCAAACCTCGCCGTGCGAGCTACCGGCTCACGGCGCCCGAGAGCGCTGCTGAAGCAACTCGAGTCGCGCTGACCCTTGATTGAGACACCGGCTCCTGGATAATCGCGGCGGGGGCCGGCTCGCGGGCATCGGTTGGGCTGCGGGCGCCGAACCGATGAGGTAAACGCTATGACGTGGTGGGGTTGGTGTGTCGTCGGTGCGCTGTTGCTCGCCGCGGAGCTATTCGCGGTCGATGCGCAGTTCTACTTGATCTTCATCGGCGCCGGCGCGCTCGTCGTGGGCTTTCTCGGCCTGATCGGCGTCGACCTGCCGGGCTGGGCGCAATGGATGACGTTCGCGGTGCTTTCCATCGTCGCGATGTTGACCGTGCGCAGGCAGCTCTACGAGAAGCTCCGCAGACGTCCACTCGGCAAGGTCGATAGCGACATCGCGCAGCTCGTGCTGATCCCCGAGGCGCTCGCGCCCGGCAAGTCGCTGCGCGTGGAGTATCGCGGCGCCGGTTGGACGGCGCTCAACGTCGGCGAGCGACCGATCCCCGCGGGCGAAGAAGTGCGGATCGAGGGCATCGAGGGGCTCACTCTGCGCGTGCGCATGAACTAGGCTATCGGGGCGACGGAGAATCCATGGACACAGCGTTGATATTCACTTTGGCGATCGCGGTGCTCGTGATCTTCGTGCTGATGAAGACGGCGACCGTGGTGCCGCAGCAGAGCGCCTACATCGTCGAGTTCGTCGGCAAGTACAGCCGCACGTTGCAAGCCGGGTTCCACATCCTCATCCCGTTCGTGGAGCGCATCGCGTACAAGCACACGCTCAAGGAGATGGCGATCGACATCGCCGAGCAGATCTGCATCACCAAGGACAACGTGCAGGTCGGCATCGACGGCGTGCTCTACATGCAGATCCTGGACGCGGCGCGCGCTTCCTACGGCATCGCGAACTACGAGTTCGCGATCTCGCAGCTCGCGCAGACCACGCTGCGCAGCCAGATCGGCAAGATCGAGCTCGACCGCACGTTCGAGGAGCGGGCCACGATCAATGCCAACGTCGTGAGCGAGCTCGACAAGGCATCGGAGCCCTGGGGCGTGAAGGTGCTGCGCTACGAGATCAAGAGCATCAATCCGCCGCGCGACGTGATCCAGGCGATGGAGAAGCAGATGCGCGCCGAGCGGGAGAAACGCGCCGTGATCCTCACGTCCGAGGGCGAGCGCGACGCGAAAATCAATCAAGCGGAAGGCGAGAAGCAGCGCGTGATCAAGGAGTCGGAAGCGTCGCGCCAGCAGCAAATCAACGTGGCGCAAGGCGAGGCCGAGGCGATTCTCGCGGTGGCGACGGCCACGGCCGAGGGCCTGCGGCGCGTGGCAGAGTCGGTCAGCACGGCCGGGGGGCGCGAGGCGATGCAGCTGCGCATCGCGGAGGACTACGTGACGCAGCTCGGCAACCTCGCGCGCACGGCCAACACGCTCGTGGTGCCTGCCAACTTGACCGACATCGCGGGCATGATCGCGCTCGCGACCAAGGTCTTCGACCAGACGCGGCAGGGCGGCACCCTTGCCGCTCCGCCGAGGTAGCGGGCATGTTCGTGATCTTCGGTTGGCAAAAGACGGTGCAGCCCAAGGAGTCGCTGCTCAAGACGGACTGTCAGCGCTGCGGCAAGGAGGCGTCGTGGCGGATCTGGCACGAGACCGAGTGGGTGTCGCTGTTCTTCGTGCGAGTCTTGCCGCTGTTCACGAAGCATCACCTCGCGTGCGAGGTGTGTCGCGATTCGCTGCCGCTCGACGCGTCGACCACGCGCCGCGCCCGTAACCGCCACGCGCTCGACGAGCGCGCGCGCAGCGAGCTGCACGACGAGCTCGTACGGCGAATCGAGAAGCATCAGTTCGGCGGCATGACCGAAGGTCAGCGCCGCTACCACAAGGGCAGCCGCGAGCAGCGCGCGCAGGACGGCGCCGGGCCGAGATGAGACGATGTCTCCGGTCTTCAAGAAGCTGAACCTCAAGGACCAGAAAGAAATCGTGGTCGTGGGGGCGCCCGCGAGCTTCGAGCCCGAGATCGCGTCGCTCGAAGGCGTGGCGGTGAAGCGCTCCGTCGGCGGCGAGCTCGCGTTCTCGCTCGCGTTCGTCACCAAGCAGAAGGAAGTGGACGCGCTCGCGAAGTCCGTGGGCAAGAGCGCGGCGGGCGACGCGGTCGTCTGGTTCGCCTACCCGAAGCAGTCGTCGAAGAAATACACCTGCGAATTCAACCGCGACAACGGCTGGGCCGAGCTCGGCAAGGCGGGCTTCGAGCCCGTGCGCATGGTCGCCATCGACGAGGACTGGTCGGCCGCGCGCTTCCGCCGCGTCGACTTCATCAAGTCGTTGACGCGGCCCGCGGAATACGCGCTTTCGGCAGGCGGCAAGGCCAAGACCGCAGCCGCCGCGAAGGCTGCGGCCAGGACCCGAGCCGGGGCCAAGCCTGCGCCCAAGAAGGGTCGTTGACGTTGCGGCGGCGCCTCGTCGCGATCTGCTCGGCGCTCGTGGTTTTCGGCTGCGCCCGGCCCTCGGAGCCGGTAACGCAGGGCACGGCGCCCGCCGCTCCGGCATTCGTCGGCCATGCGTGGACGCTCGCCGACGATTCGGCGCCGCGCGGCGCGTTGTGGATCTTCCTTCCGGACGGCACCCTGCTCCAGGACTCGTGCTTCGAGACGCATCGGCTGTCGCACTGGACGTCCGGCCCGGACGGCGCGCTGCGCTGGGAAGAAGACGGCGTCGAAATCCGCGCCACCGTCGTCGCAGCGACGGACGACGCGTTCGCGCTGCGCCTCGACCTCGTAGGCGGCGCGGAAGAGCGGCGCTTCGTGCGCGCGGCGGTGCCGTACGTTTGCGCCGACTTCCCGCGTTAGAGTAGCGACATGACTCGCAAGCATGCCCCGCGTCGCAGGAAGGTCGCGACTCGCAAGAAGGCGCGCGTGTCCAAACAGCCCCGCGCTCGCAAGAAAACGCCCGCGCGAAAAGCGAAGCCCGCTCCCAAAAAAACGGCGGCGCGAGCGCCGGCGGACGAACCGCCGCGCGGCCCCGGCTGGATCGACGTCGATATCCAGCGGCGCGTGAAGTGGCGCGACGGCGACATCGTCGTCTCCGTGCCCGTGAAGAGCGGCACGACGTGGACGATGAACATCGTGCATCAGCTGCGCGAGGGCGGCGATCCGGACTTCGAGGACCTCTACGTCGAGGTGCCGTGGCTCGAGCTCGTTCCGGGGCCGAGCGTCACGCGTGAGCAACGACTCGCGAAGCTCGAGCGGATGCCGCGCGGGCGACGCCGTGCGTTCAAGACGCATTCCCCGCCGGGCCCGTTGCCGTATCGGGCGCCGGGTGCGTCGCCCGACGTTCGCTACGTTGTCGTGGTGCGCAACCCGGACGAGGTTCTGGCGTCGATGCATCCATTCGTCGCGGCACACTCCGACGCCTGGTTCGAGCTCTGGCACACGCCGCGCGAAGTGTTCGTGCGCCCTGACTTCCACTCGTTCTATTACGACGTTGCGCAGCAGGCCTTCGCTCCGATGATCTTCGGCTTCGTCGCGGCCTGGTGGCCGCTGCGTGGGCGGCCGAACGTGCTGCTGCTGCACTTCGCCGATATGAAGCGCGACCACGACGGCTCTGTGCGCACGATCGCCGAGTTCCTCGGCTTGCGGCCTAGACCAGAGCAGTGGCCGGCGATCCTCGAGTACACGTCGTTCGGCTGGATGAAGGCGAACGAGCGCAAGTTCGAGATCCAGACGGCTGCCGAGGTCCCGATCCTCGACTCGGGTGCGATGGTGCGCAAGGGTAAGGTGGGCGCGGCGCACGAGGACGGTGTGACGCCCGCGATCTCGGCCGACACCGCCCGGCTCGGACGAGAGATCCTGACCGACGCCGCCGCGTTCGAGTGGTGCTACCGCGGCGGGCCGCTGCCGGACTGACGCCGCCTCGGCCTTCGGCTGGCTCGCGGCTCGCTGTGGCTAGATTTTTCCAATGACGGCCTTGTGAGTGTCGTCCGCTTTCTTCTGCACGCTCGAGGCGAGCGTTTGGGATTGGTTGTAGGCGCTCATGAGCGCCTGGATCTCGAGGTTGCTCAGGCCACCCGATGCGCGCAGGTTGCGTTGCTGAAAACCCTTGACCGTGGTGCGATCGGCCGCGCTCGTGATCGGGGCGCTGGCGAGCAGCTCATCCGCGCCGCGCCCCGATAGGCCGGCGGCGAGGAGCAGGCTTCGCTTGTAAGCGAGTCCTTGTGCGAGCTTGTCCCCGAAAGAAGTCTTCGGTGCGGTTCGCGGACGGGATGGCTGCGATGACAACCGCGCCGGGGCGGAAAAGGTGTTCCGGATCGCCATGACGGGACCTCCCGATCCCAGCTCGCGCACGCGACGTTGCGGCGGGGGCCTCTTTGTTGCCGTCGATGGTACCTTCAGCCGTTCAGCAACTCCATGGAATCGCGACGCTCGCGTCGCGCCCGCGCCGGTGAGACGAGACCGAGTCGCGGGTCATACCACTGCTTCGGCGGCGGTCCGGCCGCGCGGGCTGTCGCCCCGATCTGTGACCCTGGACACGCCGAAATGTGCGGTCCGTCACTAAGCTGGCGCGATCGCTATGCCGATCGCTACGAGTGTCCGCCGCGCCGTCTCGAGCGCGACCGTCGCCGCCGCGTTGCTCGCGCTTGCCGGCTGCGCCGGCCTGCGTCCGGAGGCGCCGTCGCCGGAGCCCGAGCGCGTGCCGATCGCGGAGGCGAGCCCGCCGCCCAAGGTCGTGACGCCGGCGCCCGCGCCGCCGCCGGTCGCGCCGCCCACGGCGAAGCCGCCGCCGCCCGCGCCGCGCAACGTCGTGGTGTTGTTCGAGCAGGGCACGGCAGGCTATGCCGACGTCGCCGCCGAGATCGCCGCGGAATTGCCCGACGCGCGTTACCGCACGCTGCTCGTGCCGATCCCGGCGGGCGCCGCGGGGTCGTCGGATCTTTTGAATCCGCTCGTCGCGCTCAAGCCGTCGCTCGCCGTGGCCGTCGGTCGCGAGGCCGTCATGTTCGCGCGCGCCAACTTGTCGGCCACGCCGCTGGTGTTCTGCCAGGTATTCAACTATCAGGAATTTCTGGAAGTCGGCCGCCGCGTTTGGGGCGTGAGCCCGATGCCGCCGCTCGCGCTGCCGCTGCGCGGCTGGACGTCGGTGAACCCGCAGCGGCGGCGCATCGGCTTGATCGTGAGCGACGCGCACTCGACGCTGGTCGAGGAGGCCGTCGCCGCGGCCGGCGACGACGTCGAGATCAAGCACGCCGTGTCGTCCTCGGATCGCGAGACCCTGTATCTCTTCAAGCGGCTCGCGTCCGAAGTCGACGGCTTCTGGCTCGTCCCCGACAACCGGATCTTGAGCCCGGCCGTGCTCCGCGATCTTCTGAGCTACGCCGTGGCACACGACGTGGGCGTGCTCGTGTTCAACGAGTCGTTGCTGCCGTGGGGAGCGCTGATGAGCGCGACCAGCACGCCCACCGACGTCGCGCGCGGTGTGCGCGCGGTGATCGAGCGGGTGGCCGCGGGCACCACGAAGGATCTGCCGCAGCTCACCCCGCTCGCCGAGACCAAGCTCACGGTCAATACGAGCGTGGCGGGCCGGCTCGGCGTGACCGGTGCGCCGCTGGCGCCGTGGGTGGTGCGTGACGCCGACTGACGCGCAGCCGACTGACGCGCAGCCGGCGGACGCCGCGCGACGGCCCGCGCGCGGGCGCAGCCTCGTAAACGAGGTCCTGCTCGCCGAGGTCGTGCTCGCGGCCGTGCTCGGCGTGTTCCTGCTCGTGGGCCTCGCGTGGACGTCGGGCTCCGTGATCCGGGACAACCTCGGGCAGTGGGCGTCGCGTTGGGGCGCGGAGCTCAACGAGCTCGGCGCGCCGTTCTATCACGACGAGCATGACGCCGTGCTCGGCGTCGAGCGTTTCATCGCCAAGTATCCCGAGATCGACCGCGTTACGTGGTACCGCGCCGACGGCGGCGCGCTGTTGGCGCTCGACGAGTCCGGCGCCGTGCAGGGCGACGCCGCGGCGCTCGACGACGCCGAGCGCGACGAGCTCGCGGCGAAGGCGGGGGCGGAGCCGCCCTATCTCCTCACCGAGAGCGGCGGCGGGCAGCGGTATCGGCTGTTGGGCCCGATCTGGACGGAGTCGTTCTCGGACGACGGGCTCTTCGAGCTCGATCCGGGCGGCGCCCGGACGTCCACCGAGCTGCTCGGCTTCGTGAGCGTCGACCTCGACTTCTCGACGTACGAGAGCGTGTTCCTGCCGCGGCTCGCGCTCGCGAGCGGTTTGCTGCTGCTGCTGCTCGGGTTCTCGTGGGCCGGCGGCCGGCTGTTCCTCAAGCGCGCGCTGGCGCCGCTGTCAGATCTACAAAAGCCGCTCGCCAAGCTCGCCCAGGGCGACATGAACGTCGAGTTTCCGAGCCCGCGGCACACGGAGCTCAAGGCGATCGTGGCCGCGCTCGAGGACACGATCCGCGCGCTGCAAAAACGCGAGAGCCGCCTGCTGCACCTCGCGAACCACGACCCGCTGACCGGCCTGCACAACCGCCATCGTCTGATCGAGGCCCTCGACGTCGAGATCGCGGAGTGTGCCGCGCACAAACGCCGCAGCGCGCTGTTCTTCATCGACCTCGACCAGTTCAAGTACGTCAACGATACCTGCGGGCATGCGGCCGGCGACGAGCTCTTGAAGCTCGCGGCGCAGCAGATCCGCCATGGCGTGCGCACCGACGACCTCGTGGCGCGCTTCGGCGGCGACGAGTTCGTGGTGCTGCTCAAGGACATCTCGCGCAACGACGCGAAGATCGTGGCGTCGCAGGTGCTAGAGCTGATGCGCAGCCTCCAGCACGTGGAGCAGGAGCACGTGTTTCACCTCCAGTGCAGCATCGGCATCGCGTCCATCAACGGTGACCGCTTCAGCGCGCACGAGCTCATCGCGCAGGCCGACATCGCGTGCCAGACGGCGAAGTCGCGCGGCCGCAATCGGCTCGAGGTCTACAGCGTGGCCGAGAAGCGCAGCGAGCAGATGGCGAAGGACGTGGACTGGATGCACCGGATCCGCGCCGCGCTCGGCAACGACGGCTTCGTCCTGTACTACCAGCCGCTGCTGCACATCAAGAGCGGCGACGTCACGCACTACGAGGCGCTGCTGCGGCTCAAGACCGACGACGGCGTCATCGGCCCGCTCACGTTCCTGCCGGCCGCCATGCGCTTCGGCCTCATGGCCGACATCGACCGCTGGGTGCTCGGCCAGGCGGCGCGCGCGCTCGCGGAGTTCGGCCGGGAGGACCCGCGCTTCTCGCTGTCGGTGAATCTCTCGAGCTTCGCGTTCGAGAACGAGGGCCTCGCGGGTTACGTGCGCGCGCTGCTCAAGGACCACGGCGTGTCGGGCGACCGCCTCACGCTCGAGATCACCGAGCAGCTCGCCGTGCGCTTCGCCGTGAAGACCGACCGCCAGCTCGCGGGTTTGCGCGACTTGGGCTGCCGCATCGCGATCGACGATTTCGGCACGGGCTACAGCTCGTTCAGCTATTTGAAGCGGCTGCCGGTCGACTACCTCAAGATTGACGGCAGCTTCATCAAAGGCCTGCCGCGCGACAAGGTCGACCAGAGCATGGTGCGGATGGTGGGCGAGGTGGCGCGCGCGGCCGGGATGCAGACCGTGGCCGAGTATGTGCACAGCGCCGCGGCGTTGTCGCTGCTCGCGAAGTACGGCATCGACTATGCGCAGGGCTTCTTCATCGGCCGGGCCGCGCCGCGGCCGCAGCAGGTCGAGATCGCGGCGCCGCGCGCGGCGGGTCAGGCGAAGTAGCCGTCAGTCGCGCGGATCATTCCGCGCTGCTCCCCAGTTCGCTAATATGCGGCGCAAGGTCGGAGCGCCGATGAAACCCAGTCACTTCGCTTACGTACTGTTGCTCGTGTGCTCGAGCGCCGCGGCCTGCGACTTGCCGGCGCTGGTCGCAATCCCCGAAAGGGCGGGTGACGACGTCGGGGACGTGCTGCGGGCCGTGCGGCGCTACTCGGATGCGATCGTCGCGTACGCGGGCTGCGTGAAGACGGAGCTCGAGGCCGCCGGCGGGGACGCCGCGCCCGCGTTCCAGAGAGCGGCGCTGATCGCGCGGAACAACCATGCCGTCGCCGAGGCCGAGGCCGTGATGAATCTGTACGCGACGCATATCGGTCCGACCGAGAATCTGCGGCTGGCGGAATACCTCGAAGCGGCGAGCAAGGACTGTGTGTTCAGCTCCTCGATCGTGAGGACCGGCGTCGTGAACGACGGCGCGGTGATCTTCTTTGGGCGCAACGAGCAGGCGTATCTCAGCATCCTCGAGCAGGCGTGCCCGGGGCTCGAGCGGCAGGGTGAGTTCGTGGTCGGTCCGGAGCGCCCGACGACGGGCATCACCAACGAGCAACGGCTCGAGCGGCGCATTTGCGATCAGGACCGCGTGTACCCGTTCCGCGAGGGCGACACGCGCAAGATCTTCGGCTGCAACCTCGGGCGGCTCTACCCGATCGCGGAGGCGCAGGCGCTCCAAATCCTCACGACGCTCGGCCCGAGCACGGCGGCCGGCGACGCGGCTCGCTGACCGCGCGCGAGCGAATCAACGCATTTCGGATCGGGGCGGCGAGAAAAGGAAATCGCGGGGGTGGGCGGGACGTGGGCAAGATCACGACAGGCTGACTTGACGAAGTAGCGGTATGGTCGATAAAATTCCGGATATATCTCCGGAGATCACCGTGAGTGCCTCGCACACCAAGGCCGTACGAAGTCACCGGCGCCGCCTCAAGCACCGGGGCCTGCAGCGGGTCGAGGTGCACGCCTCCGCGCCTGACGCGGCGCTAATTCGCCGGCTCGCGCGACTCTTGCGAACCGACGAGGAAGGTGCGGGTCGCGTGAGGCAGCAGCTGCGCGCGTCGATGGGCCGCGACGATACGCTTGGGCTCAAAGCGCTGCTCGCCGCGGCGCCGTTGCAAGGTGTGCAAATCAAGCGCTCCCGTGAACGCGTCCGCAAGATCGATCTGTGAGCTATCTGATCGACACGAACGTCATTTCGGAGGTCCGCAAGGGAGCGCGCGCAAACGCCAACGTCGTTCGTTGGTTCGAATCGATCGACGACACCGAGCTGTACCTTAGCGTCTTGGTGCTCGGCGAGATTCGCCAAGGCGTCGAGCGTGCGAGAGGGCATGACCCGGCCCGAGCAGCGACGCTGGAGAGCTGGCTGAGCCAGGTACGGGAGGCCTTCGGTTCACGAATACTCGGGGTGTCCCAGCCCGTGGCGGACGAATGGGGACGAATGAACGCGCTTCGGCCGCTTCCAGTGATCGACAGCTTGCTCGCCGCGACCGCGAAGGTGCACGGCCTTACGCTCGTCACGCGCAATGCCGCCGACGTGGCGGGTTCCGGAGCCGACAGCCTCAACCCGTTCGACGCGTAGAGCCGGCGCGAGCGGCCGCCACTCTGCGGCGCTACAGCGCCCCCGACTCCCGGTGCACGATGCGCCCATCGACAACCGTTAGCACGGAGTGGATCTGCTTGATCGCGTCGTCGGGTACCGTCTTCGAGTCGAAGTAGTCTCCGGAGAGCACGACGAGATCGGCGTACTTGCCGGCCTCGATGGTGCCGAGCAGCTTCTCCTCGTTCAGGAACCAGCCGTTGGCCGCGGTGTAGAGCTTGATCGCGTCGTTACGCTCGAGCGTCTGACCCGCGTTGATGAGCTCGCCGCGCGCGTTCTTGCCGGTGACCACGTAGTAGAGGCCGAGCCACGGATTCATCGGCGAGATCTGCATGCCGTCGGAGCTCATGCCCATGTGGATGCCGCTGTCCTTGAGCATCTTGAACGGCGGGCCGTTCTGCTGCGCCGTGCCGCTGATGTACCGCCAGCCGCCGAGCACGCTCACGCCGCCGCCGAGCGCCTTGAGCTTGTCCGCGTACTCCTGAGTGATGAACGGCACGTGCGCCACCACCCAGCGCAGGTTGGTGATGCCGGGCGCCGGCATCGCGGCGTTCACCTTCACCCAGCCGTCGATGATGAG
Organism: Gammaproteobacteria bacterium; assembly: GCA_035644475.1. Classification (GTDB taxonomy): domain Bacteria; phylum Pseudomonadota; class Gammaproteobacteria; order Steroidobacterales; family Rariloculaceae; genus FEN-1219. The sequence continues at coordinate 34,536 of DASQOL010000141.1, read as the reverse complement.
CTTGAAGTCGCCGGCGGTGAGCGAGTGGTTCTCGTTGCGCCAACCGGCCTCGGCTACGAGCTTCGTTCCGTTCTCCCAGGCAGTGGACGCGTTCGTCAGGATCGCCTGGTTGCTCGCCGTGAATTCGCCGATGCCGACGGTCTTCAGCATGTCGGCGCCGTACTTCGGAAAGACATTGGCCAGGCGCGCCTTCAGGTGCGGCGTGCCTTCGTCGGCCTCCATGTGGAGGAAGTCGATCCTGAAGCGAGTGATGAGCTCGCCGTCGCGATACAGCGCGAGCAGCGCGTCGTACGCGTGGTACTCGTCGAAGTGCGCGGCGCCGTCGGTGTCGTCGTGCGCGGACGGGAAGCCGCCCTGGTCCAAGTGGGTCGTGATGCCGACCGTGGCTGCGTAGCGCATCGCGTCGCGCGTGCCGCGCTTCTGGTCGTCGAGTGTCTGCAGCTGGCGCAGCGCGTAGAGCGCCTTGGTGGTCGGGTTCGGCGTTTGGAAGCCGCCCGCGAGCGAGCCTTCGGCGCCGACCTCGATGCCCTTGCTCGCGAAGAACGCCTTGCCGAGGCTGTTCGTGACCGACGGGCCGGAGAACGACATCTGGATGTAGACGGGGTGATTCGGCGACACGGAGTCGAGCTCCGCGAGCGTGGGGAAGCGCGGCATCGCCGGCGGCGGCGTGAACTGGTTGATGTCGAAGCCGCCGATCGACGTGATCCACTCGCCGCGCGGAACCTCGGTTGTGCGCGCCTTGATCGCCGCGAGCACGGACTCGATCGAGGTCGCGTTCTCGAGCCGCGTGTCGTGACCGGGCCGCAGGCCCAGCAACACGACGTGGTTGTGGTTGTCGATGAGCCCTGGGACGACGGTGCGGCCCTTCAAGTCGATGCGCTGCGTGCACGCCGACGTCTTCGGCCGGCCGCCGACCACGGCGAAGCGGTTGCCGGAGATCTGCACGCTCGTGACCACGGTGTCGGCGGCGTCCAGCGTGTGAATCTTGCCGTTGTCCAGCACGAGGTCGCGCCCGAGCGGGCAGTCCGCCGCGTTCTGGGCGAACGCGGGCAGGGCAGCGAAGCCGACCAACAGGGCGGCGAGCATCGTTCTCGTTTTCATTCCACCAGTCCTCAGGTCTTGTCGGAAGTGCGATAGCGCACGTGCTGCGTGCGAAACGGCGCGGCCGCGGCTCGCGGCCCGCCGCGCGGCGTTCGGCGGCGCCCCTCGGGCTCGCCGCCCGTGCCCTTCGGCTGCCAGCGCGGCACGAGTTGCTGCTTACCGCTGCCGATCAGGTCCTCGCGGCCCATGCGCTTCAGCGCGGCCCGCAGCATCGGCCAGTTGTTCGCGTCGTGATAGCGCAAGAACGCCTTGTGCAAGCGCCGCACCTTGATGCCTTTCGGGACGCGCACGTTTTCCGAGTCGCGCGTGATCTTGCGCAACGGGTTCTTGCCCGAGTGATACATCGCTGTGGCGGTCGCCATCGGGCCCGGCAGAAACGCCTGCACTTGGTCCGCGCGGTAGCCGTTTTCCTTGAGCCACAGAGCGAGCTCGAGCATGTCCTCGTCGGTGGTGCCGGGATGCGCCGCGATGAAGTACGGGATCAGGTACTGCTCCTTGCCGGCCGCCTTCGAATACCGGTCGAACAGCTCCTTGAACCTGTAGTACGTGCCGACGCCCGGCTTCATCATCTTCGACAGCGGCCCTTCGCCGATCGCCTCGGGCGCGATCTTCAGGTACCCGCCGGTGTGGTGCTGCGCGAGCTCCTTCACGTACTCCGGCGACTCGATCGCGAGGTCGTAGCGCACGCCCGACGCGATCAGCACCTTCTTGATGCCGCGCAGCGCGCGCGCTTTTTGGTACAGCTTGATCAGCGGCGCGTGATTGGTGTTCAGGTTCGGGCACACGCCCGGATACACGCACGACGGCCGGCGGCACGCCGCCTCGATCTCGCGGCTCTTGCACGCGAGCCGGTACATGTTCGCCGTCGGCCCGCCGAGGTCCGAGATCACGCCGGTGAAGCCCGGCACCGTGTCGCGGATCGTCTCGATCTCGCGGAGCACGCTGTCCTCGCTCCGGTTCTGGATGATCCGGCCCTCGTGCTCGGTGATCGAGCAGAACGTGCAGCCGCCGAAGCAGCCGCGCTGGATCGTGACGGAGAAGCGAATCATGTCGTACGCGGGGATCTTCGACTCGCCGTACGCGGGGTGCGGCCGCCGCTGGTACGGCAGCTCGTAGATCGCGTCCATCTCGGCGCTCGTGAGCGGCACCGGCGGCGGATTGAGCCACACGTCGGACGGGCCGTGGCGCTGCACGAGCGCGCGCGCGTTGCCCGGGTTCGACTCCATGTGCAGGATCCGCGACGCGTGCGCGTAGAGCACCGGGTCGTCGCCCACTTGCTCGTAGCTCGGGAGGCGAATGTAGCTCTTGTCGCGGTCGGCGCTCGCGACCTTGCGCGTGAAGCGCACGACGGTGACGCCGGGCTCCTTCGCGGCTTCGGCGCGCGCGGTGGCCGCGATCTCGCTCTCCATCGCGTAGGGATCAGGGTGCTTGTCGACCGGGCCCGGCGTGTCGAGCCGCGTGGAGTCGATCTCGGTCCAGCCTTCGCCCGCCCGGTTGCCCAAGAACGCCGTGCCGCGGATGTCGCGGATGTCGGCGGGCTGCTGGCCGGCCGCGAGCCGGTGCGCGATCTCCACGATCTGCCGCTCGCCGTTGCCGAACACGAGCAAGTCGGCGCGCGCGTCGAGCAGAACCGAGCGGCGAACTTTCTCCTGCCAATAGTCGTAGTGCGCGATGCGCCGCAGGCTCGCCTCGATGCCGCCGATCACGATCGTCGAGTCGGCGAACGCCTCGCGCACGCGCTGCGCGTAGACGAGGACGCTGCGGTCGGGGCGCGCACCGCCGATGCCGTCGGGTGTGTACGCGTCGTCGCGGCGCACGCGCCGGTCGGACGTGTAGCGGTTGACCATCGAGTCCATGTTGCCGGCCGTGATGCCGAAGAACAGGGCGGGCGCGCCCAGCGCCTCGAAGTCGACGGTCGAGCGCCAGTCGGGCTGCGCGATGATGCCGACGCGGAAGCCCTGCGCCTCGAGCACGCGCCCGACGATCGCCATGCCGAAGCTCGGATGGTCCACGTAGGCGTCGCCGGTCACGAGGATTACGTCGCATTGGTCCCAGCCGAGGGCGTCCATCTCGTCGCGGGTCATCGGCAGGAACGGGGCGGGCGTAAGCCGCTCGGCCCAATACTTGCGGTAGCCGAAGAGCTCCGGAGCGTTGAGGCGGGCGGCGAGGTTCGGGGGCTGCATTGGCGGAGGGCTCGAGGCCGAGCGTGGGATCCTGCTAAAACAATAGGATACCACCCGCGGTCGTGTCTCACTTTGGCCGCGCACCAGGGAAGGGTCTTCCGGCGTGTCTCGGGAAGGCCCTTCGAGGTGTGGCCGCCGCCTGCGATGAGGCCAACGGCCAAAGTAAGACACGACTCCACCCGCGCGCGGGCTCCGCGTCAAAGGCGCGCGGAGGAACGTGGGATGTGGCTCCGCGGAGAGTCAAGACGAGAATCTCGGCGTGGGCGACAGAAATGACTTTGGGATTTACCAATAACAAAAGGCCGCGTCCCACCTTCGATCTACGCATTTCGCCGCGCTTGAAAGTTCATGAATTTCTGGCCAATCTCACGACCGTCGCGATCTTCAAAGTAGAACTGTCAGCGACCTGACACTGCCGCTCGGCGGCCGCTGTTAGGCTGAGTCGAGAACCAACTAAGAACGCGCCGCACACAACGGCCTGCAATCCGATCGACGGGACTTCTCGGGGGGAGTTCGTATGTCTGGTAGCAACACCAATGATCGCTCGACCGCGGCCGCGCAGAGCGCGGGGCGGCTATGGTGACGACACGCTGATCGGCGGGACGGGGGGCGACAGCATCCTCACAGGTCCTGGCGACGATCTGATCGTCTTCGCGCAGGGCGACGGCGCTGACGTGGTGAGCGACTTCCTGGCGGGCGCCGGCACCGACGACGTGATTGACCTGCGCCAGCTCATCGGCTTCGACACGTTCGCCGACGTCCAGGCGCACTTGAGCGATACCGTAGGGGGCGCCCTGCTCGACTTCGGCGGCGGCGACTCATTACTTTTGCAGGGCGTAACCTCAACGTCGTTGGCGGCGGACGACTTCCTCGTCTAACCTTTCCGTCGAGACGGGATAACCGTTAATTAACTTGCCGTTCGGGACTGCGCCCATTTAGCGTGCAGTCTCGTACTAATTGGTGCTCTCCCAGGGGAACGACGATGGATCTGCCGCAACGGGCGAAGCGGGTGGCGGCGCTCGCCAAGGAGCACGCCGACTACGGCGACAAGCAGGGACGTCTTCATGACACGGTGGTCGATGCGCTGCATCGCGAGGGGCTCTTCGGGATGTGGACGCCGAAGTCCGTGCGGGGCGGGGCCGAGCTCGATCCCGTGAGCGCGCTCCAAGTCATCGAGAACGTGGCCTACGGCGACCCGTCGGCGGGCTGGGTGCTCATGGCCGCGGCGCTCGCGATCGGCACCGGCGCCGCGTATCTCGGCGACGAGGCCGTCCGAGAGCTCTTCGGCGGCGACCGGCTGCCCGTGATCGCGGGCCAGGGCACACGGCCCGGCACCGCGGTGCCCGAGAGCGGCGGCTTCAGGTTGACCGGCGCGTGGAGCTTCGCGTCCGGCATCAAGCACGGTACGCACATCCATACGCTCGGCGTCATCCAGGGTACCGGCGAGGCGCGGATCTTCGTGCTGCCGGTCAAGAACGCGACGCTGATCGACAACTGGGACGTGCTCGGGCTGCGCGCCACCGGCAGCATCGACTACAAGATCGACGGTGCGTTCGTGCCCGAGTCGTACACGCACTTCGCGCTCACCGAGACGCCGAAACGCGGCGGCTCGCTCTACACGATCGGCATCGTCGGCTTCGCGGGCATGTGCCATTCGGGCTGGGCGTGCGGCATCGGCCGGCGCTTGCTCGACGAGCTCGCGGCCAGCTTGCAGGCGCGCGGCGGCCGCGCGGGCACGCAGGCCTCGAGCGAGAGCTTCCAGGAAGGTTTCGCGCAGGCGGAAGGGACGTACCGCTCGGCGCGCGCGCTCGTCTACGAGACGTGGGCCGACGTGCGCGACACCATCGCGCGCGGCGACAAGCTTTCGGTTCGCCAGCACACGCTGATCCGCCTCGCGATGGGGCACATCCAGTGGGCCTGCCAGGAAGTCGCCGCCTTCGTGTACAGGTCCGCGGGCACGATGGGGCTGCGCGCGGGCACGATTCAACGGCTGTTCCGCGACATGAATGCGGGCACGCAGCACGTCGTCTGCTCGCCGCCGGTGTTCAGGCAGGTCGGCCGCGAGCTCGCGGGCCTCGCCGAGGGTCAGACCTGGCGATTCCTCGAGCTCGTCGACGCGCCGAAGCGCTAGCGCATGAGCGTATTCGTTTCGATGCTGCGCGGCGTCAACGTAGGCGGTAACAACCAGATCAGGATGGACGGGCTCAAGGACCTCTACGAGTCCGTCGGGCTCCGCGACGTCCGCACTCTGCTCAATAGCGGCAACGTGCTGTTTCGCAGCAACCTGAAGGACCGCGCGCGGCTCGCGAAGCGCCTGGTGCAGGAGATCGAGCGGCGCTTCGACCTCAAGATCGAGATTCTGCTTCGCACGTTGCCGGAGCTCACCATGCTCGTCGAGCGCGGCCCCGCGCTCTCCGAGCGCCAAGACCCGGGCAAGCTCCACGTGATGTTTCTCGCGGGCGTGCCCGACAAGAAGGCCCAGGCGGCGTTGCTCGAGGCGCATCGAGGCCCGGAGATCATCGAGATCCGCGGCCCGGAGCTCTATCTCTACTATCCGAACGGCGCGGGTCGCTCGAAGCTCACGAACGCCTTCATCGAGGCCGAGCTCGGGCTCGCCGGCACCGCGCGCAACTGGAACACGGTCCGCAAGCTCATCGAGGCCGGCGAGGCCCTCGACGCCGGCGGCGCGAAGGCCGCCGCTCCGGCTCAGTCGCGCGTCGCTGCCGTGGGCCACTCGGCATCGAAGGGGAACGGCCGCACCTCGGTGTTGAAGGTGAGGTAGCTCACCATCTGGTGCGTGTAGGCCGCGAGAGACTGGCCGAAGTTCTTGAGACGCGGGTTGGTCTCGCCCGTGAACAGCACGTGCAGGAATTGCAAAATTACGACCACGGCCGTCACCAAGCGCGTGACCTCGTAGAGCACCCACATGATGATCATGAACACGAGCCGCAGCCACGTGGAGCGCGATTTCACGTGCTCCTCGAACGCACGGCCACCCGTCGGGGGCTGTTGAGCGTAGTCGCGCGGGGGTTCGTCTACCATGTTGGCTCCTGCTTTGACCTGTTCCGAACGCCGATGTTAACCCTCATAGCCGGTCGAGCCATCTCGCCGTGAGCGTGGCGCGCGACGGCGCGAACGCGGCGAGCGCGGCCCGCGCGTAGGGCGCGAGCTGCCGGGCGCCGTAGCTCAAGAAGCCCACGCGGCGAATCTCCTGCAGCGACTGCCGGTAGTGGTCGAGCAGGCCCTCCGACAGCACCGTGCCGCTGCGCCCGAGCGCCAGAGCCGCCGACTTCGACAGCACGCGCACGCGCTCCGGCAGCTCGCTCACCGCCGAGATCGCGAGCAACGACGACATCTCGAAGACCGAGCGCTGCTGCGCGGCGGCCTCGTCGCGCAGCTCGCGCCAAACCCCGACTACGCCCTCGCGCGACGGCAGCTTCGGCGCGGGCAGCTGCCGCACTTCCGCCGCGAGCTTGGTCCACTCTTCGCGCAGGCCGGCGACGTCGAGCGGCGGCGTGTTGACCGTGCTCGCGAGCTGGGCGGCGCTGCCCTCGAGGCCGCGCAGCAGCTGGTCCATCGTGGCGAACGACTCGTCGGAGCGCAGCAGACCTTCCTCGCGCAGCGCCGCGGCGATCTCGGGCAGGAGCTGCCGGCCCAAGCCGCAGAGGTCGGCGAGCGCCGCGAGCACCCACACGGGCGACGCTCGAAACGCGAGCAGGCCCATGAGCTCGATGCCGTTGCCGGCCGTGCGCCGCAGCAGGAAGTTCTCGACCGCGCGCTCGGAGGGTACCGACGCCGGGACCTCGCCCACTTCCTCGATGAGAAAGCGCAGCGTGACGTCGACGAGGTTGCGATAGAGCCGGCCGCGGCGCACCCCGATCGGCAGCGCCACGTGGGCGATCTCGCGCACCATGCCCGCACTCAGCGCCGACACCGACCGAACCGCGCGCTCGGGCAACGTGAGCGCGTAGCGCACGTCACGGCGGCGGCCGAGCGTCCTCAACTTTTCCTTGATCGGCACGTCGCGCCTCACTCGAGCCGCAGCACGGTCGCGGGATTCGCGCGCGACGCGCGCAGCGCTTGGCTGCCGACGGCGGCCCACGCGATCAGGACCACCACGGCGAGGCTCGCGAGAAACGGCAGCGGCGTCCACGGCATTCGCTGGATGAACACGCTGAGGTATGCCTGGCCCGCAAAGTACCCGAGCGGCCACGCGAGCACGTTGGCGATGACGACGGGCTTCGAGAAGTCCTTGATCAGCATCGCGACGATCTGCCGCTTGCGCGCGCCCATCGACTTGCGGACGCCGATCTCGTGCGTGCGGCGGCTCGCCACCTGGATCGCCATGCCGAACAAGCCGATCACCGAGATCACGAACGCGAACAGCGCGAGCCCCGCGGACACCTGATTCACGCGCGCGAATTGCTCGTAGCTCTGGTCGAACATTTCGTCCATGAAGCGGCGCGTGAACGGCGCTTGCGTGGCGAGGCGCCGCCAGGCCGCCTCGGCGGCCGCGACGCCGGCCGCCACGTCCGCGGGTGCGAAGCGCACGATCATGTTCTGCATGCCGCCGCCCGGTTGGAGCCGATACATGTTCGACGTCGCGCCGAAGCCGCGCAGGAACAACGGCCGGCTCTCGACCACGCCGATCACGCGCATCGCTGCCGCCTGGTCACCCAGGGCCGCGGGCACGTAGACGATCTGGTCGACGGCCTCCTGCGGCGAGGCGAAGTTGAGCTGTGCCGCGAGCACGCGGTCGATCACGATGTTCACGGTCGGCCGCGGTGCGCTATTCGAGCCTTGCGGTGAGTCCTGCGGCGGCATGTCGTTGTGGTCGCGGTCGAAGACGCGGCCCGCGATCAGCGGAATGTCGAGCGTCGCGAAGAAGTCGTACGCGACGGCGTTCTGGAACGCCGTCTTGAAGCCCGCGGCGGCTTCGGGCGTGCGCGACAACAGCTCGAGGTTCACGTTGTCGCTCCACGGCGCCGAACCCATCGCCGTGACGCTCTTCGCTCCCGGCAGCCGCTCGAGCTCCGCGATCAGCACGTCGCCCGACACGCCGGTTACGGGCGTGAAGTTGTTGACGACGAGGTGCTGGTCGCGCGTGGCGCCCAACGCCGTGCGCTCGAGCTCGGCGTTCTGCAGATACATCACGAGCACGGCGATGAGGAGAAAGCTCGCGGCCGCGAACTGCGCGCCCACGAGGATCGTCGAGGCGAAGCGCGGGCCGATCCGCACACGGCCGAGCCGCAGCGCCTCGATCGGCCGGACGCGCGACAGCACGAACGCCGGATACGCGCCGCCGAGCACCGTCACGCCCGCGAGCAGCGCCGCGATGAACACCCAGAAGCGCGGCGAGCCGAGCAGCGCGAGCCGCATGTCGATGCCGACCGCGTTGCGCACCACCGGTGCGACGAGCTCGACCGCGACCACGGCGACGGCGAGCGCCGCCGCGGTGAGCAGCGCCGCTTCGAGCAAGTATTGACCCACGATCTGGCCGCGATGCGCGCCGACGACTTTCCGCAGGCCGATCTCGCGCGCGCGCCGCGCCGCGCGCGCCGTCGCGAGGTTCGCGTAGTTCACGCACGCCACGAACAGCACGAGCGCGCCGAGCGCGAACAGGAGCGTCGTGATCGACACCCACCGGCCCGCCTTGCCCAGGAGCTGCCCGTCGAGCTGGGCCACCATGAGCCCGGTGACAGGCACGGCGCCGATGTCGACGTTCGCGAGCTCGAGCTGGTCGGGCGGCACGCGGCGGCGGGCGAAGTCCGCGAGCCGCCGCTCGAGATCCCGGCCGGTGAGCGAGCCGTCGCGCTTCAACATCACGTAGGTCGTGCAGCAGTAGCCGCCGAGCCAGTTCTCGCGCTGCGGCGGGGGCGCAGCGTCCGGCGCAGCGGCCGCCGGATCGGCCGAAGGCTGCGGTGGCGCGCCGGCCGCCGGCGCCGCAGGGGTACCGCCGGCTTGGGGTACGCTGCCGCCCGCCTGTTGCGCGGTGCCGCCGGCTGGGGTGGCACCGGGCGGCGCGGCGCCGGCCTGCGGCCTCGGCCGATTGATGACCTGGCGCAGCCGGTCGTAGAGGTCGTACGACGCCATGAGCTCGAACGGCATCGACGCCGACGGCCCGGTGGCCATGTGCGACGGCTCGGGGATCTTGGCGATCACGCCCGTGACCGTGGCGTCGAGGAGATTGCCGCCGAGCGTTACCGTCTTGCCGAGCACGTCCGCGGTGCCGAACAGCCGCACCGCCGCGGCTTCCGTCAGCAGCACGCCGTCCGGCGAGCGTAGGGCGGTGCGCGGGTCGCCCGCGACGAACGGCAGCGGGAAGATGTCGAGGAATTCGGGGTCGACGGCCGCGGCGACGAGCCGGTTCATGCGGCCCTCGGCCGACACCGAGGACTGGCGGTTCCACACGTTGGCGCGGGCGATGGTTTCGAGCTCCGGGAAGTCGATCCGCAGGTACTTCTCGTAGAGCTCGGTGGTCTGCGGCATCTTGCCGCTCGCGATGCTGCCGTCCTTCAGCGCGAGGCTGGCCGTGATCACGTAGGTGCGGCCGGCGTTGGGGAAGCTTCGCTCGCTGCTGCCCCAGTACGCGGACACGGCATACGCGCCGACGAACGCGACGAGGCCGAGAGCGAGCGTCAGGACGTTGACCGCCGCGGTGAACGGTGCGCGCCCGAGGTTGCGCAGCGCGATCGTGAGATAGTGGCCTAGCATCGGTCAGATCCTCGCTTGTGCGGCGCCCACGATCCGGCCGTCGAGCAGATGTACGATGCGGTCCGCGCGCTCGGCGCACGCGGGCGAGTGCGTGACCACGATCACGGTCGCGCCCTCGCGGTTCAGCGTGCAGAGCATGTCGAGCACCGTTGCCCCGTTGCCGCGGTCGAGGTTGCCCGTGGGCTCGTCGGCGAGGATCACTCGCGGATCGTTGACGAGCGCGCGGGCGATCGCCACGCGTTGTTGCTCGCCGCCCGACAGCGCCTCCGGGTAGTCCTTCGCGCGCAGGTCGAGACCCACCAGCTCGAGCACCTCGCGCACCGCCGTGCGCCGCCGAGCTCGCGGCGCGGACTGATAGCGCAGCGGCAGCTCGACATTCTCGTAGACGCTGAGCTCGGGAATCAGCTGGAACGCTTGGAAGATGAATGCGATGTTGCGCTTGCGGAGCTCCGTGAGCTCGCTCTCCGAGCGCCCCGCGAGGTCTTGATTCGCGAACAGGTAGCGCCCGGTGGTCGGGGCGTCGATCAAACCCACGATGTTGAGCAGCGTCGTCTTGCCGCAGCCCGAGGGGCCCATGACGGCCACGAACTCGCCCCGCTCCACGCTCAAGTCGATACCGTCGAGCGCCGCGCGCTCGGATTCGGCCGGCGCGTAGCGCTTGGTCACAGCCGACAGCTCGATCACCGTTTTCCTCCCGCCTCGCGGGGCCGGACCCCATCGGATCCGACCCCGCGGCCTACCCCGGAGCTCGCCCCGCGCGCCTGGATTATCCGCCGGCGCCGACGCTCGCTCGCCCGTTCCCATGGCAGGTTTCGTGCCAGTGTGTCATCGAAGACGTAACTCATTGTGTGGCCGCGGAATGCTGGCGAGCGGCGCGGGGCCGCGCCGGGAGCGCGGTTCGCGCGCCGCGCCACTAGTTGGTCGAAACCGGCACCGCGGTCGCGCCCCAGGCTCAAAAGCCGCGGCCGGCCCGCCATCCTGGCGGTCGCGCCGAAGGTGTCCAGCGCAGGGGCATCATCGGTCGTGATCGCGTTCCTCGTCGTGGTTCCGCGAGCCGCCGATGAATCCGTTGAGCATGCCGCCCCAGCCGAGCCCGCCCGTGAGCCGGCCGAGCTGCTCCGGGTCGAGCGGGCCAGCCACGTTGATGAACACGGCGTCGCTGTCGTCGACCACCATGACCACGAACCCGGCGATCTCCGCCTTGGGGGCTTTGGGGTCGCCTGGCTTCATGTAGATGCGGACGTTGTCGTCGCCGTCGTGCACGTACACCGTGCGCTGCCAGCCGTCGCCTTCGAGCTTGCGCGATGCGTCCGCGATGAACTGGCTCACCGCTTTCACGGAGGCGTCGATGTTTTCGTAGACGAGCACCCGCACGCCCTTGAGGCTCGCGATCGCCTTTGCGGCTTCAGGATCGTCTTGCTTCGCGGCTTGCGTTACCCAGCCGAGCATCATCGGGTTCAGGTCGATCTGCACGGTCGGCTCGGCGTCGAGCCCCGGAATCTGGCCGAAGTCGAAATAGCCGTTTTGGGCGCGCGCCGCTCCACAGAGTGTCAGCAGGGCCGTTGCGGCAAAGGAAAGTCGAGTCGTCATGTCGTCAGCCTCCGGTGTTCGTGCGCTTCGCCGACTCGCGGAGCGAGTTGCCGCTCACGGTCAACGCTTCTTGCAGCCCGCCGCCGATGCGGTCGCTCACTTCCTTGTGCGTGATCGCGGCGCTCTTCTGCATGTACTTCATCGCGAGCTCGAAGTCCGCGACCGCGGCGGCGCGCTCGTCGGGTGCCGGCGCGGGCGGCTCGGGCCGGTGCCACAGCAGCAGCGCGATCATGGCCGCCGCCGCGGCGCTCGCCGCCATCGCGAGCGCCGGCCAACGCGGCAGCGCGGGACCGGAGATCCGCAGCAGCTTGCGGCGCAGGCCGGCGGGCAGCGGCTCGGGCCGCGCGCGGCGCAGCGCCGACTGCACGTCCCTGGCGCGCTCCACGGCCGCGCGCAGCCGCGCGTCGTCGCGCACCGCGGCCCGCATGCGCTCGCGAGGCGCGCCGCGCAGGCTGCCGTCGGCGTAGCCCTCGATTTGGCTCCAAGCCCATTCGTTGTGCAGATCCTTCTCCGTCATGAGCGTCGCTCCAGTCGCTCGCGCAGCCGGCGGCGTGCGCGGTGCAAGTAAACTTTCACTTGGGTAGTGCTCAACCCGAGGATTGCGGCGCACCCCGCCCCGTCCACGCCCTGCAAGTCGAACAGCACCACGAGGCTCCGTTGCGGCTCCGGCAGGGTGTCGAGCAGACGCTGCACGTCGGTCTCGAGCTCCCGCTGCGCGTAGTGCCATGCCGGGTCGCGATCGTCGCTCGGCTCCGGAGGCGCTTCTTGCTCGTGGCTCACGAGCCGCCCCGATTTGCGGAACCGATCGAGGCAGGCGTTGCGCGCGACCTTGAACAGCCACTCGCGGGGCTTGCGGACGCCGCCGCCTTGCTGCCAGTAGCGCAGGAACGTCTCCTGGACCACGTCCTCGGCCTCGCGCTCGTCGCGCAGCAGCGTGCGAGCGAACCGGTAGACCGCACGATCGTACTGCAGCACCGCGAGCTTGAAGCGCAACGACGACAACGTCTTGGCGGGCTCTGCCTTCTCGTGCGCCGCCGCCGGTTCGTCGGGTTGCGATGTTCGTGCCACTTGCATTGCCGTTAATCCACGCCCGCAAAGACGGCCCGCGGAAGGCTTTGGTTACAGCGGCGCTCCGGCGTGCGACGAAGGTCTCGCGCCGCCCAGCGCACTCTTGCGTTTTGGCGGCCGAATAGGCGACGCTTAGACCTGGTCCCACAATCCAAAGGAGGTGATCCCATGTCTAGTGAGATTCTTGGGGTTTCGATTGAGCTTACCCACGAGGGACTCAACACCTAATCCTCGGGATTGGAGAGACCCATCTCACGGAGGGCCGCCACGCGCGGCCCTCTTTGTTTCGGCCCCGGTGTCAGGCACCGGGTCCAGGCACCGCCGGTGCCGGGCACCGGTCAGGTGACCGGCGGCACCTCGCCGATGACGATCCGGGCTGGACCCGCGTAGCGGTGCGGCGGAATGGGTAAGTTGCGCGGGGCCGGGCCGCGTATCACGCGCCCCGCGTAGTCGAAGCCCGATTGGTGGCAAGGGCAGATGAAGCCGCCGGGCCACCAGTCTCCGACGATCTGCTTGCCGTCAACGCCGTGTTTTTGCGGCACGCAGCCCAAATGGGTGCAGACGCCCCGCAGCACGAGGAACTCGGGGTTGATCGCGCGGTGTCGCGGGTCGACGTAGGCAGGGTCGACGTACTCGGGGTCGGTGTTGGCGTCGAGCACTCGCCCGTCGGTGGCCGCGAGCGCCGCGAGCATCTCGGGAGTTCTGTGCAGCACCAACATCGTCTGGCCGCGGTACAAGTGGGCGGCCACGTCTCCCGGCGCCAAGCCGCTCAAGTCGACCTCGACCGGCTCGGCGAGCGACCGCGCTCTCGCGCTCGGCAGGAAGCTCCTGACGAACGGAATCGACGCGAAGAACGCGGCGACGCCGCTGAGCATGCCGAGCGACTTTCGCAAGAAGCCTCTGCGGTCCATCCCGTACCTCCCGACTCACGCGAGTGATGGAAAATACCCGAGCCGCTGAGCGATCGCGCTAACAACTGGCGAGTTTGGCCAGCGTTCCCCTCGGACTCGCGCCGCGACATGCGGCTTCGTCCGCAGGACATTCAACCACTTGCATCAGATACGGCGCGCTGGCATGGAACCTGCTAACGGTCGAGTGGGGTCTCCCGTCGGTATAGCTCCGGATCGGTCTGACCAGCCGGAATAGAGCCGACTGCTGTTTTCTTCCTCCCCATAGAAGCCCCAACGGCAGCCCGGCGGGAGGCCCTATCGAGTCGAAGGCTCGATGCGAGCGCGCTTGGTCATGATGTAACAGGGTCGATCGGGAGTAAATGAGATGGCTGGTCCGAATTGGTTTTGGATCTTCATGATGTTCGCGATGGTCTGTTGGGTCGTGAAGGGCCGTCGTGGACGGTACGGACGCGGCTTCGACGACGGATTCGGTCGTCCGCCGCAGCACGTCGCGAAGCAGATCGAAGTCGCGCTCGCCGACCGCGACGCGACGATCAACAACCTCGAAGAGCGCGTGCGGGTGCTCGAGCGCATCGCCACGGATAGCTCGAGCCGGCTGAGCGACGAGATCGACCGGCTGCGCGCATAACGATCGCCGGCTGCGCCGGCGCGGCGCGCTCGCCGCCGCCGGCGCTAGTCGCCTCCGGCGGATGCCTGGCGAATGGGACGCAGGGGTGCGGTCTGCGTGAGCCAGGCGTCCACCCGCTGGGGCGTGCCGGACGCGAGCCACGCGAAGACGATCCGGTGCCATAGCACGCGCTCCACGTACTCGCGCGTCTCGTTGTAGGGAATGTTCTCGATCCAGATGTCGGTGTCGACGCTTTCTAGCGGCAGCCACCGCTCGGCCGCCGACTGGCCCGCGTTGTAGGCCGCGAGCGCGACGGCCGTCTGTCGGTCGAAACGGTCCGTGAGATCGCGCATGTGCCACGCGCCGAGCTGGATGTTCATCGCGGGGTCGAGCAGGTCCACGGTGCCCGGCTCTGGGTGCCGCCACGCCCGTGCGGTCCGCACCGCCGTATCGGGCAGGAGCTGGGCGAGCCCCACGGCGCCGGCCGGCGACACCACATCCGAGCGAAACAGGCTCTCCTGCCGAATCATCCCGTAGAGCAGCGGCGCGTCGAGCGACGCGAGCCCGGCGGCGGCGTTGACCTCGGCGTCGTACGGCCGCGGATACAGCAGCGCGTAGTCGTAGAACACGCGCTGCTCGGTCGCCATGGCGACGGAGACGTCGTGCCATTGCCAGCTCGCCGCGAGCGCGACGGCTTGGGTGCGCTCGGCGTCCGTCAGCGCGCCGAAGGCCGCTTGCCACTCGCGGAACGCGGGGCCGCGCATACCGCAGAGCTTGAGCTCGCGCGCGCGCACGAACCCGGGCCGCGCGCCCAGCGCTTCGATCTCCTCCGGGTGCTGCTCGAGTCGCGACGGATGCGGCTCGGCCGGCCGGCCGAGGCGAGCGGCGGCGTTCGCCGCGTAGAAGTTGTCGCTCGGCAAGAGCGCTTCGTAGAGGTCGCTCGCGGCATGCTCGTCGCCCAGCGCCGCCGCCGCGCGGGCGCTCCAGTAGCGCCAACGCGCCGCGCCGCGCTCGTCGTCCGACATCGTCGCGATCGAGCGCTGCACCTGCAGCCAATCGCGTGTCCAGAGCGCGGCGCGCGCCTGCCAGCCGCGCGCATAGTCGTCGAACGCGGCCGAGGGAACGTCGTTGAAAAGCTCGAGCGCTTCGGCCGCGCGCCGGTCCCACGCGAGACCGAGCGCGAGCACGAGCGTGTAGCGGGCGGCGGCGGGCGAGTCGCGTCCGACGACGGCGAGCAAGCGGTCGTAGCGCGCGAGCGCGGCGCTCGCGTTGCCGCGCGCGAGCTTGCGCCAGCCCGCGGCGAGCGGCGCGCTGTCGAGCTCGCTTGTGAGATTCGGATCGGCGAGCACCGCGTCGAGCGTGGCCGCGGGTTTGTCGAGCATGTCGGCCCAGCGCGTGAGCGGGGCGGCGCGGCCGGCGGGCAGTCGGCGCGCGATGCTGCGCGCGAAGTCCGTCTGGCCGATCGCAAGCAGCCGCCGCACGCGCTCCTCGACGAGCGCGTCGGTGAGCCCGTCGCGCGCGCGCAGCCAGTCGAACGCTTCCTCGCACTCCGGCGGCAGTCGTTGCGGCGTCAGCCACTGCTCCACGACGTCCGTCTCGAGGTCCGTCGTTCGCTCGAGCGCGATCCGCGCTTCGAGCCATTGGCAGCGCAGCCGTGTGTCGGCGACCGGAGAGGAGTACTGCTCCGCGAACGTCGACCACTGGGCTCGGGCCGCGAGGCTCCGGAGCCAGGCACGCCGCAGGTCGGCAGCCACGGGCTCGCCGGCGTGCGCAGCCAGGAACGCGCGCGCGTCCTCGTCGGCGGCGAGTGGGTCCACGCCCTTGATCTTGCCGAGCGCGCGGATGAGCCGCGCGCGCTCGAGATACGAATACAACGGATAGGCGCGGAGCTCGGCCGGATCGGTGAGGCTCGGCAGCGGAGCACCGGTCTCCGCGGCGGCATAGGCCAAGACGAACAATTGCCGCGGGGCGGCCAGTGGGTCGTCGTCGGCGGCGAGGGCGGACGACACGCCGAAAGCCGCGACGGCGAGCGCGGCCACGAGTGGCGCGGTCAGTCTGTGGAAAACGGCCGGCATGGCCCGAGCATATGACAAGCGTTCCGGCCGGTCACTTGGCTCTGGGGCCTAGCGGGAGGTCGCTGCCCGGGCGCCGGCCCGGCCGCCGGGCTCCAACCACCTCGCCGGGGCGCCTCCGGACGGGACGGCCGTCTGTGACGCGGGAAATGGATTTTCCCTACCGGGGCGCGCAAAATGCCCTTTTGCCGACACGCCAATGGACCGGCGTTGGAGAAGAGGTTATGGGTCTCGCGATGAATCCCCTGCAGCTCCTGATCATCCTCGCGATCGTTGCGATGATTTTCGGCACGAAGAAGCTGAAGGACGTAGGCAGCGACCTGGGCGGTGCGATCAAGAGCTTCAAGAAGGCGATGAATACCGGCGAGGACGAAGAGCCGGCGCCGAAGCAGCTGACGCGCGAAGACGAGCCGAAGCAATAATCGCCAAAGAAATAATCCCCCGAGTAATCCTCGAAGGTCCCTCGACTCACGCGACGCGGGCGGCGCATTTCGCCCCCGGCCTTTCTATATGCAGCTGTTGACAGCCGTCCCTAAGTTTCCGTTCATGAAGTATCGCCGCGTGGCGCTCACCGCGTCGGCGACGGTGAGCTTGATCTCCGTGTTGTCCCTGCTGATCTTCGGCTTGAACCTCGGCATCGACTTTAGGGGTGGTGTCATCGCCGAGGCGAAGTACAGCGCTGAAGCCAATCTCGAATCGATCCGCACGGATCTCGAGGCCGCCGGTTTCGCCAACCCGCAGGTGCAGACGATTGGTTCAACCTCCGACGTGCTGATTCGGTTGCCGCCGCTCAAGGACATGAGCGACCCGGACCAGCTCCGGCAGCGCCTTCTCGACATCTTGAGCGCGCGCAGTCCCGGCGTGACCCTACGGCCCCTCGATTTGGTCGACGGTCAGGTCGGCGCGGACTTCGCCGTGAAGGGCGTTGTTGCGCTCGTGATCGCGCTGCTGCTGATCTTCGTGTACGTGATGGTGCGGTTTCAGTGGAAGCTCGCGCTCGGCGCGATCATCGCCACGCTGCACGACATCACCGTCGTCGTAGGGGCGTTTTCCCTGTTTCGCTGGCAGTTCGACCTCACCGTGCTCGGCGCGGTGTTGGCCGTGCTCGGTTGGTCGCTGAACGACACGGTCGTCGTCTACGATCGAATTCGCGACAACTTCCGCACGATGCGGCGCGGGGCGCCCGACAAGATCGTCGACGCCGCGGTCAACCAGACGCTGTCGCGCACGATCATGACCGGCATCACCACGCTGCTGGTGGTCGTTGCGCTGTGGCTGTTGGGTGGCGACACGCTCTGGGGATTCTCCGTCGCGTTGATGATCGGCATCGTCGTCGGCACCTACTCGTCGATCTACGTGGCGAGCGCGATGGCGCTGGTGCTCAAGGTCACACCCGCCGACCTCGTCGTCCAGCAGAGGAAGGAAGTCGACGAGACGCCCTGAGCGGCCCTCGACGAGAGCCGCCGGTCACGCAACCGGGAGACGCTCCTGATGCCTACGCAGGCGTTCACCGGCCCGATGCTCGTATCGGGCATCGTCCTCGCCCTCACGTTCGTCGCGATTTTCACCGAGCAGTTGCATCGCGTGGAGCGCGCGAAGGTCGCGTGCGTCGGCGCGATCGCGATGATCGTGGCGGGCCAGATCTTCGGCTTCTACGGCCCGGGTGAGGCCCTCGAAGCGATCGATTGGAACGTGGTGCTGCTGCTCGCGGCGATGATGGCCGTGGTCATCGTGATGGTCCCGACGGGCGGCTTCGAATGGCTCGCTTACAAGCTCGCGGCTTTCAGCCGCGGCAATCGCTACCTCACGCTCCTTACCACCGGCACGGCGGTTACGCTGTTGTCGCTGCTGCTCGACAACGTGACGACGGTCGTGATCTTTGGGCCGCTGCTGATCTTGATCGCCGAGAAGCAGCGCGTGTCGCCCGTGCCGTACCTGCTCGCGGCGGCCGTGCTCAGCAACACCGGTGGTGTAGGCACGCTGGTCGGCGACCCGCCCAACATCATGATCGGCTCGGCCGCCGAGATCGACTTCAACACGTTCTTCTTGCGGATGGCGCCGATCGCGTTCGTGGCGTGGCTCGCGATCCTGCTGGCCTTGAAGGTCGTGTTCCGCAAGGAGCTCGCGGGCGGCCCGGTTGAGACCACCCACGAGCCGGTGGCGATCCGCGACCGGCGCACGTGGACGATCTCGCTGCTCGTGCTGCTGCTGATGCTCGTGCTGTTCACTCTGCACCGCACGCTCGGCTGGGAGGCGTGGTTCGTGGCGGTGCTGGGCATGACCGTGCTGTTGCTCGCCGCACCGCATGCCGCGCTCGACACGGTGCTCGCGCGCGTCGAGGTGCCGCTGCTCGTGTTCTTCATCGGCTTGTTCATGCTCGTCGGCGGCGTGCAGCACAGCGGCTTGTTGAGCTACATCGGCCAATTCATCACGCCGTTCGTTCAGCGTGACTTGCTCACCGCGGCGATCGTTCTCATGTGGGTGGCGGCGGTCCTGTCCGCGGCGATCGACAACATCCCCTTCACGGCCGCCATGATCCCGATCATCTCGAGCCTGGAAATGCGCGGGGTGAACGTCGCGCCGCTATGGTGGGCGCTCTCGATGGGCGTCGGACTCGGCGGCAACGGCACGCACATCGGCGCGAGCGCGAACGTCTTCGTCGTGACGATCTCCGAGCGGCTCGCGCGCGAGCGTGGCGACCCGAGTCTCGCGATCACGCCCGGCGCGTGGTTCAGGAAGGGCACGCCGGCGACGCTCGCGAGCCTGATCGTGGCGTCGATCGTGTTCGTGCTGTTCTTCGACTACTTCGCGCGGCCGGTTCATTAGCACGCGACGAGAGCGCGAATGCGTGTACGACTCGAACGCCCTACGCTGCGGCGCGAGCGCGAGTACCTCGCGGCCGTGCGCTGCAGCCGCGCGCTGCACCGCGGGTTCGTGACGACCGCTGCGACGCCGAAGGAATACCGCGACTACCTGCGCCGCGCCCGTCGCAAGGATCAGGAGTCGTTTTTCGTCGTGACCGCCGAGTCGGGCGAGCTCGCGGGCGTGGTGAACGTGAACCACATCGTGCGCTACGGCGAGCAGTCGGGCCGGCTCGGCTACTATGCGTTCGCGCCGCACGCGGGCTCGGGGCTCATGCGCGAGGGGCTCGCGCTCGCGATCGGCCGCGCGTTCGGCGACCTCGGCCTGCACCGGCTCGAAGCGAACGTCCGGCACTCGAACCGCAAGTCGATCGCACTCGTGCGCGGCCTCGGCTTTCGGCGCGAAGGGGTCGCTCGCGGTCATCTCAAGATCAGCGGCCGCTGGCAGGACCACGAGCGCTGGGCGCTGCTGAAAGAGGACTGGCGGCGGCGCAAGCCCGGCTAGCTCTGTCCCTAGGGTCAGACCCTAGGGACAGACCACCTAGCCGCGGCGCGCGTAGGCGAGCGGCAGCGCCGTGGTGTCGATCGCTTTGCGCAGTACGAACGACGAGTGCACGCCGATCACGCCTTCGATGCGCGTGATCTTCTCGAGCAGAAATCGCTGGTACTCGTCCATGTTCGGCACGCTGATCTTGAGCTGGTAGTCGGCCTCCTGGCCGGTGATCAGGTAGCACTCCTGCACCTCCGGAAACGCGCGCACGACCGCCTCGAACTGCTCGAAGCGCTCCGGCGTGTGGCGGTCCATTCGGATGTGGATGAGCACCGTGAGGTCGAGCCCGATCTCGCGCGGCTCGAGTCGCACGACGCGCTCGCGGATTACGCCCGTCTCCTCGAGCAACCGGATCCGCCGGGAGCAAGGCGACGCGGAAAGTCCTACGCGCTCCGCGACCTCTTGGTTGCTGAGCCCGCCGTTCGCCTGGAGCTCCTTGAGGATCTTGAGGTCGAAAGCATCGAGTTTCTGGACCATCGGGGCATGAATCACTAAAAATAGACGAGATTTGGAAGATAATTGCTAGGATCGCGGCTAGAATCGACAAACTAGGTCAAATTTGCCGCGCGCGCAAGCATAGAATCTGCAGCTTGCACGCGGCCACAATGGCGCGCGCGCCCGAAAGGATGGCCGAGATGACACAGCAGTTCGATCACAGCAAGTACCGCTCCTACCGGCCGATCGAGCTCGCCGACCGGCGCTGGCCGAGCCGCGGCATCGAGCGGGCTCCCGACTGGTGCAGCGTCGACCTCCGCGACGGCAACCAGGCGCTCGTCCAGCCGATGTCCGTGGCGAAGAAGCTCGAGATGTTCGCGCTGCTCGTCGAGCTCGGCTTCAAGGAGATCGAGATCGGCTTTCCGTCGGCGTCGCAAACCGAGTACGACTTCACGCGCCGGCTCATCGAGCGCGGCTTGATCCCCGACGACGTGACCGTGCAAGTGCTCACGCAAGCGCGCCGCGAGCTGATCGAGCGTACGTTCGAGGCGCTGCTCGGCGCGAAGCGTGCGGTGGTGCACGTCTACAACTCGACGTCGCCGGTGCAGCGCGAGCAGGTCTTCAAGGCGAGCCGCGAGGAGGTCGTGGGCATCGCCGTGAACGGCGCGCGCCTGCTCAAGGACCTCGCCGCGCACCATCCCGGCGTGCACTGGACGTTCGAGTATTCGCCGGAGAGCTTCTCCGGCACCGAGCCCGATTACGCCGTCGAGGTCTGCAACGCGGTGATCGACGTTTGGCAGCCGGAGCGCGGGCAGGGCGTGGTCGTCAATCTGCCGGCCACCGTCGAGATGACGACGCCGAACGTGTTCGCGGACCAGATCGAGTATTTCTGTCGCAACGTGGCGCAGCGCGAGCACATCCGCGTGAGCCTGCACACGCACAACGACCGCGGCTGCGCGGTCGCGGCGGGCGAGCTCGGCCTCCTGGCCGGTGCCGACCGCGTGGAGGGCACGCTGTTCGGCAACGGCGAGCGCACCGGCAACATGGACATCGTGACGATGGCCATGAACCTGTACTCGCAGGGCATCGACCCCAAGCTCGACTTCGCCGACATGGCGAGGATCATCGAGGTGTACAGGCGCTGCACCGACATGCCCGTGCATCCGCGCCATCCGTGGGCCGGTGATCTCGTCTACGCCGCGTTCTCCGGCAGCCATCAAGACGCTATCCGCAAGTCGCTCGCGTTCCATCGCGAGCACGGCCTCGACAAATGGGCGGTCGCCTATCTGCCGATCGACCCTGCCGACCTCGGGCGGCGCTACGAGGAGGTCGTGCGGATCAACAGCCAGAGCGGCAAGGGCGGCGTCGCGCTCGTGCTCGAGCGCGACCACGGCATCACGCTGCCGAAGTGGCTGCATCCGGCCGTGAGCAAGGTCGTGCAGGCGAAGGCCGACGCCACCGGCGAAGAGATCACGTCGCGGCAGGTCGTGGCGCTGTTCGAGACCGAGTTCCTCGCGGTGCCCGACGGCTGGCGCCTGCTCGGCTACGACCTGCATTCCGAGGCGCAGCGCGCGCACGGCAAGTTCAGGCTCGCGAACGGGGGTGCGGAGCTTGCGCTCAACGGCGAAGGCCAGGGCCTCATCGAGGCGCTGATCGACGCGGTGAGCCGCCGCTTCGGCATGGGCGTCGGCGTCGTGGAGTTCGACGAGCACGCGCTCGCGTCGGGCACGGATGCCAAGGCGCTCGCGTCGGTGACCGTCGAGGTCGGCGGGCGGCAGGCGAGCGCGTGCTGCATTGACGAGGACACGTCGTTCGCCTCGCTGCAGGCGACGTTGTCGGCCGTCGGCCGCGCGCTCGCGGCGCAGGGGTTGCGCCAGGCCGTTTGACTTGCCCCTTTGACTCGAATGGGCGGCACACTAAGCTAGCGGCTCGTCTCTTAACGCGCCGAGGTTCGCGATGACGACGGAATCCGCCCACGTCGCGGCCGCGGCGCGGCCCGCCCGGAGCTACCTGGGCTCGCTGATCGTGCTCACGTCGTTGTTCTTCATGTGGGGTCTCATCACCTCGCTCAACGACATTCTGATTCCGCATCTGAAGAGCGCGTTCACGCTGAGCTACGTGCAGGCAACGCTGATTCAGCTCGCGTTCTTCGGCGCGTATTTCGTCGTGTCGCTGCCCGCCGGGTGGCTCGTGGAGAAGCTCGGCTACAAGCCCGGCATCATCATCGGGCTCGCGATCGCGGGCGTCGGCTGCCTGTTGTTCTATCCGGCCGCGGCCGCCGCGGCGTATCCCTTGTTCTTGGGCGCGTTGTTCGTGCTCGCGTCCGGAATCACGCTGCTGCAAGTGGCCGCGAATCCGTACGTCACTATCCTGGGTTCACCGCGGACCGCGTCGAGCCGTCTCACGCTGACGCAGGCGTTCAACTCCCTCGGCACCACGATCGGCCCGCGGCTCGGCACGACGCTGATTCTCGCGTCGGCGACCGCCGGCACGCCGGCGGCCGAGGCGGCGCTCGTGCAGAAACCGTATCTCGCGCTCGCGGCCGTGCTGTTCGCGATCGCGGTGGTGTTCGTGGCGCTCAAGCTGCCCGCGATCGAGGGCGGCGCGGCGCGGGCCGCCGCCGAGCCGCGCGCGAGGCTTTGGAGCCATCGCCAGCTCGTGCTCGGCGTGGTCGCGATCTTCGTCTACGTCGGCGGCGAGGTCGCGATCGGCAGCCTGCTCGTGAACTTCATGTCCGATCCCGCGATCGCCGGTCTGCCCGAGTCCACGGCCGGCGGCTACGTGTCGTATTACTGGGGCGCGGCGATGGTCGGGCGCTTCGTGGGCGCGGGCGTGATGTTGTACGTGCGGCCCGGGCGGCTGCTCGCGTTCAACGCGGTCGCGGCGGTCATCCTGTTGGCGACGGCGATGGCCTCGGCCGGCGAGACCGCGATGTGGTGCGTGCTCGCCGTCGGGTTCTTCAACTCGATCATGTTCCCTACGATCTTCGCGCTGGCGCTCAACGGCCTGGGCAAGCACACGGGCGAGGGCTCCGGCGTGCTGTGCATGGCGATCGTCGGCGGCGCCATCGTGCCGGTGGTGCAGGGCGCTTTCGCCGACCACTTCGGCTTGCTGCCATCGTTCGCCGTGCCCCTCGTCTGCTATCTCTATATCTTCTACTACGGCTTGAGCGGCCACCGGCCGCGGCCCGCACCCGCGGTCTGATGGAGACGGTTCGCTGCGATCGCTCGTTCGCAACGGCGATCCTCGCGATCTTGAACGACGCGATCCTCAACACGACGGCGGTCTGGGACTACCGCCCGCGCGCCCCCGAAAGCATGTCTCAATGGTTCGACGCGAAGGAGGCGAACGGCTTCCCGGTGATCGGCGTCGTCGATGGAGGCGCGCTTTGCGGCTTCGCGACCTACGGCACGTTTCGCGCGTGGCCGGGCTATAAGTACGCCGTGGAGCACTCGGTCTACGTCGACGCCGCGCAGCGGCGGCGCGGCTACGGACAGTTGCTCGTGCGGGAGCTGCTGCGCGTGGCCGCCGAGCAGGACTACCGCACCGTGATCGGCGGCATCGCGGCCGACAACGCGGCGAGCTTGAGGCTGCACGAGCAGCTCGGCTTCGTTCGCTGTGGCACGATCCGCCACGCGGGTTACAAGTTCGATCGCTGGCTGGACCTGGTCTTCATGCAGTACCTGTTGCCGACGCCCGCGCACCCGCGCGGCGATTGAACGCCGGGACTCGCTCGCGCCCACGGATGGTTGCCACTTGAGATGACGCCCGAGACCATCGACCTCTGCTTCGCCGGTGCGCGCGACCTCGCGGCTGCGATCGCCGCGCACCGCGTCTCGGCCGTGGAAGTCATGCGCGCGTGCCTGGCCCAGATCGACCGGCTCGACGGCCGCGTCAACGCGATCCCCACTCGCGTGCCGCCCGAGCAGTTGCTCGCCGCGGCCGAGGCCGCGGACCGCGCCGTCGCGCGCGGGGAACGCGTGGGGCCGCTGCACGGGCTGCCGATCGCGATCAAGGATCTCGTGCTCACGCGCGGCATCCGCACGACGTTCGGTTCGCCGCTCTACAAGGACTTCGTGCCGCCGAGCGACGACCTGCACGTTGCGCGCTGCAAGAGCGCGGGCGCGATCGTGATCGGCAAGACCAATACGCCGGAGTTCGGCGCGGGCTCACAGACGTTCAACGCGCTGTTCGGCGCCACGCGCAACCCCTACGACCTCGCGACCACCTGCGGCGGCAGCAGCGGCGGCGCCGCCGTGGCGCTCGCCTGCGGCATGGTGCCGCTCGCGGACGGCACCGACGTCGGCGGCTCGCTGCGCAACCCCGCGAGCTTCTGCAATGTGGTCGGCTTCCGCCCGTCGCCGGGTCGCGTGGCCCGGCTCGGCGCACGCGCGACCGACAGGCTCGGTGTCAACGGCCCGCTCGCGCGCAGCGTCGGAGACGTGGCGCTGCTGCTGGCCGCGATCGCCGGGCCCGATCCGCGCGACGCGTCGTCGCTCGCCGAGCCGGGCTCGGTGTTCCTGGGCTCGCTCGAGCGCGATTTCAGGGGCGTTCGACTGGCGTGGAGCGAGCGGCTCGGCCGCTATCCCGTGGAGCGCGCCGTCACGTCGGTGTGCAACGCGGCGCGCGGTGTCTTCGCGGCTCTCGGTTGCGAGACCGACGATGCGGAGCCCGACCTCGACGGCGTCGACGAGCTGTTTCAAACCTGGCGCGCCGCCGACTACGCCGCGCTGCACGGCCGCACGCTCGCGAAGAATCGGCGCTTGCTCAAGGACACGGTCGTGTGGAACGTCGAGCGCGGGCTCGCTTTGACGCCCGACGACCTCGCGCGCGCGGACGCGATCAAGGCCGCGCTGGACGCGCGCGTCGAGCGCTTCTTCGAGCGCTACGAGTTCCTCGCGCTGCCGGTCGTGCAGGTAGCGCCGTTTCCGCTGGAGGTGGAGTGGGTGCGCGAGATCGACGGCGTGCCGCTCGCCACCTACGTCGACTGGATGGCCACGTGCTACGCGATCAGCTGCCTCGGCTTGCCGGCGATCGGCGTGCCGTGCGGATTCACGCCGCGCGGGCTGCCCGTCGGGCTGCAGATCGTCGGGCGGTCGCGCTGCGACTTCGACGTGCTGCGGCTCGCGCACGCGTTCGAAACGGCCACCGGCTTCGGACGGCGGCGGCCTGCGTTGGTCGCGACGGCGGCGGGCGCCGCGCCGCAACCTTGACTCACCGTTCCAACAAGGAGGAAGTATGAGCGAATCCAATGCGCGACCGGCCGATGCAACGGCCGTGGTCGTCGGCGTCGGGCCCGGACTCGGGCTCGCGCTCGTCAACGCGTTTGCGTCGCAGGGCTACACGGTGCTCGCTGCCGCTCGCGGCGAGGGCGTCGCGCGGCTGAAATTCGCGCCGGGCGCGGGGCGCGTCATGCCGCAGCAATGCGACGCGACGGAGCCCGAACAAGTCGAGGGGCTGTTCGATGCCGCGGAGGCGCACGGTCCCGTCGCGGCCGCCGTGTTCAACGCGGGCACGTTCGAGCCGGGCAGCGTCGTAGATATCTCGCCCGCGGACTTCGAGCGCTGCTGGCGCGTGGGCTGCCTCGCGGGTTTCCTCGTGGGCCAGACGGCGGCGCGCGCGATGCTCGAGCGCGGCTCGGGCACGATCCTGTTCACGGGCGCGACGGCGTCGCTGCGCGGCGGCGCGGGGTTCGTCAACCTCGCCGCGCCGAAGTTCGGCTTGCGTGCGGTCGCGCAGAGCATGGCGCGCGAGCTCGGGCCTCGCGGCGTGCACGTGGCGCACGTGATCGTGGACGGGCAGATCCGCTCGGAGCGCTACGCGCATCTCAGCGCCTCGCGCGGGCCGGACGCGCTGCTCGAGCCCGCCGCGATCGCGCAGGAGTATCTGCGGCTGCACCTACAGCCGCGCAGCGCGTGGACGCACGAGGTCGATTTGCGGCCTTGGGTGGAGAAGTTTTGACGACACGAATTAGGGTCAGACCCCAAAGGGGTCAGACCCAAAAAAAAGACCCGGCCACAAGGGCCGGGTAATTCAGGGGGAAACCGTCAGGAGCAAAAACACTCCGAAACTTGGAACAAAGTATCCGCCTGAGTTATGCCCGCACCTGTGACCGCGATCACACGGTTGACATAACCGGCGTGAGCCGCGTCAAGAAATGACGAATCGAGCGGAGAAGAGCGAAGCACGCGCATGACCCCAGAATTGACCCCAGCATCGATTTTTCCCCCGCGCCCCCGCGGAATGAAGGGACGCAACGCCGAATTGCGCACGCTCGCACGCACGATTGTGGCCGCACGACCCACGCGCATCGCGCTGGTCGGCCCCGGGGGTAGCGGCAAGTCGATGTTGGCGGCGGCGCTTGGGTATAGGCTGCGCGCCGCATTCGGCGGCCGAATCGACTGGTTCCGCAGCGCCGCATGGGGCTTCTACACCTTGAGCGAGATGTTCGCGCTACGCTTCGGCACCGGCCGCGGCGAAGGCCGCGTGCAGCGGCTACAGCGATTCCTCGCGCGCGGCCCACAGCGGCTGATCGTTCTCGACAACCACGAGGACGATGAGGCCATGGCGCGCTTGCTCAACGCGTTCTCCGACGCCAACGCGACCTTCGTGATCACCGCGCGCCGCTGCCTGCTCGCGGGCGTGTTGATCTTCCCCGTGGTAGCGCCGCTCGTCACTGCGGGCCGGAGCCCGTTTCCAAGGGTGGCGGCCCTTACGCGTCTCTTGCGCTGGAACCCGCTGGCGCTCGACATCGCCGACAGCATCGTGGCGTCGCACGGAGCGAGCGTGAAAGCGCTCGGCGCGTTCTTGCGAGACGCCGGCGTAGCACGGGTGCGCGCGCTCGCGCACGAGGACGACTCGCCGGAGATCGCGCTGCTGATCCGATGGGCCTGGCGGCGCTTGAGCGTCGACGCTCGCCGCGCGCTTGCGGTGCTGGCGCACGTGGAGGGCGACCACGTGGACGCGGTGTCGCTCGCCAAGCTGGCGCGGGTCGCGCGGCTCGGCCCGGCGCTCGCGCAGCTCGAGGGTTGGCATCTGGTGCAGCAGCCGCTGCGCGAACGCTACGCGCTGCACGCGGTGGTTCGCTATGTCGTTGCCCGCCGCACGAAGCCCGCGGCCGACCGCGTCTTCGAGCACTACGTGACGATGCTCGAGCGCCACCCGGAGCGCCTGGAGCTCGAGCAATCCCACTTGTTCGCCGCGATGGAGCATGCCTATCGGAAGAGCGACATGAACGCGCTGTTGCGCGTCAACGCGCTCGCCCGCGGGCTCGAGCGGGCGGAGGACTGACGCTGGCCGACTCGCGCGACGACCAAGCGCGAGGCGCGGATGGCGCTCTAGTCGATCGCGATCAGCTGCGCCGGCCGCCGATGAGCCGCAAGATCATCAAGAACAGATTCACGAAGTCGAGGTACAGCGCGAGCGCGCCGGAGATCGCGAACGCTCCCGACTGCGGGCCTTCGACCTGCAGCGCCATGACCTTCAGACGTTGCGCGTCGTAAGCGGTAAGGCCGGTGAACACGATCACGCCTGCGGCTGAGATCAGGAACTGGAGCGCGTCGTTGTGCCAGAACAGCCCGATGACCGACGCGATGACGATCCCGATGAGCCCCATGAACGCAAACTGGCCGAGGCCGACGAGGCTGCGCTTGGTGATCGAGCCGAAGAGCGCGAGCGCGCCGAACATGCCGGCGGTCGTGATGAACGCGGACGCGATCGACTCGCCCGTGTACATGAGCAAGATCATCGAGAAGATCACGCCGTTCAGTCCAGCGTAAAGCAGAAACAGGCCGGCCGAGGTCGACGGATTCAGCGTGGCCGCGCGAGCGGAGACTACCCACACCAACGCGAGCTGCGCGATGATCAGGCCGAAGAACACGAGGCGGTTCTGCGCGATGGTCTGCACGAGCGCGGGCTGGCTCGCCACGAACATCGCGACCGCGGCCGTGACCGACAGGCCGACGAACATCCAACCATAGACGCGCCGCAAGAACGCCGTGACGCGCTCGTCGGCGGCGGTGGACGATGCGCCGAGGGCGCGGAAATCTCGATCCGGAGCTGCCATGGGGTTTCTCCACTCTTCATGACGCCGAGTGTACCGGCCTATCGACGCCGATACACGGCTGTTCGTCTATGATCGGTACGAACGGACAGAGGACGGAAGTGAAAAAGATCGGGTTTCTATCGTTCGGTCACTGGACGGCCTCGCCGCAGTCGCAGGTTCGCACGGGAGCCGACGCGCTGCTCCAGTCGATCGACCTCGCGGTCGCTGCGGAGGAGCTCGGCGCCGACGGCGCGTATTTCCGGGTGCATCACTTCGCTCGCCAGCTCGGCTCGCCGTTCCCGTTGCTCGCGGCGGTGGGCGCGCGCACGAGCAAGATCGAGATCGGCACCGCCGTCATCGACATGCGTTACGAGAATCCGCTGTACATGGCGGAAGACGCGGGCGCCGCCGACCTCATCGCCGGCGGGCGGCTTCAGCTCGGCATCAGCCGAGGTTCGCCGGAACAGGTGATCGAAGGCTGGCGCTACTTCGGTTATGCCCCGCAAGAAGGCCAAGACGACGCCGACATGGCCCGCCGCCACGCCGAGGTGTTCCTCGAGGTGCTCAAGGGCCAAGGGTTCGCGCAACCCAACCCGCGGCCGATGTTCCCCAATCCGCCGGGGTTGCTGCGCGTGGAGCCGTACTCGGAAGGGCTGCGCGAACGGATCTGGTGGGGCTCGAGCTCGAACGCCACGTCCCAATGGGCCGCGCAACTCGGCCTGAATCTACAAAGCTCCACGCTCAAGACCGACGAGAGCGGCGAGCCGCTGCACGTTCAGCAGCGCAAGCAAATCGAAGCCTACCGGGAGGCATGGAAGCAGGCGGGGCACAAGCGCGAGCCGCGCGTCTCGGTGAGTCGCAGCATCTTCGCGCTCGTCGACGATCGCGACCGCGCCTACTTCGGCCGCGACGGTAACGGCGAGGACCAAATCGGCTACATCGACGCGAACACCCGCGCCATCTTCGGCCGCTCGTACGCCGCCGAGCCCGACGCGCTGGTGAAACAGCTCGCCGCGGACGAGGCCATCGCGGCCGCCGACACCCTGCTGCTCACGGTGCCGAACCAGTTGGGCGTCGAGTACAACGCCCATGCCATCGAGAGCATCCTCAAGTACGTTGCGCCGGCGCTCGGCTGGCGCTGAACCGTAACCGCGGGTCTACGCGCGGCGATCTCACGTCCAGAGCTGCCCGTCGGAGTATTCTCGTCATCGGGACTCTGCGTTGACCTCGATATTCGCCCGTGCAACGATGAGACGAGCGCGAAGCCCGTTAGGCAGGCCAACAACCAAGAAAGAATCAAGAAGAGGACGTGCCATGCTGCGCGCTTGCCGCAACCGAGCTCGACCCTTTCTGTTGATCGCCACGCTTACCGCCGTCGCGGCTTTCTGGCCCGCGGCACACCTCGCTGCTCAGGACGACTTCGCGAGGGCGCGAGCTGCGCCGCTCGATCAAGCGCTGCCCACCAGCGCGGAAGTCACCACCGGCGCGCTCGACAACGGCCTGCGCTACTTCATTCGCAAGAGCTCCGAGCCCAAGAACCGCGCCTTCTTGCGGCTCGTGATCAACGCGGGCTCCGTGCTCGAGGACGAGAACGAGCGCGGCGCCGCGCACTTTCTCGAGCACATGGCCTTCAACGGCACGGAGCGCTTTCCCAAGGACGAGCTGGTCAGCTTCATGGAGTCGATCGGTATGAGGCTCGGCGCCGGGCTCAACGCGCGGACGTCGTTCGACGACACCGTGTACATGCTCGTAGTGCCGACCGACGTGCCGGCAAACCTGGAAAAGTCGTTCGAGATTCTCGAGGACTGGGCGGGCAGGCTCGCGCTCGATCCCGCCGAGATCGCGTCGGAGCGCGGCGTGGTGCTCGAGGAGTGGCGGGCGGGGCGGGGCGCCGGCGCGCGCATCAGTGATAAACATCTCCCGGTTCTGTACAAGGGGTCGCGCTACGCGGACCGGTTGCCGATCGGCACCCCGGAAGCCATCCAGGCGATGGATCGCGACAAGCTGCTCGGCTTCTATCGCAAGTGGTATCGGCCCGAGCTGATGGCCGTGATCGCGGTGGGCGATTTCGATGCCGCGCGGATCGAGAAGCTGATTCGCACGGGCTTCGCCTCGCTGCGTGCGCCTGCGCAAGCGCCTCCGCGCGTCGTCTACGACGTGCCGGCGCAAACGGGAACGGCGTTCTCGATTGCGGCCGATCCCGAGCAAACGTCCACGAGCGTCGCGCTCGTTCGCAAGATGCCGCCCGACAACGACTGGACGGTCGGCGGCTTTCGCCGCTATCTCGTGGAGCAAATCTACAACGGCCTCTTGAACCTGCGTTTCCAGGAGATCGCACGCCAGCCCGCTGCGCCGTTCATCGGCGCGTCCTCGCAGACCACGAGGCCGGTCCGTCAGAGCAGCGCGTATCAGCTGTCGGCGGCCGTGCTCGATAACGGCGTGGAGGGGGGCTTGGGCGCGATACTCGCCGAGTCGGAGCGCGTCGCGCGCTTCGGCTTCACCGCAACCGAGCTCGAGCGCGCGAAGACTTCGATTCTGCGCGGGATGGAGAGCCGCTGGGCGGCGCGCGACAGCCGCACGTCAGCTTCGTTCGCGGAGGAATACACGGACGCGTTCCTGCTCCAGCACGGGAGCCCAAGCCTCGAATACGAGCGGGGACTCAACGAGCGCTTCGTGCCCGAGATCACGCTCGAGGAGGTGAACGCGGTCGGCCGCGGCTGGCTCGGCGACTCGAACCGCGTGGTGTTGGTTACGGCGCCGGAGAAGGCCGGGCTCAAGCTTCCCGAGCAAGCGGCGCTCGGCGCGCTCATCGCGGCGGCGGCGAATGCCAAGCTCGAGCCGTACGTGGACAAAGGCAGCGGCTCGGCGCTGGTCGACGAGCCGCCGAGCGGTTCGAAGGTCGTTGCCGAACGCAAACGCAGCGGCGGCGTGACGGAGTGGGATCTCGCGAACGGCGTTCGAGTCGTGCTCAAGCCCACGGACTTCAACAAGGACCAAGTCATTTTTCGCGGTTTCGTGCCAGGCGGCGGCTCGTTGGTCGCCGACGACGACTTGGTGGCCGCGCAGACGGCCACGCCTGTGCTCACGGCCGGCGGGCTCAGCAACCTCGACGTCACGGCGCTGCAGAAAGCCCTGACCGGAAAGGTCGCTCAAGCCGCTCCGTCCATCACGGAGTACGAGGCCGCCGTCGCCGGCCAGGCGTCGGTGAAGGACCTGCAAACCCTGTTCGAGCTGATCTACCTGCGATTCACCGAGCCGCGCGCGGACCCGAACGCCTTCGCGGCGGTGCAGAACCAGGCTCGCCAGGCGCTCATGAATCGCGATGCCAACCCGGCCGTCGCCTTCAACGACGCGTTCAACCGCATCATGACGCGGGACAGTCCGCGGGCGCGGCCGCTGACGGTCGAGTCGGTCCCGAAGATGAGTCTCGAGCGTTCGCTCGCGATCTATCGAGACGTCTTCTCGAACGCGCGGGGCGCGACGTTCGTGTTCGTCGGCGCGTTCGACCTCGAGGCGATCAAGCCGCTCGTCGAGCAATACGTCGGCGGTCTGCCCGCGGCGGCGAAGCCCGGCGCCTGGCGCGATCTCGGGATTCGCCCGCCGGACGGCGTGGTCGAGCAGACGGTGCGCAAGGGTATCGAGCCGCGCGCCCAGACACGGATCGTGTTTCACGGCCCCATCGACATGCACGACCTGCGCAACCCCACGGTGTTCAACGCGATGGCCATCTTGCTCCAGAACCAACTGCGCGAGGCCTTGCGCGAGGACCTCGGCGGGACCTACGGGGTCGCGGTGGCGCCGAATGTGGGCTGGCTCCCCGTCGAGTCGTATGTGCTGGTCATCGAGTTCGCGTGCGACCCCGCGCGCGCGGACGCGCTCGCGGCGCGGATCTTCACCGAGATCGCCGCGCTCAAGGCCGGTCCGCCGGCCGCCAAGGTAGCCGACGTGCGCGCGGCCATGCTGCGCGGCTACGAGACGAGCCAACGCCAAAACGCTTGGTGGTTGACCGGGCTCGCTTCCTCCTATCAGTTCGATCCGAAGGTGGGCCCGGACAACTTGCTCGCGTTCGGCGCGGTGGTCGAGAAGTTGACGCCTCAGGCCATCCGCGACGCGGCGCGGCAGTACATCGACACGAAAAACTACGTTCGCGTGACGCTGCTGCCCGAGACCGCGGCCGCGAGCGCCCCGCCCTAGAGCGCTCTGCACCCAGAGCGCTCTGCACTAGAACGCCGCGACGCCCGTCAGCTCCTTGCCGACGACGAGCTCGTGGACCGTTTCGGTCCCTTCGTAGGTGATCACGCTCTCGAGATTCAGCATGTGCCGGATCGCGACGTGCTCGGCCGTGATGCCCGCGGCGCCGAGCATGTCGCGGCAGTCGCGCGCGACGTCGAGCGCCATGCGCACGTTGTTCCACTTCGCGAGCGAAGCTTGGACCGGCCGCATCGCCTTTGCCTCGTTGAGCCTGCCCAAGCGCAGCGCGAGCAACTGAGCGGTCGTGATGCGCCGCGCCATGTCCGCGAGGCGCATCTGGATCGATTGCGTGTGCGCGAGCGGCCTGCCGAACAGCACGCGCGACGACGTGTATTCGAGCGCCTCGGCGAAGCATGCCTGCGCCGCCCCGATCGCGCCCCAAGCGATTCCGTGCCGGCCCTGCGTGAGCAACGTGAGCGCGGCGCCGAGACCGCTCGCTCCGGGCAACACGTTCTCGGACGGAACGCGCACATCGTCGAAGAACAGCGACGACGTGATCGAGGCGCGCAGCGACATCTTGTTCTCGATCTCGTGGGCGGCGAAGCCGCGCATGCCCTTCTCGACGAGAAACGCGCGGACGCCTTGCTCGGTATCCGCCCAGACCACCGCGACGTGCGCGAGCGACCCGTTCGTGATCCAGATCTTCGCGCCGTTCAAGATCCAGTCGCCGCCGTCGCGGCGCGCCCGCGTGGTCATCTTGGACGGATCGGAGCCGCCGTGCGGCTCGCTCAACGCGAAACAGCCAATCGCCTCGCCTTTCGCCATCGCGGGCAGCCAGCGGGTCTTCTGCTCGTCCGACCCGAACGCGTGCATCGCGGCCATCGAGAGCACGCCCTGCACGGAGACGAACGTGTGGAGCGCGCTATCGCCGCGCTCGAGCTCTTGGGCGACCAAGCCGTAGGCGACCGGGCTCAAGCCCGCGCAGCCGTAGCCCTCGAGCGTGCAGCCGAGTAGTCCGAGGCTCGCGAGCTTCGGGATCAGCTCGGCCGGAAAGCGCTGCCGCTCGAAGCACTCGCGGATGATCGGCAGCACGTCCGTGGCGACGAAGCGCGCTACGGTCGATTGCACCATGAGCTCCTCTTCCGACAGGAGCGACTTGACGTCGTACAGGTCCAGGGGTCCGTGCGTCTCCATGCGATCCTCCTTCCGCGCTAGCTCTTGCGGTTCGCGAGATGCGTCAGCGGCAGCGTGGTTCGGTCGACGACGCGCTGCAGCGCGAAACCCGTCTCAACGTGGTCGACGCAGCCCAAGCTCAACAGCTGGTCGCGCAGGAAGCGGTTGTAGCCGTCGAGGTCCTGCGTCACCACGCGCAAGAGATAATCGTACCCGCCGGACATCGCCCAGCACTCGACGACTGCGGGATACCGCGACATGGCCGATTCGAACTCGGCCATCTCCGCCTTGCCCTCGCGCACGAGCCGCACCTCGACGAAGGCGTTGACGGGTAGGCCGAGCAGCGCTTGATCGAGCAGCGTGACGTAGCCCTTGATGAAGCCCGCGGCTTCGAGTTGTTGCACACGGCGCGCGCACGGCGTCGGCGTCAGCGACACGCGCTTCGCGAGCGCCGCGATGCTGATTCGGGCGTTGCTCTGGAGCTCTTTGAGAATCCGGAGGTCCGTGGGGTCGATTCGCATCTTCTGCTCTCGAAAAGTGGTACTAGCTCGTTCAACTACAATGGAACGAATCTGTAGGCCTTTCCTCTAAGAAGTTTATAGGAGAGTTATGATTTTGGCTAAATTTGCTAGAGACGAAGCGCTAAAGTAGCTGTAGACGATGGATGAGGGAGGGACGGCCATGGACGAGCTAGGACCTTTCAAGAAGAGACTCGAAACGGAGGTCTTGAGCCACCCGATCATCGTCGCCAATCCCTACACCGCCTGGTTCGAGCGCGGCGAGTTCACCGCCCTGCAGGCGCGCGCCTTCCTCGTCCAGTTCTCGGTCTTCTCGAACCAATTCCTCGTCGCGCAACTCCAGAAGGTCTTGAACGCCGAGACGCTCGAGGAAATGCGCTCGTCGAAGGAGATCCTCGCGAACGAGATCGGCGTCGGCTACCGGGCGCCGCGCGGCACGGACGATCCGGAGCTCGGCGGCACGGAAGGGAGCATCGAAGGCGGTACGTTTCACTTTCGGGCCGCGCACTTCGAGCTCC
>DASQOL010000140.1:0-7165 GCA_035644475.1 Gammaproteobacteria bacterium | reverse complement strand
GGGCGGCACGGGCACGTTGAAGTCGGCCATGTCGTACGAGAGCAGCCCATCGATGCCCGTCGACAAGGAGAACCGCGGGCCGAAGGCGCGCGTCAGATCCTCGCGGAGGAACAGGCGGTGGTAGCGGATCTGGCCGCCGTTCGTGCCGAGCGAGAAGCTCTGCACGCCGTAGCCGTAGGCCGGGCGGAAGTTCGAGACCCACGCGCCCGCGGCCGCGGTCCAGATCGCCATGAGGCGCTGCGAGCCCGTGTGCTGGTCGAAGTCGATCTTGCGCGAGGGATCCTGCGCGACGACGTCGATGCGATCGTCGGCGCCGAAGGCCTCGATGACGATCCTCCCGCCGTTGCGCAGGTCGTGCTCGGCGCGCGCCTGGTAGTCGTAGTAGACCGGCACGACGGTGACGAAGCTCGCGCCGATCTTCTTGGGGATGAAGAGCGGCAGCAGCACGTCGATGTAGCTGCGGCGCAGGGCGGCGCTCACGCGCCAGCCCGCGCCGACGGGCCCTTCGAAGAACGCCGACGAGTCGAGGGCGTTGACGTCGACGGAGCCGTGGAGCTGCCGGCCCACGTCGGTGCGCAGCGTGACGTCGACGAGGCCGCCCGAGAAGCGGCCGTAGCGCGCGCCGAAACCGCCCGGGAAGAAGTCCAGCTTCTCGACGAGGTTGGGCGAGATCACCGACGGTCCCACGAGGAAGTGATAGAGCTGCGGGACGTTCAGCGTGTCGATGAACGCGCCCGTGTCGGCGGGGTTGGCGCCGCGCACGACGAGGAGGCCGAGGCCGAAGGGCGCGCGCGCGACGCCGGGCAAGCTCTGCACGACGCGCAGCGGATCGCCGAGCGTGCCCGGCACGGTCGTGAGCTCGACCTTGGACAGCGTCAGCTTCGTCTCCTCGGGGTGGGCGGCTTCGGCGCGCACGCGGGTCTCGTAGACGGCGCCGGCGCGCGCGCGCGTCGAGCACGTCCACTGGGCGGGCGCGGCGCCGGCCACCTCGGCCGCCGTGAAGTCGCGCACGCACGGCTCGTGGGCCGTATCCGAGAGCACGACGCGCAGCCCGCGCGGCGCGCGCGCGCGCACCTCGAAGCGGCCGTCGGCGTCCGTCGCGCCCACGACCTCGGCGGTGCCCGGCGCGGCGACGACGGAGACGTCGGCGCCGACGATCGGCTCGCGCGTGCCCTTCTCGCGCATGAGGCCGCGCACGACGACGGAGGCGGGCGGTGGCGGTGGCGGCGGCGGCGGCGGTGGCGGCGGTGGCGTCTCGCTCGAGCCTGCGCAGGCGCCGTTTCCGTACGATCCGAAAGGCCCGCCGATCGTGGCCTTTTTCGAGGCCGGTCAAAACATCGAAGGCGGTCTCCCTTACACGCCCTGGGCCAAGGAGCTCCGGGATAAACGCTTCGCCGCACGCGCCAAGGACAACCCGGATGCTCAGTGCCTGCCGATGGGGTTTCTGCAGTTTCATCAGCAGCCCCAACCACGCATGATCGTCCAAACCGAGAAGATGATCCTGATCGAGTACGAGGCCAATTACGGCCTCCGCCATATCTACATGGACGGACGCAAGCTGCCGCCGCAAGGCGAGCCGCAGCCGTTTTGGTACGGCTATTCGGTCGGTCACTGGGACGGCGACGACTTGGTCGTCGAGACGAACAACCTGCGCGGCGCCGACGAGGACAGTCCGTCCGACGCTTGGCTCGACGTAAACGGCAGCCCTTACTCGCGCCAAGCAAAGATCACGGAGCGTTTCCGCCGGCTGACGCTCGGCCATCTGCAGATCGACTTTACGATCGAAGATCCGAAGGCGTACACCAAACCGTGGACCGTGCGCGTCGATCAGCGGCTGTGGCCGGACCAGGAGCTGATCGAGTTCATATGCAATGAAAACCAACAATTCGGTAACAGAATCAAGCTGGACTAGGAGCACCGCAAGTGAACCCGCAAGCACACGCAAATAGCGGCAGCAGCCGTATCCGCGACGTCATCAAGATCGGAGCGCTCACGAGCCTCGCCGCTGCCGCGGTCGCCGTATCGTTACCGCTCGCCGCCCACCATTCCTTCTCCGCAGAGTTCGATGCGACCAAGGCGATCAAGGCAACGGGTGCGGTCACGAAACTGGATTGGCAGAATCCCCATGGCTGGCTTCACCTTACCGTGAGCGAGATCTGCGAGCGCACAGGTACTCGCGGCCCCAACGCCCCCAACGCCGTCGAACAAGAGTGGGCGTGCCGGTCGCCCGCCGGTGACGAGAAGGGAGCAGATTGGGCTTTCGAGATCGGTAGTCCAAACGGACTGATGCGTCAGGGCTGGACGCGAAACTCGCTGAAGGCCGGCGACGTCGTCACGGTTCTCGGCTCCCGGGCGCGCGATGGCAGCACGAACTCGAACGCGCGCTCCGTAACGACGGCCGACGGCAAAAGCCTGTTTGCGGGGTCGAGCCAAGACGCCACGCCGTAAACAACACGAGCAATGCGTAAACGCGGCTCCGAGGGGCCGCCTGCGTGAGCGGATTTCCGGGCGCGGCGGCCTACCTTCGTGGCGCGCGTTTCGCTTTGTCGGCGATGTAGGCCGCGATGTCGGAGATCTCGGCGTCGGTCAACTCCGTGGGGCGGAACGGCGGCATCGAGAACGAGCCGTTGCGGACGAACGCTCTGATCGCCGGTGCCGTGAGATCGGTTCGCTGCTCGAGCAGTGCAGGCACCGGGGGTTTCGCGTCCCTGTACTTGATGCGCAGCGCGTCCGTGCCCGGCAGCATTGCGCGCCCATCGTCGCCCACGCCTGCGCCGTGGCAGGGCGTGCACGAATGCTGGAACTTAGCGTCACCGCGCTGCACCGCCGTCTGCTGTGCCGAGGCTGCTGACGCGAAGAGGAGGGTGAGCGCCGCGATAGCGGCGGTTCGTGTCGCTGCGCTCATTTCAGTGAACCTCGCATGGAGCGGTACGCCGCGGGCCACACGCCGGCGCGGCCGGGCATGATGATGCCGTTTGGATCGATGGCGTCCTTCAACGTTTCGTTGAAGCGGCGCAGCACGTGGTTGTTGTACGAGTACTGGTCGGCGACGTCGTCTTGCAGCATCGGCGGCGCGCGGTAGTCGCCGTAGCCGAGCTTCGCATTCTCCGCGAGCACCTCGCGCAGCTTGGCTGCCGCGGCTTTCTTACCTTCCGGGCTCGTGTCGCTGCGACCCAAGCCAAAGCCATTGCCCATGATGAACGCGTACTGATACCAGTTGACCGGCGTCTGAATTGCGTTCGGGAACAGGCTCGGCATGCCGAGCTTCTTTGCCACGGATGCGAAATCCTTCTGCGCCTGGAAAATCGCTTCGCCGCTGCGGCCGATCAGCGAGAACAAGCCGATGTGCGTCTCGTCCCACGCGTTCGGGTTCGCGTCGGAGCGGCTCGGCATCCACCAGATGCCGAGTCCCGGCACTCCTTGCGTGATGTTGCGGCGCATGTTCGAGCGATACGGCGTGGTCGACTTCGAAATCTGCTCGCGGCTAAGCGGCACCTTGAACGACTCGCCATCCATGAAGCGTGCGTTTGGAATCGCGCGCGTCATGAGCTCTTTCGTGTACTCCCAGTTCGAAAGCGTGGTGCGCTCCGAACCGTAGAACTGCAGCTCGACTTGCCACGAATGCACCTTCGCGGCCGCGGCTTGCGCGTCCATGACGGTCTCGTTGAAACCCATGGCCGCTTCACGGAAGTCGGTATTGCCCATCAGCGCCGCCAGGCCGTTGCCGTACCACGGCTCACCGATGATCGCGAGATCCGTGAGGTAGTTGACGGTGTCGACGAGCGGAATCAGGTCGGCACGCTTAGGAACCATGACGGCGCCCGTGCGCCAATGCTCGGGCTGCGGCATGAGGCGAAAGCCCATCTTCGTGACGATGCCGAAATTGCCCTGGCCGAAGAGCCCGGCGGGATCGGGGCCGAAGCCGTGCTTGTATTCGTGCCAGCTCTTACTGGCCGGCAGAGCGCCCATGCCGGTGCGCATGATCTCGCCGCTCGGCAGCACTACTTCCATGCCGTAGTGCGCGCCGAAGTGGTCGCGATAGTTGCCCATGGTGTAGCCGATGCCGTGATCGAGGGCGTTGCCGATCGGCGAGCCCCAGCCGGGGTCCGGCGTATCCACCCACACTTTCAAGTTGTGGTCCTGGATGTGGCGATACAGATCGATGTACGACACGCCGGGCTCGACGACCGCGTAGTAGCGCTTGTCATTGACCTCGAGCACGCGGTTCATGCGCTTCAAATCGACGGTGACGCTGCCGCGCACGTTCGGCGACGGCCCGCCGTACGCGAAGTTCTTGCCGGTGGAGATCGCGTACAGCGGAATCTTGTGCTTGTTGGCCGCGCGAACGAGGGCCTGCACCTGCTCGGTGGAGTCGGGACCTACGGCCGCGGACGGGATCAGCTCGTTCGGCTGGTTCTTGATGTAGGAGAAGTGGTCGCGGTACGGGACGAGATCCTCGTCGCTCGTGAATACCCACTCCTTGCCGACGGCCGCCTCGAATTCCTTGATGGCCGCCGCGAAAGTTTCGGCGCTGACGCCCGGTGGCAATACCGCCATATCTCAATCTCCCAAAAAGTCAGGTTTTGTGTTGTTGCGTCACGTCGGCGCGCCGCTTATGCCTTGGTGCGTGGGGCGATCGTCCAGGAGTACAGCGACTCGCCGCCCGGACTCTGCGCGGAGAGCTGCGTGCGCTCGATCACACGCATGCCGCGGTCGACGGCTAGCGTCTCGAGCACGAACAAGCCGCTCTCGGTCGTGATGCCCGCCAGCGTCATCGGCGCCGCTCGCCAGCGCAGGTCGAGCTGGTCGTACCAGAGGTTCGTCAGGTCGCCGTCGAAGGCGGCGGTTTCCACCCCGTGCGCGGCGGCGCGTGCCGCTGCTGCACGCGCGTCCGCGAACCTGCGATCGAACACGAAGAGCTCGACCGGCGGTATTGACTCGCGAGATGCAGCCGCTGAAGCGCGTACTTGCAGCGCACCCGCCGCGGCAGCGGACGCGGTGGCGGCCCATTTCAGCACTTGTCTACGGGTTGTCACGGCGTTTCCTCCCCTGAATCGTTCGCGATCTGTTTTTCTGATTGCGGAATCGGTTATGCACCCCTCGCCAAAAAGTGTCAACCGGCGGCCCGGCCTGTCGGCGCCGCTCCGCAGAGGCGACCCCGCCGAGCCCCCTGAACCGCAAGCGTTGATGAGCCGTTGGCTAGTACGCGGCGCGTTAGCGCCAACGAAACAGCTTCAGGGCCACCGGGAAACACACGAGCAGCCACGCCGCGAGCACGCCGGCTTGCGGCGCGATCTGCGTGAGCGTTGCGCCCTGCAGCATCGTCGCGCGCAGCGCGTCGTTCAAAGCCGTCAACGGCAGCGCAGCGATGATCGGCTGAGCGGCGTCGGGGAAACGCTGCGACGAGAAGAACACGCCGGACAGAATCCACATCGGCAACATCGTGAGGTTCATGAGGCCCGAGGCCGCTT
This sequence comes from Gammaproteobacteria bacterium, assembly GCA_035644475.1. Taxonomy (GTDB): domain Bacteria; phylum Pseudomonadota; class Gammaproteobacteria; order Steroidobacterales; family Rariloculaceae; genus FEN-1219. The sequence goes on along the minus strand of DASQOL010000140.1, from coordinate 1,694 downwards.
CGACCGTGCGGGCGCGGGACGACAGCAGCAGGCCGATCGCGCCGAACGCGAGCGAGCCGAGCACGCAAATGCCGGCGACGAGGAACAGCGAGCCGCGAATCGGCACGCCGAACACGAGCACGCCGAAGGCGATGAACCCTCCGACCTCCACGATCAACATCGCGAGTCGCGAGAGCAGAAAAGACAACAAGAAGTAATGACGCGGCATCGGCGTCGCGATCAGGCGCTTCATGAGCTTGCGCCGCCGCGCGTCGACGATGGCGAAGCCCATGCTCCAGATCGAGCCGCCCATCAGGTTCATGCCGAGCAAGCCGGGCACGAGGAAGTCGATGTAGCGCGAGCCCGTCTCGCGCATCAGCTGATCTTCCGCCGCGACGGGATCCTGGCGTCCTGCGCTCTGCTGCACGGCCATGTCGGCGCGCATGCGCGCGTCGCGACCTTGGGGATTCGTGTCGTCGTAGTGATAGACGACTCCGCGGCCGGCGGGCCGCTCGACGAGCAACGCGATGCGCCCCTCGCGCAGCGCGCGCAAACCGTCTTCCAGCGTCGCAAACGTATCGGCGGCGAGCGACGGCGCTTGCGCGAACGTGCCCTGCGCGTCGCCGACGACGCCGATCGACACGACTTCTGCCGGCGTGTTGCGAAACGCGAGCCCGAGCCCGGCCGCGAGCAGCAGCGGAAAGCCGAAGACCCAGAACAACGCTTCGGGCTCGCGCAGAAACTCGCGGAAGCGCACCAGCGTGAGCTGCCACAGCGGGTGATCACGCATCGCGCAGATGCCGTCCCGTGAGCGTGACGAAGACGTCCTCGAGCGAGGCCGAATGCGTGCGCAGCTCCGTCAACCGAACGCCGCGGCGCACGAGCTCGGCGAGCAGCGCCGGCATTGCGCTGTGCAGCGCCGTAACCTGCATCCGCACCACGCCGTTGTCGGCGCGCACGTCGCGCACGCCGTCGAGCGTGCGCAGCGCCTCTACGTCGAGCGGCTGCTGGCCGGAGTCAACCGAGAACTCGACGACGTGCTCGACCCCGATCGACGCGACGAGCTCGCGTGGGCTACCGAGCGCGATGATCTTGCCGTGATCCATGATCGCCACGCGCTCGCAGAGCCGCTCGGCCTCGTCCATGTAGTGCGTCGTGAGCAAAATCGTGCGGCCCGCGCGCTTGAACTCTTCGATGAGGTCCCAGACTTGGCGGCGCGCCTGCGGGTCGAGGCCGGTGGTCGGCTCGTCGAGAAACAGCAGATCCGGATCGCCGACGAGCGCGCACGCGAGCGCGAGCCGCTGTTTCTGCCCGCCCGACAGCGTGCCGACGCGCGAGCGCCGCTTCTCCTCGAGCTGCACGAGCCCGATGACGTGGTCCGTGGTCGGCCCTTTGTGGAAGAAGCTGCGGAACAAGCGCACGGTCTCTTCGACGGTGAGCTTTTCCGAAAGCTGCGTCTCCTGAAGCTGGATGCCGAGCCGTTGCTTCAGCGCGCCGCCGTCGGCCTCCCATTTGAGGCCGAGCACCTCGACCTCGCCGGAGTCGCGCGCCGTGAGGCCCTCGCAGATTTCGAGCGTCGTGGTCTTGCCGGCGCCGTTCGGGCCGAGCAACCCGAAACATTCGCCGGCCTGAACCTCGAGATCGATGCCGTTGACGGCGACGACGTCTTGGAAGGCTTTGCGAAGATCGCGGACGCGCAGGACCGTTTCGGGCAT
>DASQOL010000139.1:0-14731 GCA_035644475.1 Gammaproteobacteria bacterium | reverse complement strand
ATTGCAGACCTTTACGCACGCATAGAAGGCGCAGACACGTTCACACGCGTCATCGCCGGCCGAGGCATCGGATCGTGCTTGCAGCAAGACACTTTGCGTTGCGCCAAGTGGTTCCTTGGCCAAGTCCGACAGGCAGGTTGTGATCCCGCAGCAGATGGATGCAAAGTCACGTACAACGCGGTCGCAGGATGCGAGCCGACGCACGCGATGTTCCTCGAGGAAACCGTGATGGCGGCTATCGTCTGCGAACGAGCGGGCACGCGGACGTTGTACGAAGTCTTGAGTGCATCGTTCGCGCCTGGAGATCGCGCGCGTGTACGTGTCGCGACAGCCGAGCAGGTCGATGCCGACTTCCGCTCGATGAGTGCAGGTGCCGGACTTGCCGGTGATTGGTGGAAGTGAACCGATCAAACGTGACTGCCGAAGAAGCGACGATCGAAGCATTGAGGCGTTGGAGCCAAGCGCTCATGTGGGTGTCGATCATCTTGCCGGCGATCGGCGCGCTCGCGGCAGGGGGCCGGTTCTACGTTGAGCGTTACGAAAAGCGGCTATCTGGACGGATCACCACGCAAGCGATCCAACAGGCCAGGGATGATGCCTCTGCAGCGCGAACCGAATCAGCAGCGCTAAAGGCGAAGAGTGAGCCACGGCGGCTGTCGGCTGAACAGCGAAACGCGATGTCGCCGATTATCGCAGCGCTGAAGGGGCGACCGATCGGCCTCGCGTGCAAGATGCTGGATCGTGAAAGCTGCGACTACGCCAGTGAGATAGCGGCCGTCCTTAAGGGAGTCGGCTGCCAGGTGCCCGAATCGTCCGCAACGTCACTGAACGACTTACCTGGGTATATCGCCATCGTCGTGCGCGACAAGGCAGACCCCGAGATCGCCAACGTCTTGCTTACGGCTTTCACTGCCGCTGGGATTCCTGCAAAAGTCGAAGCGCTCACTACCGGATCAGTAGGTGGGTGGTATCAAGATGTTGTGCACGTTGTCGTAGGTCAGAAGGCGCGCTGACTGCCGCTTTTAAAAACGGTGCAACGACGCTGGACCTAGGTCCAACGCGGTACGGGTCCGCGCCGAATCTAAGCCGGCTTCACATAGAGTTTCCCAAATACCGCAAGGAACTCCCGCTTGGGCCTCTGGCCTATGGCCGTCTTCAATGCGAGGTCTTGTGTCCATTCACCCATCGTTGCCAATTCTGGACGTTGAAACATGAACCACGCCTAACCACGCCATGTATGCGACCTCGGGGAAGCTAAGCTCGACTTTCATCTTGCTGAGCCCGATCACGGAATGGAGCATCAGCAGATTGACCAGCCCCGGCTCGAAAGTCAGCGGCTCACTGTCGTGCCCGCTCCGTTCTTTCTTAGCGTGCTTGAACCAATTGGGTGGTATTGATCCGCTTCGCCCACCTTGCGAAGCTCAGGTTTGATTGCATCGCTGTCGTATAGCAGGTCTCCCAAACCGTGCTTCTTGTGCAACGCGTGAATGATTTCATGAGACGCGTAAGCGAGCGTGTAAGTCGAAACCTCGTGACCGTCTGCGAACCACAGCTCGATCGCGGTCGCGAGCTGCCGTCGCGCTGCGTCAATCTTCGTGATTGTCTGTAACGGCCGTCCAAGAATTTGGTCGAGGGTTGGGTTGGACATTTTTCAGCATCTTACCGTGAGGCGCGATTGCGGGCACCGGCCAGCGCACGAGCCATCCCTTGCCCTCGAGTGCTCGACCGTGCGCTCGGCGATCTGCGCGATGAGCATCCCGAGCTCCTCCGCGTGCGGCGCGCCGATGCGCCGAAACGCCGGCGGGCTCGTGCCGACGAGGTAGGCACGGTCGAGAAACAGCATGTGGAAGTGCACGTTGAGGTTCAGCGCCGAGCCGAAACGCTGGATCAGCGTCACCGCGCCCGTGGCGCCGGTTGTGCGGGTGAGGCGCGCCTTCTCGAGGAGCAATTTCCACGCGCGGCAGTTTCTGCTATACCGAGCACGTCGACGTTCGAGGGGCGGAAACATGCGCACCGGACTGGCACTTGCGATCGGCGCGGCGGCCGGAGCCGTTGCCGGTGCCGTGGGCACCTATCTCCTCACCGCGACGGGCTCGACGCGCGTCGCGCCGCCGGCGCCGAGCGCGCGGACGGCAACGCAACGCCCGACACCGCGATCCACCGCGCGCCCGCCGGCGGCCGAGGAGTTGAGCTCGACCTCCGAGCGCGCGGAGCTGTATGGCGCAGCTGCGCGGGCCGACGCCACCGAGCTCGAGAGACTCGTCGCCGCGGCGTCGGCCGCCGGACGAGACCGCGAGTTGGCAGTGCTGCTCGCGCGCTACGCGGAGCTCGATCCGGTGCGCGCGGTGGAGCTCGCGCGGGCGATGCGCCTGTCCGCCGACGCGGCCGCGCCGCTGTATGCGGCCTGGGCGGCGCGCGACGCCGATGCCGCGCTCGCGGCGCTCGGCTCCATTTCGTTGCCGACGGAGGCGGGTACGGTCGCCGCCGCGATGTTGCCCGTGCTCCCCGCCGCCGACGCGTTCGAGCGCGTCGCCGCCGCGCTCGGCGTACGGGCGTCGGCCTTTTCGCCTGCGATGAGCCCGACCGTGGATTCGGGCACCCTCGCGCTCGAACGGTTGTCGCAGGATTTCGCGCGCCGGGACTTGAGCGGCGCGCGCGCGCTGCTGCCGGAGATCCGCGACCCGCGGCTGCGGACCACGCTCGAGACGGCGGTGTTGCTCGAGTGGGCGCGCACCGATCCCGACGGAGTGCTCGACCACATTGCGACGCTCGATCCGGCAGAAACGCGGCGCACGATCGTGATCACGATGCGCGAGCTCTTGCGCGCGGACCCGTTGCACGCGCTCGACGTTGCGCGGCAGCTGCCCGGCGACTCGCGGCAGATGCTCGAGCAATCCGCGTTACAGCGGCTCGCCGAAACGGACGCGCGCGCGGCGCTGCGCTACGTCGAACGAATGCCCGCGGGTCCGAAACGAGGGCAGTCGTTACCGGGCATCGCGTACCTCTATGGCCAGCAACAGCCCGACGAGGCGCTCGCGTGGGCGCGAGCGTCGACTGCCGAGCGCGGGTTGCTGGAGGCGGTGATCAGCGGAATCGCGCTCACCGATCCCGACAAGGCGTTTGCGCTCGCGGCCGCCGCGCCGCCCGCGCAGCGGCTCGAGGCGTTGCAGGGCGCCGTGGGATACCGGTCGGACCGCGACGCCGCGGCCATGGCCGATCGAATCGCCGCGCTCGCGGAGCCGGACTTGCGCGAGTCTGCGCTAACGATGTTGGTGTCTGGGTGGGGTGTCCAGAAACCGCAAGAGGCGCTCGACTGGCTCCAGCGCAACGGTCAGAGCTTGCCCGCCGACGTCTACCACGACATCGGCCGGCAGCTCGCGAGGAACGACCCGGCGGCGGCGGCGAGCTACTTGACGCAGATCCCGAGCGCCGCGCGGCCCGGGTGGATCGCGGCCGTGGCGCAGGGGATGGCGCAGAACGATTTGCGCCAGGGGCTCGGCTGGCTCGATCAATTCCGCGGCCAGCCCGGGTACGCCGAAGGCGTCGCTGCGCTGGGGCCGGCGTTGGCGCAAGAGGACCCGGGCGCGGCCGCGGCGTTGCTCGCGACGGTCGGGGGCCCAATGCGCGAGACCCCGCAGACCACGCGTACCGTGCAGATGATCGCCGACTTTTGGGGCCGCCAAGACCCGACCGCGGCGGCTCAATGGGTCACGACTCTCGAAACCGCCGCGGCGCGCACGGCGGCGATTCCGACGCTCACGGCCGCGTGGTCGAACACCGACCTTCCGGCGGCCACGCAGTGGGCGCTGCGGCTGCCGGCGGGAGCCGAGCGCGACGGGGCGCTCAACATGCTGCTCGCCATGGGCACCGGGACCGAGTCGCCGCCGGATCTCGCGGTCGGGAGGGCGTTCAGCACCAATGCGGCGCTCGAGCGTGCTGTCAGCAGCGCCGCACGGCAGCTCGCCGGACGCAATCCGGATCGCGCTCGCGCGCTCGCGTCCGCCTATCTCGCCGATCCCGCGGCCCGCGCTCGCGTCGAGAAGTTGATCGGCGAGATCCAGAAGGGCGACCCCGGGGTATACGAGATCACCTTCGGCGTGTCCCAATAGCCGCGGCACGGACCTCGCCGGCGCGACACTAGACCTCACATGGCCGGCGCCGGGCGTCGACCAGCCATCCAGGCGCCGTTTTTAAGCCGCTGGCCGCACCATCGTTTCGAGCAATCTCTCAATCACGGTTTCGAGATCTCGCGCCGAGCCGGTATGCGTCGGCGACACCTGGATGATCGTGCTGCGCGGCGCAACGAGCCAATAGAATCGCTCGCGTTGCGACAGCTTTCCGATCGGCCCCGCCTGCTCGCCTCCGACACAGATAGTCGGTATGGCCGCGAGATGCGCGCGCACCGACTCGAGATCGATTGTCGGGTCGAGCGCGATTAGCCGCTTCTCGTCGAGCTCGATCCTCGCGAGCAGCAGATCGAGCTTCGGGCACGAGACGATCACGCCGACGTTGACGAACTCGGCGCGCTCGACCTTCGGCACGACGCGAACTATCGCGTAGTCATACGTGACGAGATCGTGCACGGATCGCCTCCTCGAGAAATGCTTGCCGCGCTTTGAGCCGGCTCGTGAGATACGCCGCGTAAACCTGCGGGCTCTCTGCCGCGCCTCCCGGCGCGTCATCGCTCATCCATGCTCCGGGCAACAATGCCACGACGGCTGCAATCGCCTCCGGGGTAATTCGCTCGGCCATCAGCCGATCCGCGTCTTCGAGCTTGCTCGCGAACGGCAGCAACACGTGATCCTTGATCATCGGGAACGACGTTCGGCTGTGCGCGAGGTAGTCCTGGTCCCAGGCATGATGAAAGTACAGCGCGGCGCCATGATCGATGAGCCAGAGCCGCCGATGCCACATCAGCAGATTGGTGTTGCGCGCGGTGCGGTCCACGTTCGTGACGAACGCATCGAACCAAACGATGGCAGACGCGAGCTCCGCCGGCGGAGTCTCCGTTACCGGATCGAACATGACGGCGCCCGGCAGATAATCGATCGCGAAGTTCACGCCCGCGCTCGCGCGGATCAAGCTTTGGATCTCGGGGTCCGGCTCCGTGCGCGCGAGATCGGGATCCAGCTCCGCCAGGACGATCGTGGGCACCGGCAGCCCCGCGGCGCGCGCCAGTTCGCCCGCGAGCAGCTCTGCCACGAGCGCCTTCGGTCCTTGCCCCGCGCCGCGGAACTTCAGCACGTACATGCCGTCGTCATCGGCCTCGACGATCGCGGGCAGCGATCCGCCTTCGCGCAGCGGCGTCACGTACCTCGTTGCGGCTACGGTTCTCACAGTTCGCATTATGAAGTGAGTCGCACCGCTCCGGCGATCCGCTCGACTTCTTGGCGTGGCTTGCCGCACTCGTGCCGCCGCCGCGCATGCATCTGACGAGATACCATGGGGTGTTCGCCCCGCACCATCTAGAAGACGATCCCGCAGATCTTCGTGGGCAACGCGCCACCTACACGTTCGGTGCGTGGAAGAGCGGCAAGCTGCCCGCGAAGCACGGCGTCGCGCACAAGGGCGACCTCGCGGGGAATTTGTACTCGTTCTTGCCGAACTGGCTGCAGGCGGGCTGACGCGAGTTCATTCCCAGGTCCAGGACTTTCTGCTATACCGGCCGGGAGGGGAGCCCGGAGACCCGGTCGATGCGGACCTTATCTGCCGTGATGTTGGGCGCCGGCGTCGGGGTCATCGCCGGCGCGGCAATCGCGTACCTCGTTATCGGAGCGAATGGCGCCGAGCATTCGGCTGCGTCCAGGGCGCCGCCGCCCGAAAATGCGCCGCGCGCGGTGCCCGACCGCGCGCCGGCACGCGGCGGCGCCGTCGAGTCGACAGCCGACCGCGCCGCGCTCTATCGGCTCGCGGCCGATGCCGGCGCCGCGGAGCTCGAGCCGCTCGTGGCGGAAGCGGGCGCGCTGCCGCCGTCAGCGGCGCGCGATCTCAGGCTCGGCGCTTTGCTCGGCCGTTACGCGGAGATCGATGCCGCGCGCGCCGTCACGCTCGGCCGCGAATTCGAGCTGCCGGCCGGAACGCTAGCGCCACTCTATGCGGCTTGGGCCGTTCGCGCGCCGGAAGCCGCGCTCGCGGCGCTGCGGAAGATCGACGCTCCCACGGCCGCGGGAACGATCGCCCTCGCGATGCTGCCGGCGCTCGACGGCGACCGCGCGTTCGAACGGACCGTCGCTGCGCTCGGCGTGGCTCCGACGCCGCCTAACGGCTACGGCCTCGGCCAGCCGCCCGTCGACCCGGGTATGGTCGCGCTCGACCGCTTGGCCGAGGGCCTGGCGCGGCAGGATCTGCGGGCCGCGCTCGCGCAACTCGAGGAGATTCGTGCGGAACCCGCGCGCTCGGTGTTTCGGGCGGCGGTGTTGCGCGAGTGGGGCCGTTCCGATCCGGCCGCGGTGCTCGAATACATCGCGACGCTCGATGCGACGGCGCAGCAGCTCGCTGTCGGGACTTCGCTGCGCGAGCTCGCGCGCGCCGAGCCGCAGCGCGCGCTCGAGATCGCGGCGCGTCTGTCCGAGGGCGCGCGGCGCATGGTCGAGCAGGTGGCGGTGCAGCGGCTTGCCGAGACCGATGCGCGTGCCGCTTTGCGCTACGCCGAGACGCTGCCCGGAGCGGGGCCGCAGCGGCGGCAGTTGCTCCAGACGATCGCGGGCTTCTACGGCAAGCAGGACCCTGACGCGGCGCTCGCGTGGGCGCGCGATCTCGCCGGCGAGCAAGGCGTGCTCGCGGCGGTGGTCGGCGGAATCGCGGCGACCAATCCCGCGCGCGCCTTCGAGCTCGCGGCTTCGTTGCCGGCGACCGAGCGCTTCCAGGCGGTGCAGTCAACCGTGATGAACGGGCTCCGGCCGGGCGGCGATGCCGCAGCCATGGCGGATCGGATTCTCGAGCTCCGCCCCGAGCTGCGAACCATGGCGCTGTCGACGTTATTCAGCTTTTGGACGTTCGGGCAGTCGGAGGACGCGCTCGACTGGCTCACACGTAACGGCGACCGGGTCCCGGTCGACGCCTATCGTGATGCCGCCCGACAGATCGCCAACCGCTTTCCGGCGACTGCGGCTCGCTATGTTTCGCAAGTTCCGCCCGCGGTGCGTCCCGACTGGATAGCGGCCGTCGCGCAAGCGCTCGCACAGAACGACGCGCAGGCCGGCGTGACCTGGCTCGAGCGATTCCGCGGCCAGGCAGGCTATGGCGAGGGCGTCGCGACGCTCACGCAAGTGATCGCCCAGTCCGACCCGCCGCGCGCAGCGCGGCTGCTCGCGACCGTGGACGGTCCGCTCCGCGAGAGCTCGAGCAGCGTGCAGGTGATCGCGAACCAGTGGGCGCAGCGGGATCCGGCGGCGGCTGCGCGCTGGGTGCTCGATCTCGAGACGCCGGCCGCGCGCGCGGCGGCGATCCAGATACTGACGGCGACATGGGCCCTCGACAACTTGCCCGCCGCGAGATCGTGGGCGCTGCAGCTCGCCACCGGCCTGGAGCGCGACGCGGCGCTCATGCCCGTCTTCGCGAGCGGCGTGGCCTCGGGCGCCCCGCCGGATCGTGCGATCGCGGCGGCGTTCAGCAGCAGCGCCGCGCTCGCGGGCGCCGTCACGAACGCCGCGGCCCAGCTCGCATACGTCGATGCGGTGCGCGCGCGCGCGTTGGTCGCCGAGTACGTCACCGATCGCGCGCAACGCGAGCGCGCAGAGAAGATCATCGACCAAATCCAGACCGGTGCGCCGGGCCAACTCGATATCACCGTCCGCTGACGGTGCGGATGTCCGGGTGCGCGGCGGCGAGGTCGCAGACCACGCGAGCAGCGTCACCGTGATACGCTCGTCGCAGCTCCCGCGGCGAGTTTCGGCGATGGTGATCCGACCTGTCAGGCGTGCGAGCGCGGTCGTCGCGCTGCTTTGCGCCTTCGCCGCGCCCACGATCCTCTGGGCCCACCACTCCACCGCCGAGTACGACTCGACCACCACCGTCGAATCCCAAGGCATCGTCGCCAAGGTGTTGTGGCAAAACCCGCACGTCCGCCTGGAAATCGACACGCGCTCCTTCGACGGCAATGCCGAGCTCTGGTACCTCGAAGGTCAAAGCCCCGGCGACCTCGACCGCGCCCACATCCCTCGCGACATCGTCAAGCCCGGCGACGCGGTGAAGTTCGCCGGCAACCCGTCCGCGCGCCGCGGCCGCCACATGTACGTCACCAACGTGCTGCTGCCGGACCAGACGGAGATCGTGCTGCGCGCGAACGCGCCGCCGCGCTGGCAGCCGAACCACTACTTGAGCTACACGCAGGCGACGATCGACCCGGCGCGCGCGGCCGCGGACCGCGGCGAAGGCATCTTCCGCGTCTGGGTGGCGAGCGCGCAGAAGACGCCGGATTGGGCCGCCGATCCGCCGCTCACCGACGCCGCGCGTGCGAAATGGCAGGCATTCGATCCGGTGCGTGACGATCCGGTTCTCCACTGCCGGCCGCCCGGTATGCCGCAGGTCATCACGCGCAGCGGCCGCTTCGGTATTCGCTTCGTGCAGAGCGGCAGCGACGTCGTGCTGAAGAACGAGTATCGCGAGATCGATCGCGTGATCCACATGACCGCGGACGCGGCGACCAGCCGTCGCGTGCCCACGCCGCTCGGCTACTCCACCGGCAAGTGGGACGGCGCGGCGCTCGTCGTGACGACCACCGACATCGACTACCCGTACTTCCAGCTCTACGGCCTCGAGGGCGTTCCGCAAAGCACCGAGATGACCTTGGTCGAGCGCTTCACGCCGAGCGCCGACGGCGCCGAGCTCGTGTACGACATCTCGGCCAGGGACCCGCGCACGTTCACGCGCACGGTCACGGCCGACGGCTACCGCACGTTCCGCTGGACGCCGGGCTTCGAGTTCCTGCCGCAGAATTGCGTGCTCGACGAAGGCGAATAGCGGCGCGCAGCATGGGCAAACAGGCGAAAGCATCCGGCGCCGGCAACAAGGGCGACAAGGTCAGCGAGATCTGCCTCGCGCTGCCGGCGGCCGAGCGCAGCGTAGGCCACGACCACGTCACCTATCGCGTGCGCGGTAAGGTGTTCGCGTACTTCCTCGACGACCATCACGGCGACGGCATCGTGTCCGTCTGCGTGAAGGCGGAGCTCGGCGAGAACAAGGACCGCGTGCGGCGCGATCCCGAGCATTACTACCTGCCGGACTACATCGGCCCGCGCGGCTGGTTCGGCTTGCGGCTCGACCACGGCCGCGTCGACTGGCGCGAGGTCGCGAGCATTGTCGAGCGCAGTTACCGGCTCACCGCGCCGAAGACGCTGCTGAAGCAGCTCGACGCCGCGCGCGCTTGAGCGCGCGGCCGCGCATTCGTCGCGGCGCCATCTTGCTGTTGGGCTTGGCAGTGCTCGGCGCGTGCGCAATGCCGCCGGTGCAAACCTCGGTCGCCGGTGCGCAGCAGCCGCGGCTCGAGGCGGACCGCGTCGTGCTCGCCGACGGCGCGGCGTTGCCGCTCGCGCGCTGGGCCCCGGCGGCGGGCGCGCCGCGCGCGGCCGTCGTGGCGCTGCACGGCTTGAACGACTACAGCGCGTCGTTCGCGGGCGCGGGCGAGCACCTCGCGGCGAACGGCTTCGTGGTCTACGCATACGATCAGCGCGGCTTCGGCGGCAGCGGAGAGCGCGGCTTCTGGGCCGGCGGCGACGTGCTCGCGAACGACGTTCGGCAGGTCGCGGCGCTCGTGCGGGCAAGTCACCCCGGCGTGCCGCTCTACGTTCTCGGCGAGAGCATGGGCGGCGCGGTGCTGCTGCACGCGCTCGCGCTCGAGCCGCGCGGGTGGCTCGACGGCGCCGTGCTGCTCGCGCCGGCCGTTTGGAGCCGCCGCGACATGCCTTGGTATCAGCGCTCCGCGCTCGGCGTACTCTCGCACACGTTCCACGGGCTCGAGCTGCGCACGCCGCACGGCCGCCCGGCGTCCGACGATGCCGAGGCCCTGCGCCGCCTGCACGAGGATCCGCTCGTGCTGCACGCGACGCGCGTCGACGTGCTGGCGGGCATTTCGGACCTCATGGACGAGGTCGCCGGTGCGCCCGGCGAGGTTGGCGTGCCGCTCCTTATCCTCTACGGCGCGCGCGACCAGATCATTCCAGCGCGCGCGTTCTGCAATTGGGTCACTACCCTCGACGCCGGCGGCCCGTGGCGCCTCGCCGTCTACCCGAAGGGCTGGCACATGCTGCTGCGCGATCTCGACGCGGCGAAGGCGATGGCGGACCTAACGGCTTGGCTCGTGGACGCCGGCGCTGCGCTGCCGTCCGGCCTCGAGGCGGACAGGCCGCGCGACGCGGCCTCGTGCCTCGACTCGGTGCGCGAGCTCGACGGCGTTTCGCTTGATCGCGCTGCGCAGTAGCCCAAAAAAACGGGCCGTGGCACAACCGCGTGAGCTGCGGCCCTCCCGCAAGACCTATGGGATCGATTCCCCCAATCCGAAGTTGCGTGACTATTCCATACGGAGCTGAAGAACGAATGGAAAAGACGGAGGAATCTTAGTGGCTATCCCGCTGTAGGAGCGCTCGAAGCATCGAGCCTTCGCGTTGTCGGTGTCGTAGAAAACTCGCTCGATCACTGCAAACTGGCGGCTCTCCGCTTGGGAAACAAGCAGCATCAGCGTTACGGGTCCGGCAGCGAGGGAATGACAACCACCTCGCTCGTCTAAACGAAGAGCGTTGCTGAATTGCGTGAATTCCGCCGCGTAGTCCCGATACTCGTTCGTGCCTCGATTTCGCCGCCAGATAGCCGCTGCATCTTCGTACGACCGAGGCGCATCTGCAGCCACGGAGACACTGCACGCGATTAGCGCGAGGACTGCCATTGTGCGGTTCATTCGAGCCTCCTTTTGCGGTCCCGGAACGGGACCCGTCTGCCGGGGCGAACGTTCTATTCGGGCCGGTTTCTGAGTCCCACAGACACAACAAACCAGAACGCTAGCGCCGCAACTACGCCGATCAGAGCAAACTCCATGAACCGTTGCAGCTCGAACGGACCTTGCCACCTGAACAGTTTCGGAACAAGGAGCCCACCCAAGCCTCCCGCCACGACCGAAGTCCACCACCGAACTAACGACAGAGCGCGCAAAAGTAGATAAAGAGGGAGTCCGATCGCAGTCGTCGCCAAGGCTGAGAAGAAGTACCAAAAGGGCATGTAGCCGAGCACGTCAAACGCATGCTCCAGCCATACCTTCGGAGGAGTCATGAGCGCGAAAGCGATTGTGGGTACGGCTGCAGCTACCAGCAGCCCCGCGACTACGAAGGATGCTTCTCGCGACAACTTCGTTAACGAGGGCAAGGAACAAACCTCCCGGAGACTACGGAGTGCGATCCCGTCCGCTCGTGAACAGCGTCGATTTTCGCGAGGCCTAGCAATCGGATTGCTTAACCAAATCGCGCATCTGTCGACCCCACACCCTGTCGTTCATCGCGTCTTGGAAGAATCGCGTTGTCATCCTGGGAGATTGCATGAAATTGGCACCCTCACCAACGGTGAATCGGTGCGCCGGGTCGATCGTGCCGCGCTTGATCGCGCCGCCCGTAGTAGGTAGGGCATAGCCGTACCTCGTCGAGAGCGCCGGCGGGCCGGTGAGCCACAGAGAGCGGGTCGTAGCACAAGGACGCGAGCTGCGTTTCGCGGCAGCCAACTCTCGCCTCGGCGCCGCCATCTCCTCCTCGTGCGGCTTGCCGCGGCCGGGAAACGCCTTCGGACTCCGCGAGGTGCCAGCCACTCGCAAACTCCCCGCAGGAAGCTGCCCCTTCGTCTACCAACGGGGCTTAGTGTGTCTGCACGCGCCGTCTGACGCCTCGCGGAAGGGCTAAGAGCGGCTATTCCGATCCGTCAAGTTGCGCCCTCGCGCCGATTGCCCAGATGAGCCAAAAGGAAAACGCTGCGGCAATACCAATGCCGGACATGAACAGCACAGCGGATGCTTTCAGATCATTTGAACTCACCACAAAGCCCACCAGCCCCCCGCCAACGAATCCTGCTCCCAACACGGACCACCAGTGCATAAGCCTGAAGCGAACAAACAAAAGAAACACTGGGACTCCGTATGCGGCTATGGCCACGGCCGAAAAAAAGTAAAAGACCGGCAGCATCCCAATCCTTGAAACGAAGTCAGCGCCTTCGAACAAGGGCGTCGTGGCCGAGAGAATTACTGCCGGGACTAGCGCCGCAGTCGCGAACGCCAAGACACTGGCAGCTATCCTTCGCGAAACGCTTTTGGTCATTGACATCCACAGTTCGACTGCGCCTCCGTGATGAGCTTACTCATCTGCCGTCCCCACACCATTTCGTTCCCGATGTTTTGAATCCAATGTGCGGTTGCCGAGGGAGACTGCCACGCGTTCAGCCCCTCGCCGTAGCTGTACGCCACTCCGTTGACGACGGTCCGAGCAACGTATCCGGGCAAGAATTGACTGCCACGCATCGTAAGATTAACTACGATCGGATTTCCTGTATCCAAGTCATGCGTCAAATAGGACGTTACGGGATTCTCCACAAAGGGGATTATTTTTGCGTTGTTTGGCGTTCCGTCCGGAGTGGCGGGGCTTGCCGGATAGAAGCCCGTCGGCACTGGACTGTTGATTAAGCCGCTCATGACATCCGCAGGGTTTGCGCATCCGATCGGACGCTGCACATCGTACTTGTGATAGAGCTGACGGGTCGATGGATTAATCCTCGATGGAAATCCTTCTGGCGTCGGGAGCCTAAACGACGGACCACCGGGATAGCGACAAGTAGTCCACCGGTCCGTCGACGTGCAATAGAGACCAAGCGGATCGAAGTTTGAGCTCGGATTTGCCCCGGCATAGTTGTAGGTTGAAAAACTGCCCGCGCCCGGTCCGAGCGGGTCGCTCTCGACATATCGCCCGATGGCAGCGTCATAGTTGCGGAAGTAGTTATAGATCTGACGAGGCTCTGCCGGCGACGCCACTAGTTCGCCGAGCGCTCTCCGCTTCCGAAAAACCATACGAGCCAAAAGGCGAGCGCGCCGACAGCCCCGGACGCAGTCAGTGCGACCAACCCCGCAGATTCAATGGACTTCGAGCCAATCGTGACGGCAACAAGCGCGCCTATCACTGCTCCGGCGAGCAAAGAAGACCACGCTCTCACGAGGTCGAAACGAGAAAGGACAAGAAAGACGGGCACGCCAAGAACAACGGTGACGACAGCGCAAGCGGAATAGTAGATGGCAAACAGCATTGGTAAGCCGTCGCCGACACGTCCGTCCATGATCGCTGTGTATATAGTCAACGCGGCCGCCGACACCAACGGTCCAAAGAGAAAGCCAACTATGCTGGCTATGAGGACGCGCTTCATCGAGCCTGCGCGCTTCACTATTGGCACCCGCAATCTGTCTTGGCTCTATTGATCAGCTCGCTCATTTGGCCTCCCCAAACATATTCGTTACCAAGAGTCTGAAACCACTGTGCAGTCGTCGAGGGCGATTGCCAACCGTTTAGTCCCTCACCGTAGGAGTGAGCAACGCCGTCGCGGACAGTGCGCGCCACATAGCCAGGATGGAACGCACTCCCCGGCCCCGTGAGGTTGACGACGATTAACGCTCCGGTATTCAAGTCGCTCGTCAGATAAGACCTGACGAGGTTGTGGCGAAAAATCAATGCCGGCGCATTGTTTCGTGTGCCTCCGAGAGATGCTGGGTTCGGTGTCCCGGGCGTCGGGTTATCGATGAGAGCTTGCATCACGTCCTGTGGTCTAGCGCAGCCGATCTCCCGAGCGACGTCGTAGTGATGATAGAGCTGGCGATTGCTTGCGGAGATCCTCGCTGGAAACCCGGGTGGCGTCGGGAGCGTGAACGCAGGACCACCCGGGTACCGGCACGTGGTCAGTCCACCGGCCGAGACACAATCGAGACCACTCGGATCGATATTACCGACGGGATTTCCCGCGCCGTACGCGTAGGTATTCACGCCTCCACTCAAGCCTATCGGATCACTTTCAACGTATCTGCCGGTGACGGCGTCGTAATCGCGGAAGTAGTTGTAGTGCAGCCCAGTCTCGTCGTCAAAGTACTGGCCCGGGAATCGAAGGTTATAGGTAAATCCGTTCGAGTCCTCGTCCGGATCTTCGTCGGCTTCCGTCGCGCCGTAGGGCTCCGAGTCCCATCGCCAGACGATTTCGTTGTCGCTCGGATCGGTGACGCGCCGCGGCGTGTTCAGGTGATCGACGTGAACATAATAGACGTCGACTCCGCTCGTTCCGTTGGGCCGCAATGTGGCGACGGGCATGTCCTCGAACCACACCGTCTCCTGGATGAGCTCGCCGTCCTCGTCGTATTCGCCGAGCAGATGCCCCACCTCGTCATACGCAAAGTATTTCGTCCCGGTCGCGTTCGTCTTCATCACGCGCTCGCCGAGACCGTTGTACGCGTAGGTGGTCGTCACGCCGTCGCTTGTCGACGTCTCCATCCGTCCCGAGTCGTCGTAGGTGAAGCTCCGAGCGCCGTCGCTCGTGGTGTTGCCGGCCGCGTCGTAGCTATAGCTGCGTGTCAGTAGCCCGCTCGCCGCCGTGAGCCGATTGCTCGTGGATGCGAGCGTGAACGTCGTCGTGCCGGTCGGGGTTGGGATCGATGCGGTGAAGTCGTCGCTGCGCGACTTGATGTTGCCGTCCGAGAAGTACGTGTACGCCGACGCCCCGGCGCTGCTGACGT
>DASQOL010000138.1:0-35342 GCA_035644475.1 Gammaproteobacteria bacterium | reverse complement strand
GCGCGATCGCCGGACGAGATCATCCCGGGCAGCTTCACGACGAGCGCGGCCGTGAACAGCGCCAAGATCACGCCCGCGAGCAACGCCAGCCACTTGAGGACGCTGAGCATCTGCTCGAGCAGCACCCTGGTCAGCCGCTCGAGCGAGCCGATCAGGTTGAGCGCGACGCCGAACACGATGGAGGTGACGGGATAGATGAAGATCGGCTTCTGGAACAGCTCGGTGAAGAACTTGATCTCGAGCATCTCGAACAGCAGCGCCCATAGCCCGAGCATCAGCCAGAAGATCCCCGTGAAGGCGGCGGCCTCCGCGAGCACGAGCTTGTTGTTCCAGGCCACCGAGAACAGTAGCTCGTAGCGACTACGCCAGCGGCCCTCCATGAGCCGCGCCTGGAGGAACGGCATCACGAGCAGCCACAGGATGCCGACGACGAGCGCGAGCTCGAACCATGGATCGGGGAAGCTGCCGATCGGCCCGTCGAATATCCACTTACCGTAGTGCCAGCCGATCAGCACGTAGAAGGCCACGAACGCGGCGGCGATCGCCCACGTGAGCGGGCGGCGAATGAACGCCGCCAGCATTTGCACCGTCAACGGCACGAATGCTGCTGTCGCGTAGAGCGCGGCGAGCGTCCCGGGCTTCGTGGCCGGCCACACCGAGTGGTCGATCGAATAGTGCAGCGCGTACAGGCAGAAGCCCTGCACCACGGCCGCAACGAGAATGATCGGAAGCTCGCCGCGCGTGAGCCGCTGCGCGAGACTGCGAGAATCGGATTCGGTCATGTCACCCCCCCTTCGCCGCGGCTCGGCGCGCTCGGTACGGAGGCTCAAGTATGACGAATTCCCCGCCTGAGAAAGTGATGAATTATGGCGAGGAGTGGCTCACGCGGGCCGCGCGAGAGGCGCGCGGCGCGGGAGCCGGCTCGAGCGAGCCGTTCCCGCGCCGCGGGGTTCAGAACGACAGGCGGACGCCGACGCGCACGCGTTGGCCGAGCGTGTCGAAGAACACCGGGTTCGTCGGGTACGCGTTGCCGCCCGGCGCGATCGCCGGATCTTCGTTGAGCAAATTGTTCACGGCCCAGAAGAGCTGCAGTTGGTTGCCTTGTTGCTCTTGGCGGATGTCGAACGACCCCGACCAGTTCAGGTAGTAAGCGTCGTCGACGCTGTTGTCGTTGACCGACAGCAGCGTCCTGTTTCCCGCCGTGCCCGGAGCGCTCTCGGTCCAGGTTACGTTGAGCTTGCCGGACCCTACGTAGGTCGTCTCGAGCGTGGTCGCGAACCTGTTACGTGCATAGGTCACGAAAGCCCGCGCCTGCCATCGCGGCTGCGTGTTGAACGAGCCGAACGAGCCGACCGGCCCGCTTTGACCTTCATAGTGGATCGGCGGCACGCCGAAGCCCGTGTCGACAATCATGTCGTAGAGATACGTTCCGATGAACCGCAAGTTGATGCTGCCCGTGCGCAGCGGAACGTCCCAGGTCGCCTCATAATCCCAGCCCCTCGTGAGGAAGCCCGCGAGGTTAACCGCGCTCGCATCGATAGCCGTGATATCGGGCGTCCCGTAACCCGATACGCGGGCGCAGGCGGGGCTGACGCCTCCGCTCCTAAAACACGCGTCGATGAGCGGTTGGTTGCCGGGGCTCTGGGTGATCGCTTTACCCAAGTCGATCTCGAACCAGTCGGCCGAGAACCGGAACTTGTCGAAAGACAGCACGGTGCCGAACGTCCTTGTGTCAGCCTCCTCGGGCACGAGAACCGGGTTCCCGCCCGTGGTCGCGTTGAAGGTGTTGTCGATTGCGCCGCTGGCCCATGGATTGTTGACGGTCGTCGTGGACGGGTTCGTGACGCGCGGCAGGAATAGCTCGCGGAAGTTGGCTGCACGGACGTCACGCGAGACCGTCGCACGGAACCGCAGCCATTCGAGTGGATCGTAGATCGCGGAGGCCTTCCAGCTCGCGAAATCGTGAGAGCCCTTGAGGGTCGAGTTGGTCGCGCTGGTCGCATCGTTGCTCGTCTCGCGCACCGAAAAGTCGGTCTGCAGCTTCTTCGACATGGGCACCTGGACTTCGGCGTACGCTTCGACGACGTCGAGTGTGCCGCCGCGATCCAGACCGTAGGAGAGGAAGTACGACGTGTACCACGGCTGATTGGCCAGGTCGTGCGTCGTTTCAGCATCGTCGGACCGCCATTCGAGCCCCGTCGCGAATCCAATCGGGCCGGCCCAGCCTTCGGCAATGTCGCTCCGGAAATTCACGCCGACCACGTCCTGCGTGTACTTGTTGTCTTCCTTGAGGGTGCGATACGCGTAGTCCAGGGCGGCCTGACTCGCACCGTCGTTGCCGAAAATGTCGAGCGGCACGCAACCGGCCGCGTTCGCGCGGAACGTATTGGGGCCGGGGATCGTCGCCCGGCAGACGATCGAGCTCGTCGGGTCGGCGGGGTTCGAGCGGACCGCGTCGAGCGCCCAGCGCACGAAGTCGTACGTCCTCTCGGGCGTCGCGGAAGACAGGCTGCTGACGGCGTTGTGGAACAGTCTCTGATGATTGTCGTTCTCGCCGTGCTGGTAATAGGCGTCCCAGCTCCATTTTTCTCCGAGCTGCGCGTCGATGCCGGTGACGAAGCGCGTAGTCGTGTTCTCGGTGGTGTTGTTGGCGTTGAGCACCGCCGGCATGAACGCCCGGTTCAACGTGCCGCCGAATGGAAGCGCTGTTCGGACGGCCGGCGTCAGGAACGCGTTGTCCGTCTGAATCCGCACCGCCGTCGGGCCGAGGCCGCCGTTTGCCGGCGTGCTCGCGGCGTCGCTGTGTGCGTTGGCGACTTCGGCAAACCAGCTGAGCCGGTCGCTCAGCTCGAAGCTCACGCGCGCCATCGCAGAGTAGCGCTCGACCTCAGGCCGGATGTTCGACGTGTTGTAGCCGAGCAGCGCGCCGTCGCCGCCGATGCGCGTAAGGAAGCCCTGCGCTGGAACGCCCGGGTTGAACGCAGAGAGCGCAGTGCCGTCCGCGTTGAACGTCTGAGGCGGCGGTACCGCCGTCCCCACCGGAACCGTACATCCCGTGTTCAAACAAGGAGTAATGATTCCGTTTTCAGACGGCGTCTGTTTCGCGCCCGGCAAGATGTTGAAATTCGGCAGCCCATTGCCGACGCCGGCCGGCGTGTTGAACAGGGTGTTGTTGCCGATAGCCCAGCCTTCCTTGCACCAGTCGCGGGTCTGCGAGCAAGGTCCGATCCTGTCCTGCTTTTGATACTCGACGCCGACCATCACATGGCCGCGATCGTTGTTAGAGAAACCGGTTCCCCATGCGAACGAGCCGTGAGTGTCACCGCCGTCCCCTTCGCTCGTCTCGCCGTAGTCGACCTGCGCCTTGAAGCCAGTGAGCTTTTTGTCGAGGATCACGTTGACGACGCCCGCTATCGCGTCGGAACCGTAAGCAGCAGACGCCCCGCCCGTGACAACCTCGGTGCGCTCCACGAGCATCGACGGGATCAAGGTGAGGTCTGCGGCGCCGCCTTCGTTTGTCGGCACGACGCGCTTCGTATCGACGAGCGTCAGCGTTCGTGTACCGAAGAAAGGATTAAGGCCGCGGAGGTTCGCAAGCTGCGAGCCCACGTTGAAGTTGCCGATGCCGACGTTGGTCTCGGTGAAGAACGGCGTGTTCTGCGGGATCATGCGAAGCACATCGCCCGTATTGACGATGCCGAGCTGCTGGATCTGCTCGTTGTTGATCGTTGTGAGCGGCTGAGCGGAGTCGAAGCCGCTCTGGCTCACGCGCGAGCCGGTAACGATGATTTCGTCGGATGGCGCGTCTTGCGCCATTGCGAGCTGCGGCCCCACGGCCGCGGTGAGAACGCCGAACGAGCTCAGGACAACGCGACGAGCGGCGTCGCGCCGCCGAAACCTACGCTGAATCGACATGTCATTCCCCCCGGAATTGTGCGATCAGTTTTTTTCGTGGAAGCCTCGGCGAGCTTCAAAGCGAGCGCAGACGAGGCTCAACCACAACAATGAGCTTAGCGAACCCGCGCGGAGTTGGCTACGACTTGTTGCATGTGCGCGACGAGCCGGCGCAGAACAATTGGGGGTTACTTTTTCCACCCCGAATGCCCCAAAAAAGCCTCGCGCCGAAGACGTGACCTGTCCCTGTTTTCGCGCCAGTCACCGCGGCGGCGGGATGAAGCTCGGCGTGCCGTCCTCGAACTGGTCGTTCGTCAGCATCGTCACGTCGGAGCCGTCGGGTCGCACCACGTAGATGTCGCCGTACGGCTGCGGGTTGTACGGGTACAGCGCGGATTCGTCCTTGAACCCGCCGCGCGCGCTCGTGAACGCGATCCACTCGCCGTCGGGCGACCACGCGTTGTGCGCGTCGTTACCCGGCGCGCGAGTGACGCGCTTCAGGTCGGTGCCGTCGGGCTTGAGCGTGTAGAGCTCGTAGTCGCCGTCGATGTCGGCCGTGAACGCGATCCGGTCGCCCTTCGGCGACCACTTCGGAAAGTTCACGTGCGCCTTGCCGTCGACGAGCGTGCGGACCGCGCGCGTCGCGACGTCGACGATGAAGAGCCCGTTGCGCTCGGCGCTCGCGAGCCGATAGACGACCTGCTTGCCGTCGGGCGACCAGTCGGGGAAGCCGTAGTTCGCGGCGCCGTCCGTGAGCACTTGGACGTCGGCGCCGTCGACGGTTAGCACGGCGATGTCGGCCGGCGCCACGCCCTGGACATTCTGGAAGAACCGGCCGACGCCGAACGCGATCCTGTCGCCCCGCGGCGAGAACGCGGGCGCGAGCGCGTTGCGGTCGGGATCGCCGAATACGGTGCGGCGTGCCGCGCCCGCGGCGTCGACGAGCAGGACGCTGTTGTGCAGGCTCGCGGCCTTCTGGTCGCTCATCACGAGCGCGCCTGTCGGGGACGCGGTCGTGAACACGCCGGCGCGCACCAGCCGAAACCGCGCGTCGCCACTCGGCCACGCGCGGACGGGCGGCCACTGCTCGCTCTCGACGTCGCGGTTGAACACCATGCGCGCGCCGTCGGGCGACCAGCTCGGGCTGCGGAATTCGCCGCGCGCGCCGGCGCGGGCCGGCCTCAGGAACTCTACGCCGCCGTCCGGCCCTCCGCTCACGAACGCGACGCGGTCACCCGCGAGCGCATGTGGGGACCACTTTTCGCCGGGGCCTGACGTGAGCTCGACGCCGGCGCCGGTCGCGACGTCGATCGTCGCGAGCTGCGTCGTCGCCCGCAACCGCAAAGGGCTCCGGATCTTCTGAACCTCGTCGACTGCGGCCTGGTAGTAGACGAGCTCTCTGCCGTCCGGCAGCCACACCGGACTACCCGCGTAGGCGTTGCGCCGTGTCAGGCGCCGCTGCTCCGAGCCGTCGGCGCGCATCACGTAGAGCTCGGTGGAGTGCACCGTCGCGAACGTGAATTTCGGGTTCAGCGAGTCCCGGTCGGAGGAGAACGCGATCCAACGGCCGTCCGGCGACCACGCCGGCCGAAAGTCGCCGCCCGGCGCGTTCGTGAGATTGCGGAGCGCGCCGCTCGCGAGGTCGAGCGTCCAGACGTCCGCGGTGCCGCCGCGGCTCGAGACGAACGCGAGCGCCTTGCCATCGGGCGACAAGGCGCCTTGATCGTCGAACGCGGGATCGCGCGTGAGCTGCTCGAGCTGCGAGCCGTCGACGCGCGCGCGATAGACGTCCGCGTCGCCCCCGCGCGTCGATGTGAACACGATCCACCGGCCGTCGCGCGAGAACGACGCGCTGTAGTCGAGCGCCGGGCTCGGCAGGAACGGCGCGGCGTGCGAGCCGTCGGCGTCGGCGACGAACACGTCCGAATCGACCGGCGCGAAGCTCGCCACCGCGAGCGCGTAGCGCGGCTCGGCCGGCGCTTGCGCGCCCGCCGCGGTCGCGGCGAGCGCCACTCCAAAACCCAAGGCCAACCGCATGCAACCACCCCCATCGAAAGCGTGCCGGCACCGGCCGTGTCCGACACCGTCCGTCGCCGAGTGTAGCTGCGGGTCCGGGCGTCACCAAACCGGTCGTTGACAAGCCTTCTAGCTTACTGGACAGTTCCTCCACTATGGTGGATCGTGCAGCGGCGCTGAAGGCTCCCGCCGGCGCCGGCATCAACGGGCGGATCGCGAGTCGCGTGCGCGCGCTGCGCGCGGAGCTCGGCATCACGCTCGACGTGCTCGCCGCGAAATCCGACGTGAGCCGCTCGATGCTCTCGCTCGTGGAGCGCGGCGAGAGCAGCGCCACCGCGGTCGTGCTCGCGAAGATCGCGATGGGCTTGGGCGTGCCGCTCGCGGCGCTGTTCGACGACGCGGCGGCGCCGCCCACCCCACTCTCCCGCGGCGCCGAGCGCCCGACCTGGCGCGATCCCGAGTCCGGCTACCTGCGCCGCAACGTCTCGCCCGCGAGCTTCGGCTCGCCGTTCCAGATCGTCGACGTGGTCCTGCCGCCGGGCGCGCGCGTCGCGTACGACAACGGCGCCCACGACGTCGCGATCCACCAGCAGGTGTGGGTGCGCGAAGGCAGCGTCGAGGTCACCGTCGGCGTCACGGCGTACCGGCTCGCCGCGGACGACTGCCTCGCGATGCGGCTCGACGAGCCGACGGCGTTCCGCAACCGCACCCGCAAGCCCGCGCGCTACGTCGTGGTCATCGCGGCCGAACGGCCGCACCGGAGACGCTGACGTGTCGGGCGCCGTGCAAGTCCGCGAGCTACGCGCGCTCGGCCCGCGCGAGATCGCCGAGCTCGGCGACCTGCTGATCGACTGCGTCGAGGGCGGCGCGTCCGTGAGCTTCATGCTGCCGATGACGCGGGCCAAGGCCGACGCGTTCTGGACGCGCTGCGCCGCGAGCGCGGCGCGCGGCGAGCGCGTCGTGCTCGCGGCCGAGGACACGAGCGGCTCGATCGTGGGCACAGTGCAGGTGATCTGGGCGGAGCCCGAGAACCAGCCGCACCGCGGCGACGTCGCGAAGATGCTCGTGCGGAGGCCCGCGCGGCGCCGCGGCGTCGGGGCGGCGCTGCTCGCGGCGGCCGAGCGGAGCGCGCTCGCGGCCGGCAAGTCGCTGCTCGTGCTCGACACGGTCACCGGCGGCGACGCCGAGCGGCTCTACGCGCGGCACGGCTGGCAGCGGGTCGGCGAGGTCCCGCGCTACGCGCTCTGGCCCGACGGCCGGCTCTGCTCGACGACCGTCTTCTACAAGCAGCTGCGCAACTGACGACGCGGCTCTTATAATCCGGGGCATGAGCACACCGACCTACGAAGTCTTCGCGATCAAGTACGCGCACGTCGAGCGCAAGGCCTGGGGCAACTTCATCGACGGCGACCCGCACGAGTCGTCGGACATGCCGCTCGACTACTTCGTCTGGGCGATCGTGGGCAACGGCCGCACGATCGTCGTCGACACGGGCTTCGACAAGACGATGGCGAAGAAGCGCGACCGCCAGATCGTGCATCCGGTCGAGGAGGGCCTCGAGGCCGTCGGCATCGCGCATGCGGACGTGAAGGACGTGATCGTCACGCACATGCATTACGACCATTGCGGCAACGGCGCGCTGTTCCCGAACGCGCGGTTCCATCTGCAGGACACCGAGATGGAGTACGTCACGGGCCGCTGCATGTGTCACCACCAGATCAACCACGCGTTCGAGCCGGAGGACGTGTCGCGGATGGTCTACCGCGTGTTCGCGGGCCGCGTGCAATTCCACGACGGCACCGACGAGATCGCGCCCGGCATCACCGTGCACAAGATCGGCGGGCACACGAAAGGAATCCAGTGCATCCGCGTCGCGACCAAGCGCGGCCAGGTCGTGCTCGCGTCGGACACGACGCACTTCTACGCGCACATCGACACGCGCAGGGTGTTCCGGGTCTTGTACAACCTGGGCGACATGGTCGAGGGCTACAACACGCTCGAGCGGCTCGCGAGCTCAAAGGCGCACGTGATCCCGGGCCACGACCCCCTCGTCCTCGAGCGCTACCCGGCCGCCTCGAAGCAAACCGAAGGCTGGGTCGCCCGCGTCGACCTCGACCCCGGAGAATAGGTAGAACTCGGGCACGGGTATTGCAGTCATAAGCGCTCAAATGAAGACCCGCATCGCCATCGACGTCGTCTCGCTACTCGCGACCGCCGCGGCTCTCGCCGCCGTCGCGTCGTGCTCCAACAACGATCTCGGCGCCACGGTCGCGCTCACCGACGGCCGCAGGCAGGCTCTCGCCCCGATCGAAGCCGCCGAGATCGTGGTCCGCGAATCCTCGCCGCCGCAATACGCCGTGAAGATCACATCGGGACTGCCGAACGGCTGCGCGAAATTCGAGCGGATCGATATCGTGCCGAACGGCAAGGTCGTCGACCTCAGGGTCTGGAACACGCTGCCGGCCGAGAAGGGCATTGCGTGCACGATGATCTACGGCACCACGGCCAACACGGTGAACTTGGGCGGTCATTTCGAACGCGGCCGCACCTATGACGTGCGGATCAACGGCGAGACCAAGGCGACGTTCACCGCGAGATAGTCCGCGCGAGCCGAG
The DNA here is from genome assembly GCA_035644475.1 of Gammaproteobacteria bacterium. Lineage (GTDB taxonomy): Bacteria > Pseudomonadota > Gammaproteobacteria > Steroidobacterales > Rariloculaceae > FEN-1219. Next base: position 26,817 of record DASQOL010000138.1, on the reverse strand, counting down.
GCCGAGGGCAAGCGTCACGCCCGCCGCTGAGCGGGCGGCGAACGACACACCGGCTTCCCGATTTTAGAAAGGCAACGCAAAGCCGCGAAACCGCGGCCGCGGGCGCTACCGCTTCACGAACTTCGCGAGCGCGCCGTTCACGGAATCGGCGACGTACAGCTGCTGCCTCGGGCTGACCGCGATCGAGTGCGCTTCGCCGAATTCGCCGAGACCCTTGCCCGGGCGACCAACCGCCGCGAGCACGTTGCCCGCGAGATCCATCCTGAGCACCTGCCCCGCAAAGCCGTTCACCATGTAGACGTACTCGCGCCCGATGTCGATGCTGCACGGCAAGCCGGAGTACTTCATCTCTTTGACGAACTTGCCGCTCTGCTCGAACACCTGGATACGCTGGTTCTCGCGATCGGCGACCCAGAGAAGCCCGGCGGCGTCGATCGCCATGCCGTGCGCGACCTCGAACTGCCCCGGGTCGCTCCCTTTGCCGCCCCACGACGCGACGAACCTGCCCGTCTTGTCGAACTTGAGCACGCGCGGATCGCCGTTCGGCCCCGGCGTGTGGCCCTGCGCGACGAACACGTCGCCGTTCGCAGCGAGCGCGACGTCGTTCGGCTGATTGAGCTTGCGCGAGCCCGACGCTTCGTTCCACTCGCCCGCCTCCCCTTTCACGCCGAGCGTGAGTAGCACGTGGCCTTGCCGGTCGAGCTTCAGCACCGTGTGCGCGCCGACGTCGGTCGCCCAGAGGTTACCGTCGCCGTCGATGCGTAGCCCGTGCGAGCGCGTGAACAGGTTAGCGCCGAACGAGCGTAGATACGCGCCGTCCGCGTCGAACTCGAAGAACGCCGTGGGACCGCGCGTCAGGACGAACAAATGCCCGGCGGCGTCGAAAGCCACGGCAGCGGTGGGCCCCATCGTGACGCCGGCCGGAATCTCGATACCCGCCGGCACCGCGACGTAGTCCATCTCGGGCGCAGATTGCGGCACCAGCAACGCCGGATCGGAAGGCCGCTGCGCGAGCGCGGGCGCCGCGACGATCAAGCTCAACAATGCTGCAGTGGCTCTCTTCATGGTCCGGCGTCTGTGCGGCGGATCGCGCCGGCGTTGCGCACGACTAGTGCGCGAGGACTCGGATCGCATCCGCTTCCTGATCCTGCCTTCCGTCTCGATACATCAGCAGGATCCCGGTCTGCGACGGCGAGGCGCTAGCACCGCCGGCGACCTCTTGGATGTTGAGCGTGCTGCTGCCCTGGACCGGCACGCCGCTCGCCGGCACGCCGGACGCGACGAACCGCGGCACCCCCGCCGTATACGTAATACCCTCCATCGCGTCGGTCAGGTTGCCCGTGAAGTAGTTGTCGAATGCGAACACGGAGAAGTCGAAGGTGCTCGTGGGCGTCAGGCCGAGCGCCGCCAACGGCGCCGTGAGAATCGCGTTCGCGGAGTCCAGGTCGGCGTCGGTGAAGAAGAAAACGGAGGCCGCATTCGTGGCGAGGTCGACGACCGCAACCACGTTCTGTCCCGTTGCCGCGAATCCGCCGTTCTCGAGGTTGAACACCGCGAAATCGAACTCGCCGTCGCGATTGCTATCCACAAAAATGTCGAACTCGGCCGGATAGTTCGGGTGCGAGCGCGTGCGGAACGTATTGACCGCAAATTGAATCCCCGCCCCGAGCCCCGTCGAGACCAAGCGCGCGCCGACGAACTTGAGATCAACGATTGCGAAATCGTCACCGGGCTCCGGCAATTCGGAGCGTGGAATCCGCGCGCTTCTGCCGAGCAGCGAGAAAGCGTCGACCCGGCCCGGCACGGTGCCGTTCGCGTGCTTCAGCACGACCGATCCGACGCCGTGCCTCAGCGCGACGAGCGACGTCTGCGGAATCACCGCCGCGGCGCGGTGCGGCAGCACATGCCACGGCACGTGAACGTCGTCCTTTCCGTCGGACAGCGTGATGAACCCGTCGAACTCCATGCCTTGGAGCCTGAAGCCGTCGCCGCCGCGCGCACCGCCGTTCAGCGTCCAAAGCGGCAGCCGCGCGCCATCCGTCTTGAGCACCACGGGGAACAAAGCGGTGCCTCCCGCGGGCACCGTGATCTTCGGAGGCGTCACGATTTCGATCGCGCCGGTTGCCTCGTCGGACGCGTAGCGGAAGCTCGGCGAGATCGAATACGTGCGTTTCGCGCCGTTGTAGTTGTGGAGCGCGACGACCTTCAAGAATGTTTTCGAGTCGAGGACCGCGCTGTATCCGAAGGACAAGCTCGGCGTCTCGTCTACGGCATCCCACGCAGCCGCCTTGCTCGAGAACGCGCGATTCACACGCACTTCGCCGCCGCCGATCCGCGTGATCGGCGCGAGCACCCCGGGCTGCGTCGCCGGATCGATCGCGATCCTCGTCTCGGCCGTGTTCATCAAGGCCGCCTTGACGTCGAGCGGGCTCCAGCCCGGGTGCGCGTCGAGCAGCAACGCGGCCGAGCCCGCAACCATCGGTGTCGCGCCGGACGTGCCGCCGAACGCCGTTTGCCCGGTCCCGGTGCCGGCGTCGGCGGATACCGACGCGCCCGGCGCGCCGATGTCCGGTTTGATGCTGTTGAAGCTGTACGACGGACCGCGCGCCGAGCCACTCACCACGCTCATGACGAGCGGAACCTTGTTGTTCGGATCGAAATTCGCGATGACGCCGGCCGCGAGCGCACCCTTGATCGCGTTCGACGTCGATTGACTCACCATGAAGCCGGGGATCGTGACCGCCGGACCTGGCGCGAACGCCCCTTCGAACGGCTCGCCCGGGGCCACGAGCCCGATGACTCCGACGAGCCCGCCTCCGGCAGCGACGTTGCGGATCTTGTCGGTGAACGCGCAGATCCCGCGATCGACGAGCACGATCTTGCCGGTCAACGAGCCCGGTGGAAACGCCGCGCAACCGTCGAGGTTGGCCCCGGCGCCGGTGCCGTACTGAACGGGCGCCTGGATCACGGCCGAGAGCGGAGCGGACCACGACTGAAACACCGCGATGTAGTCGCCCCCAATCGCCGGCGGGGAGACGACGCTCAGGAAATTCTGCACGGCCGAAGGCACCTGCGTCTGGGCGACACTAATCGCTTGCGGCGCGATCGACGGCGACGAGACGATATACGGTCGGTCGGCGTCGTTGCCCGCCGCCGCGACGACCACGACGCCGAGCTCCGCCGCAGCCGAGCACGCTTCGGTCAACGAATCTTGTATTTGCCCGTAGGCGGATCCCAACGACAGATTGATGACGTCGACCGCGTCGCCGACGTCGCCGTCGCCGTTGGGGTCGAGCGCGAACTCTATCCCTTCCAGCAGCGCGACGCCGCTGCACGACGTCGAGATCGCGCTGCAGACTTTCACCGCATAGAGGCTCACGCCCGGCGCGACGCCCTTGTGGGAGGCTCCGTCGTTGCCGCCGATGATGTCGGCGACGTGCGTTCCGTGACCGCCGTCGCAGGGCAACGCGATGACGGCCGGACCGCAGTCGATCGGATCCGGATCCGGCGCGAGCGCGCCGACGGGCCAAGTCTCGCCGACGAAGTCGAAGCCGCCGACGACCTTGGCGGTGGGGAATAGGCCGTCGGTGGTCGTGTTCCTCGGGTCGCTCGCGCTCGCGCCGTACGCGGCAGCGTAGGCCGCGGCGGTGCCGGGTCCGCCGAAAGACTTGTGCGTGTAGTCGATCCCGCTGTCGAGCACCGCGACCCTGACCCCGGTTCCGTCGGTGCCCGCGCTCTGGACCGCGGCCGCGCCGATGTACGGTACGGTTGCGGATAGGTCGCGCCGATAGTCGCGCACCGGGCGCACCGTGGTGACTCCCGGCAACGCACGCACCGCCGGGAGCTGTGCGGCGTCTATCGAGACGATCACCGCGTTCAGGGCTCTCGTGAGGCGCGGCCCTTCGCGGCCACCGAGAGTGCGGATCCGCGCGAGCAACGCGTTTTGATCTTGGTCGAGGCGCAGCAAGTGTTGTCGGCCTTGCGCGGCGTCAAGTCGCGCACCGGTCTGCTTCGCATTCCTGCCGTTCGCCACCGCGAGGGACTCGGCGGAGAGTTGGACGACGACTTGGATCTCTCCGGCCGCCGCGAAACTTCGCGAGCTCGCATCCGCCGCGAGCGGCGCGCCGGGCACGGCGAGATCGGAAACGTCGGGCACTTCTTGGGCGTGGACGGAGGGCAAAGTCGAGAGAGTGACGCACGCAACCACCGAAATTCGCAACAGAGTCGCTCGCATATGGCACCCCTGTGGATTGGTTTTTGTTGCTTGGCGGCACGATTATGCGCGGCGCCCCGGGGCGCCGCAATGAGCCTAGCAATTCGCGGCCGCTACGGCTCCGCGCGGACGGTGCGGGCGACGCCTGCGGGCAGATCGACCGGCGCGAGGAACGCTAGCCATGCCGACCACGAGCCCTGCCACGGCGAATAGCCCTCGACGGCGTTCGCGGCCGTGACGATCTCCACCTCGACCGAGCGCGCGGTCGCGAGGCGCTCGAGTTGGTCGCGCGTGACGCTCGCGCGCCGCACTTGGTAGAGCGGCGCCGGCGCCGACATTTTCGGCGCCGGCCTGTGGTCGTCCCACGGCGCCAGCGACAGCGCGAGGGGCACGCCGTCGATCGACAAAATCAGCGTCGCGGCTTCGCTCGGCGCTGCCGAGCGGCCAGCGCGGTCGACCGTCGACCCCATACCCACCCAGAGGAACTGCCGCTTCGCGCCCTGATCGTTGGTCTCGACCGGCGCGAGATACAAGTAGTCGCGCGCCGCCGCGCTGAAGCGCGGCGCGCCCCGCGCGAACGTGATCATCACGTCGGGACCAACCCAGGTGCGGCCGGCGCCGTCGAGCGTGGAGCGCAGCGGCTCGTCGCGCGCACACGCGGCGAGCGTCGAGGACAGCAGCAACAACGATACGATTTTCCCGCGCATGATCAGAGCTCCCACCAGTAGCCGGCGTTGAAGAACGTCTCGTCGCTCTGCTCCTTCTCTTCGCCAAGGCGCGCGACTGCGAACGTGCGGTCGGCGAGCTGCTTGCCGACCTCGAGCTCGAACTGATGGCCGCGCGGCGAGCGGTACGAGAGTCGGAGGCCCGGCGCCACGATCGTCTGCTCCGTGCCGTTGTCGTACACGCGCGCCGCGAGCGCGAGCCGCGGGCTCAATCGCAGACGCCGCGTGGCGGCGAAGCGGAAATCGAAGAGCAGCGTGTCGGCCGTCGCGTCGAGCGTTGTGGTATGGCGCAGCGAGAAGATCGTCGTGTCGCCGTTCTTGATCACGCTCGAGCCCACGAAGCTCAAGTAGAGCGACGTCTGCCGGCTCTCGGGAATGGCGATCACGCCGGCGGACGCGACCGTCGCGTCGAGCGCGTAAAGCGCGACGTCGAGGTCGAGCTGGAAGCGGTCGAACACGGGCCGCGACAGGCCCAACGAAGCGCTCTGCCCTTGCGCCGTGCGGTTGCGGGCCATCCTGCGGATCTCGGGTTCGCTGTACGTCTCGAGGAGCTCCTCGACGGACACCGCCTGCTGGCCGATCAATGCATTGTGCGTCGTGAGGAACGGCGCCGCGCCCGCGTTGAAGCGCCCGTTCAACGTGAGCTTTGGCGCGGCGCGCCAGCTCGCCGTCGCCAGCGCGGAATTCAGCACGCCGTACGACGGGTCGACGTCAACCGCCGTCACCACGCTCCACGCGTCGTTGCGGTAGCGCGCTTCCGCGCCGACGCCCTGGCGGTCGACGATGCCGTCGACTTCCTGGCCGATCGCGAAGAAGCTGAAGTCCCAGGTCTTGAGCAAGTCGTCGAGGTCGGCGCTTACGCCGACGAACTGCCGATGACGGTCGACCGCGTGGCGCGGATAGTCGATCGGCCGGCCGAGCGTGAGGTTCAGCCCGATCTGCGGGCGCCATTGCCAGTCGACGCGCGCGCCGTCGAAGCGGCCGAGCACGCCCGCGCCGAACGCGGTCTGGCGGCCGACGCGCGCGGTCCAGTCACGGCGCTTGTCGGTGACGTCGACGTAGGCGTTCGACACGTAGAGCTGATCGCGCGGCGCCGTGCTCTCGGTCTCGTCGAGCAGGTTGTATTGATAACCCGCGTTGACGCGGCTCGCGACCTCGAAGCGGTCGCCGTGCCGGCGCAGCCTCGCGTCGAAGTTCGAGTAGAGCGCGGTCTGCACGTCCTCGTCCGGCAGATCCGCGAGCGGCCGATAGACGTCGCGCCGGTAGTACTGCGCGACGCCGCCGTCGAAGTCCCAGCGCGACTCCGGGGCCGGCGCGGCCGCGAGCGTCTCGCGCAGAGCGTTCGCGCCGGCGACGAGGCCCGCAAGGCGTTGCCGCACGCGTTGCGCGTCGGGGCCTTCCGGGAACTCGGCGAGATACGCGTCGTACTCGAGCTTGGCCTGTGCGACTTGGCCCTTGCGCTCGCGCGCCACGCCGAGGCGCTCGCGCGCCTCGCGCCGCCCGCTGAAACCCGGCTCGTCGAGGAGCCGCGTGTAGATCTGGACGCTGCGGTCGTAGTCGCCGGCCTTCAGCGCTTCGTCGGCCTCGGCGACGAGCGCGGCGACGCGCTCCGGGGCGAGCGCCGGCGCTTCGCGCTGCGCGGCGTCGCGGCTCTCGACGTCCGCGGCCGGCTTCTCGACGTCGACCGCCGCCGCGAGCGGCGCTGCCGTCGCGCGGTCCTGCTCGTCGACGCCGGCGATCGCGATCAACGCGTCGGGAAACTCCGGCCGCAACGCCGCAAGCCGCTCCGCGGCCTCGCGCTCGGTGGCGAAGAAACCCAGGCGCAGCTCCTGCCAGCGCCGCGCGCCGGCGTCGTGCTCGTTCGCGTAGACCACGTGCTGCGCGTCGCGCGGCAGCGCGCCCGCCCGCGCGGCTGCGTCGGGGCCGGCCGCGAGCTGGATCGTGAAGCGCTCGCCCCGCTCGACGGGCCGCTGCACGAGCCTGAGCGGCCTGCGATCGGGCGGCGCGCGCTGGTCCGGCGGCGCCGGCGCGGGCGCTCGAGGCGACGACGACTCGCGCGGCGGCGACTCGCTCGGCGCGACGCCTTCCTGCGGCGCGGCGATCGGCCGCGGCGGCGCCGCAGTTGACGCAGGCCCCGGCGCGAGCGAAGGCGCGGCGCGCGACCCGGTGTCCTGCGTGAGCTCGTCGGCCGCGGCCTCCGGTGCGAGCTCGATGCGGATCACGTTGCGGAGCCGCCCTTGATTCACGGTGAACGCCTGGGCGCGAACGAAGTCGACCACGACCACGCCGGTGCGTCCTTCCGGCGTGTCGAACACCACCGCGCGCGCGCCCGCGAGGTTGCCGCGCGGCGGATCGTGCAGCTCGCTGTGCAGCCCCGAGCCCACGGCCGCCAAGCACTCGCGGCCGAGCGCGAGGCGCACACGGACCTCGGTGCCCGATTCGGCGCTGAAGCTCTGGTACTCCACGGGGCACGCGAACACGATCTCAAGCGACGCGACACCGGCCGTCTTCGTGAAGCGCAGATCCTCGATCGCGCGCTCCGCGGCCGCCGCGCCGCGCGCGGCGAGCAACGCGCCCGCTACGAGCGCCACCGTCGCGAGCGAGCTCCTGCGCGCCGTCATCGTGCGAACGACGTGGTGTTGTGGCATGAGTCGCACTCCTGCGTCGTTTGGATGTGTCCGACCGGCCGACCCGGCGCAACGACGTTGTTGTGGCAGCCCGAGCAGACGCCGAGCACTTGCAAGTGGTCGACGCGCGCCACCGACGAGAACGCTACGACGTTGTGGCAGTCCTCGCAGACGTTCGTGGCCGGAATGTGGTTCGGCGGTTTCGTGATCGCGAACGTGCCGTTGTGGCAGCCGAAGCAGCCGCTCGTGATTCCTCCGTGTGAGAACACGGCGAGCGGCCAAGCGCTGGTGCGATGGCAGTCGTCGCACTGATTGCCCGTGGGGATGTGATTCGCGGGCTTGCCCATCGCGCGCACGTTGTCATGGCAGCTCTGGCACGCGCCGAGCACCTCGAGGTGGTCGACGCGCGCGACCGGCACCCACGCGCTGGTGCGATGGCAGGCGTCGCATTGCGCGGTGACGAGATGGTGCTGCGCGGGCTTGGGCGTGGCCTGCACGCGGCTGCCCTGGGTGTGGCAGCCGGCGCACTCGACGGGGGTGCCGGCGAACTGGCCGTCGACGTGGCAGCTCTCGCACGCGGCAAACTGATGCGCGCCGTCGAGCCTGAACGCCGTCGTGAAGTGATCGAACTGCGACGCGACGCTCGCCTGTGCGTCGGCCGCGCCAGACCAGGCTAGTGCCATTAGCAGGGCCAGTGTCAGGCGCCAGGCGTGTCGAAGGGGGGTCCCGAGACGCGCCGGAAGACCATCCCTGGGGCTCCGCGCGGCACATCCCTGTGCCGCGAGGGTCTCGGGACCCCCCTTCGACACGCCTGGCGCCTGACACTGGCTTCGCGGATCCCGGCTTCGTGCCCTCGAAACGCGCCAAGCACCGGCCGCGCGTGGCACCGCGCGCGTCGCTGGCACCGCGCGCGTCGCTGGCACCGTGCGCGTCGCTGGCACCGTGCGCGTCTCACTTTGGCCGCGCGATGCCCGTGATGGCGGCGGCCGTACCTCGAGGGGGCTTCCCGAGACCCTCGCCGCACAGGGATGTGCGGCGCGGAGCCCCAGGGATGGTCTTCCGGCGTGTCTCGGGAAGCCCCCTCGAGGTGCGGCCGCCGCCCGCGACACCCAACCGGCCAAAGTGAGACGCGAACCTGGCACCCTCTTCGTCGCGATCGCGTGCATGTCAGCGTCCTCGCAGCTCGCCGAACGACGAGGTGTTGTGGCAGGTGGCGCAGGTCGTGCCGAAGCGGCCGGCGTGCGGGTCGTCTTGGCGGTGGCAGGCGGCGCAGTTGCCGCCGGCGGCGGCTGCGGCGAGCTCTGCGGTCGGCCGGCGGTGACAGGCCGCGCACTGCACCTTGGCGTGCGTGCCGGTGAGCGCGAACGCGGTTTGCTTGGCGTGATCGAAGGTCCACGCGCTCCAGGCCGTCGGGTTGTGACAGGTCGCGCACTCGGCGCCGAAACGGCCGGCGTGCGGATCCAAAGCGCCGTGGCAATCGGCGCACTCGGCGCCGGCGTCGTGAAACGCCGCGCTCGCATGACACGCCTTGCACTCGAGCGCCGCGTGCTTGCCGAGCAGCGGGAACGCGATCAGCCCGTGGTCGAAGCGGATTTGCGACGGCCATGCGCTCTGCCCGTGGCAGCTATCGCAGCGCGGGCCGAGCTGCCCGCGGTGCGGATCGTCGGCATGGCAGCTCGCGCACTCGCGCCCGAGCGGCGCGTCGACGCCGTTCGCGTGACAGGTCTGGCATGCGAGCGTGGCGTGCTTGCCGACGAGCGGAAATTTCGCAACCGTCGCGTGATCGAAACCCGTGTCGCGCCATGCGCTCGAGGAGTGACAGTCGCCGCAGCTCGTTCCGAGCCGCCCGGCGTGCGGGTCGGTTTTCTGATGGCAGCCGACGCAGGTCTTCGGCAGCGCCGCCTCGAGGTTCTTCACATGGCACGACTGGCACGCGAGCCGTTCGTGCGCGCCGCGCAGCGCGAAACCGGTCTTGCCCACGTGATCGAAGCGCTGCACCGGCCACGCGCTCGGCGTATGGCAGCCTGCGCATTGCGCGCCGTTGCGCCCCTTGTGGACGTCGTCCGTGCGATGGCACGCGGCGCAGTCGGTGGGCGTCCCCGCGAAACGTTGCTCGGCGTGACACGCGCCGCAAGCGGCGCCGCCGTGCATGCCGAGCAGCGGGAAGCGCGTCTTCGAGTGGTCGAACGTCGTTTGCTTCCACGCGGCCGCCGCGTGGCAGGTGCCGCAGGCCGCGCCGAGCGCGCCGGCGTGCGGGTCGTCGCGCGAGTGGCAGCCGCTACAGAGCTGCGGCGTCTCTCGATATGCCTTACCCGCGACGTGACACGTCGTGCACGAAGTGTCCCGGTGCGCACCCGTCAACGGAAAGTCCGTGTGCGAATGCTCGAATGCCTTCGGATCGAGCTTGACGATCTTCGCGTCGCGCCCTTCGTGCTCCGCATGGCAGTTGTAGCACTGCTTGCCCTTTACCTCGGAATCGCGCCCGTGAAACCCGCTCGACGCGGCGACGTCGTCGCGCACGGCGGTGTGGCACGAAAAGCAGAGCTGCGCTTGATTCTGCTTGTCGTTCGACTCGTGGCAGCTCTCGCACTTGTCCTCGATCGACGCGTGCGCCGCGATCACACGCCCCGGCATCACGAGGCTCTTGAGCGTGAACGCCGCGCACGGCGAAGCGAATGCGACGCCGAGCACGACGGCGGCGAGCAGCGTTCCCGCTCGGGTTACCTCCCTGTACCCCGGCATCGAGCTTAGAAGTAGTGCACGGCAAACACGTGAACGCCCACCGATAGCAATAGGATCACGAAAAACGGCCGATGCACGACGTGCCACAGCGCGAACAGGCGCTGGTACGCCGTGAACTCGGCAACGCGTCGAACCTCGCGCAGATGCCGCGCGACGTAGTCGCGCGTGAGCTCCTCGAGCCGCCGCGCATTCTCCTTCACGCGCGGCGAGCACATCGATTCCACGAATAACCGCCGGCGCGCGAAGCGCATGAGCTTCCAATATTGGAGGCGCGTAACGAGCGCGAGCCTGAACGGCAACACGAAGCTCGCGAGCAACCCTGCGGGCGCCGTGAGCACCGTCTTGTCGAACTCCATGAGCCGTTGGCTGAGCTCCGGCACGAATTGCGCGGCCCGCGACGCCACTGGTGCTGCGAGCTCCACACGCGCGAGCAACTCCTTGAGCGTCGCGCGCCGGCCATACAGCCCCACGTGGATCTTCGAATAGATATAGCGCCCCACGAAGCCGCTGCCCGCGACGCTGAGCGCGGAGAACAGTGCCACGCGGCTGTTCACGGAGCCCGGCGAGAAATTGCAGTGGTAGAGCGCGCAGAGCGGGCCGAGAGTGCCGAGCATCATGTGCGTGCGGAACCAGTTCTTGGTGGGCCCGAGAAACGCGAGAAACTTGAGGCGCTTGCGCAGCGGATACATGAGCAGCGCGAGCATGCAGCCGATCGCTAAGTAGCCCAGGACGTAGCCCAACCCCGACTTCGCGGTGAGCAGGTGTGCGCCGCGGCTCGCCCAGCCGATCGCAACAAGCAGCGCCGCACCGCCAAATCCGAGGTGCGCCCCGAAGCGCTCGTAGAACGCGAGCCATGCGGAGCGTTCCCGCTCCGGTTCGCGACCGGTCGTGTGTCGCGCCGAGCGCAGCTCGGCCGGAATTGCCGCCATAGCGTAGTCGAGTCGCGTGTTTGGAGTGCGACGATGACTCGCCGCCTCCCATTCCCCAAAACGCAATTGCGCGACGCGTTTTTCGTTAGGTGACACCGTACGGTTTTGCAGGCTCCCACACCGTCGGCGAAAAAATGATCAACGCATCGTCACGCGTAACTTACGCACGCGACGCGAAGCGAACAAGTTGTCGCCGTAAGGTGACACGAAAAACGATTTTTTGAGTTATGTCGCAAGTCGCTTGTGCAGGTATTGCTCGCACCTAGACTCGATCCCGCACTCAGGATTTTTTCGGCGGCTAACTTTTAACGCACTCACGCAGAGATCAAGCCCGCCGGAGTTGATGGGACGGAGTTTACGGCGACGGTCGACGAGCCCTCGGGTTCGTTCCTCCTCGCCGTCGACCGGGGGACAATCGAGGTGCCGTTGCGCGACGAAAGCGCGCACGCGCTTTCGTTAGCAACCTCGCGCCTCGAGGTCTCCCGATACAACAGGGCCGGGCGGCGGTATTTCGATGCCGCTGCACCGGGCTTACGAGTCACTTGGGATACAGGAGGTGCCCAATGCGCCGACACACGCCAATGCTCGGAAGAGCGAGCGCGGCCACCATCGTCAATTGTGTGGCCGTCATTTCTCTCGCGACCACGCAGCTCACGTACGCCGGACCGCGCGAGCAAGCCAAACGGATTCACGACCGCCTCGCCGGCAGCCCGCCGTCGGCCGCGGTGCTCGACTCGATGACCACGAAGGTCCAGAGCGGCAACGCGCTCGGCGCGGCGATGGACGCGATCGCGAATCCTTCCTTCTACAACACCACGGTCCGCGAGCTCGCGACACCGTGGACCAACCGCGATCGGTCCGTGTACGCCGATCTCAACGATTCGACGGCGACCGTGATCGGAATGGTGCGTGACGACGTGCCGTTCGACCAAGTCCTGTCGGGCGACATCGTCTACGTCGGCTCGACCGCCGCGACCGCCGTGACGTACTCGCAGACCAACAACGATCACTACCTCGCGCTGCAGAACAACCGCGTCGACTTGAGCAACGCGGCGAACCTCGTGCGGCAGACGCAGTCGAGCCTGCCCGGAGAGCCCTTTACCGCGGCGGAGACCGCCGGAATCATGACCACGCGCGGCTTCGCGAGCGCGTTCCTGGTCGCGGGCACCAACCGTGCGGCCGTGCGCTTCGCGTCGCTGAACCTCATGTGCATGGACATGGAGGACTTCCGCGACGTCACGGCCTGGCCCGACCGGATCCGCCAGGACGTGAGCCGCTCGCCGGGCGGCGACAGCAACCTGTTCTTGAACGACTGTCTCGGCTGCCACGCCGGTCTCGACGGGCTCGCCGGCGCGTTCGCGTTCTACGACTACGACGCGACCGCGGGCAAGCTCAACTACACGGGCACTGCGGTGCAGCCGAAGTTCCTGAAGGACGCGAGCACGTTCCCGTTCGGCCACATCACGACCGGCGACTCGTGGATCAACTACTGGCGCACGGGTCCGAACACGTTCGTTGGCTGGCACGGCCCGGGCTCCGGTTCCGGCGCGAAGAGCTTGGGGCTGGAGCTCGCCCAGACACGGCAATTCTCCGAATGCCAGGTGAAGAACGTGTTCAAGAAAGTGTGCTACCGCGCGCCGAACGGCGCCGCGGATCTACAGGCGGTGCAGACCATCGCGAACAGCTTCGAGGCCAACAACCGAAGCTTGAAGCGCGCGTTCGCCGAAACCGCCGTCTACTGCATGGGCGAGTGACGCAAGCGTCGCACGCCACCACGGGAGGATACCCATGAACAGCCTCTTCAATTCTCGACGGAGCCCGACGGCGCGCTCGCGCCTCGCCCGCCTCGTCGTCCAAGGTGTCGCGGCGCTGCTCGTCGCGGTGACTTTGAGCGCCTGCGTGCGCGACGAGTCCGACCCCGCGGCGAACGCCGGCGCCTCGCCGACGCCGCCGGCCACCACGCCACCGACGACGACGCCGCCCACCACGCCGCCGCCGACCACCACGCCGCCAACGTCGGCCCCACCGCCGGACACGACGCCGCCGCCGGTGGACCCGAACCCGCCGAGCACACCGCCGCCGATGAGCGACGTGCAGCGCTTTCAGGCGACGCTCTACCCGAAGCTCCGCGATCCGGCGAACTTCTGCGTGGGCTGCCACGGCGTCGCGCAGATCCCGACGTTCGCCGTCGACGACGTGATGACCGCTTACAGCGTGATCACGACGCAGCAGAAGGTGAACCTCGTGAATCCCGAGCTGTCGCGCGTGTATCTGCGGCCCGCCGTCGACCGGCACAACTGCGGAGCGAACGCGAGCTGCGACCGCGTGGCCGCCGACTTCTTGGCAGCGATCCAGGCGTGGGCCAACCAGCAGCCGGCGCCCACGCCTCCTCCGCCGAGCGGCCCGCAGATCCTCAAGAGCTCGGTCACGAGCCTGTCGTCCGGCGCGGGCGCCACGGCGCGCGCCGACGCCAACGTCGTCGCGCTCTTCAAGTTCGACGAGGGCACGGGCACTACGACCGTCGACTCGAGCGGCGTCGGCACGCCGATCACGCTCGACATCACGAACATGGAATGGGCCGACAGCGGTCTCAAGAACGTCACCGGCAAGGCGCAGGCGAATGCGACCGACAGCCGCAAGCTGTTCGACATGATCGGGCCCGCCGGCCAGTTCAGCGTCGAAGCCTGGATCGTTCCGGCGAACGTCACGCAGGACGGCCCCGCGCGCATCGTGAGCTACTCGAGCGGCACGGCCACGCGCAATTTCATGATGGGCCAGGCCGTGGCCGACTATCGGTTCCGCAACAAGAGCGCGGCGGCGAACGCCAACGGCGATCCCGCGCTCGACGGGGCGAACCCCGACGTCGCGGCGCAGCTCCAGCACGTGGTGATGACGTTCGATCCGGCCGTCGGCCGCAAGATCTACGTCAACGGCCAGGTCACGGCCACGGAGACCGCGCCGACGACGCTCGCGTGGACCAACGATCAAACGTTCGTGATCGGCAACGAAACGACGAGCGACCGGCCGTGGCAGGGCACGTTCGAGCTCGTCGCAATCCACAAGAAGGCGCTCACGGCCGCCGAGGTGCAGCAGAACTTCAACGCGGGCACGGGCTCGCTCGTGACGCTCAGCTTCGACGTGTCGAGCATCTTGGGCGCACCCGGCCGCGTGGAGATGCTCGCGGGTCAAGTCGACGCCGCAAGCTACCTGTTCGCGAAACCGAAGCTCGTAACCGACGTGACCGGCGTGAAGGTCAAGAACATCCGGGTCGCCGTCAACGACGGCGTGCCGGTCGCCGCGCAGGCCTTCCGCCGCGTGGACACGACCGTCGCGCAGTCGGGCACGGAGCTATCGCGGCTCGGCGCCGTGATCCCCGTCGCGCTCGGCGCGGACAAGGACCAGTTCCACCTCGAGTTCGAGGCGCTCGGCAACAAGATGGGCCTCGCCGAGTCGGTGGCGCCGTCCGCGCCGCCCGTGCCGGCGGCCGACGTGCCGGAGCCCGCGCTAGGCGTGCGCAGCTTCTCCAAAATGAACGACACGATGTCGACGTTGACGGGGGTCAGCCGCGGCACCGCGGCGGTCGCCACGCTGTACACCGATCTGCGCGACTCGCTGCCCGCGACGGACGACATCCTCGCGTTCGGCTCCGCGCAGCAGGCTGCGATCCAGCGGCTCGCAACGGCGTACTGCGGCGCGATCGTGACCAACACGACGGCGTGCACCGACTTCTTCGGCGCGTGCACCATCGCCGCAGGCACGAGGGGCACGATCGCGGACCGGATCTACGACCGGCTGCTCGGGGTCAATCTCGCGAACCAGCCCGACAAGGCCGCGGTGAACGCGGAGCTCGTGGACGAGATGAACGACTTGGGCTGCACCGCCGGCTGCACCGGCGCTACCGCCACGACGGCGCTCCAAGCCACCTGTTCCGCCGCGCTCTCGAGCGCCGCGGTGACCATCAACTGATCGGGAGCCATTCCAATGAGCAAGCACAACGACGAACGCAGGCAGGCGGCGCAACAGCGCCGCCGCTTCGAGCAACGCATCGAAGACGAGTGCCGCGTCAGCGGCCACGGCCGGCCGACGAGCCGCCGCGAGTTCCTGGGACGCGGCCTGATCGGGGGCGTGGCCACGGTGTTCCTGCCGAGCCTCGCGACCCTGATCGCGCGCGAGGTGCAGGCGCAGACGGGCTGCGTGATCGACACGAGCCCGTCGCTCGGCGCCGGCAAGATCCCGTTCCTCGCGTTCGACCAGGGTGGCGGCGCGAACATCGCGGGCTCCAACGTCATGGTCGGCAAGGTCGGCGGGCAAGAGGCATTTCTCGACGCCGCGGGCTACGCGAAGCTCGGGCTGCCGCCGGCGCTGTTGCCGAATACCGTGGGCGTGGACCGCACCTTCGGCCTCGCGATGCATCCGCGCAGCGCCCTCTTGCGCGGCATGCTGAGCAAGACGAGCGCCGCGACCCGCGCCAACGTCAACGGCGTGGTGATCCCCGCGCGCTCGGAGAACGACACGTCGAACAATCCGCACAACCCCGTGTACGGCATCGCCCGCGCGGGCGCGAACGGCGAGTTCGTCGCGACGATCGGCACGGACAACTCCGCTTCCGGCGGCAACTCGGTCGCGCCGGCCTCGATGATCGTCGCAACGCTGCGGCCGACGAAGGTGAGCTCGCGCACCGAAGCGATGGGCCTCATCGGCGGCGGCGCCGCCGGCTTCCCCGACAAGCGCGTGTCCGAGGCGGCGGGCGTGATCAGCGCGCTCAAGCTCGGCAAGATCACCGAGACGCAGGCGACCAAGGACCTCGTGAAGTGCGGCTTCGACAAGACGACGGCGGCGTTCAACACGGTGGTGACGCCGGCCGACCTCGACCCGAACGTCGACCCGATACTGCAAACGATCTTCCCGGGCACCGAGCTCACGCAGAACGCCGACTTCCGCAAGGCGGCGGCCGCGATGAAGGTGGTGGTCAACGGCTACGCGGGCGCCGGCACGATCGAGTACGGCGGTCGCGACTACCATCAGAACCCGCGCAACTCGACCGACGGCAAGGACTTCGTCGTGGGCCAGTCGATCGGCGCGGCGCTCGAGTACGCCGCGCAGAAGGGCAAGCCGCTGATGATCTATTGCTTCAGCGACGGCTCGGTGTCGGCGAGCACGGCCACGCTCGAGGACGACGGCAACGGCACGCCGAAGTATCGGTGGCAGTCCGACGACTCGCAGACGGCCGCGAGCTTCATCCTCGTCTACAGCCCCACGGCACGGCCCGCGCTGCGTAACGGCGCGGCGTCGCAGCAGCTCGGCACGTTCAAGCCGAACGGCAGCGTCGACACCGCGTCGAGCCCGTTTGCGAACAGCGTGACGACGCTCGCGGAGCTCGTGGTGCTGAACTACCTCGCGCTGCACGGCGAGGAGGCGAACTTGGGCACGGTGCTGACGAACCCTGGGCTCGGCACGGGCGCGGCGGTGGCGCCCTACATCGCGTTCAACAAGATCGTCTGACCGCGGGAGTGGGCGACACGAAGCAAGTCGAGCGGTCGACCGCCATGGATGGCGGGAGTGCCGCAAACGCAGGACGCAAATCGCGGCCGACCGCCATGGATGGCGGGAGTGCCGCAAACGCAGGACGCAGTTCGCGGCCGGGCGGGCACGACCCGCTCGCCGCGCTTGGTGCCTTGCTCGCGTGCCCGGCCTGCGGCGACGCCGCCGGCCTCGCGCGCCGCACCGATCACTTCGCCTGCGGCGCCTGCAAGGCGCGCTTCCCCGTGTACAAGAGCGGCGCCGCGCAAGTGCCTTGGCTGTTCCGCGACCCAGAGGCCGCGCGGCTCGAATGGCGGGCGCGCTTCAACGGTTTCCTGCACGCGAACGCCGTGGAGTGCTCCCGGCTCGAAGCGGCGCTACGCGACCGGCGGCTGAGCAAGCGCGCGGCCGAGCGAATCCGCCGCGTGCTCGACGCGCGCGTCGCGCAGAAGCGCCAGGTGCTCGAGCTGCTCGCGCCGCTCTCGCTCGGCGCGCCCCGCGCCGGCCCGCTCTCGGACAGGAGCGGCGCGCTGCACGCCGCGCTGCCGCGGCAACAGGGCCTCACGAGCTACTACAGCAACGTGTTCCGCGACTGGAGCTGGGGGAATGGGGAAAACGAGGCGCTGCTCCAGTGCGTCGAGCGCGTGGCGAGCCGAGTGCCGCAGTTCAAGGCCGGCAAGCTGTTGACCCTCGGCGCGGGCGCGGGGCGCCTGTCGTACGACGTGCATCGGGCCTATCGGCCCGAGCTGTCGGTCGCGCTCGATCTCAACCCGCTGCTCGTGCTGCTCGCAAGCCGCGTGGTGTGCGGCGAGAAGCTCGCGTTTCACGAGTTGCCGATCGCCCCGCTCGACCAAGCGTCGTTCGCGGTCGCGCGCAGCTTGAGCTGCCCCGAGCCGCTCTCGGCAGGCGACAACTTCGTGCTCGTGCTCGGGGACGCGCTGCACGCGCCGTTCAGGCCGGCGAGCTTCGACACAGTGCTCACGCCATGGCTCGTCGACATCGTGCCGCAGAGCTTCGCGGAATGCGCGGCCGCGGTGAGTCGTTTGCTCGCGCCGGGCGGCATCTGGGTGAACACCGGTTCCCTCGCATTCTTCCACCGCAACGAAGCCTGGTGCCATAGCGAGGAGGAGGCGCTCGAGCTCGTCGCCGCGCACGGCTTCGAGATCCTCGCCTCCGAGCGCGTGACGGTGCCGTATCTGCAGTCGCCCGCGAGCGCGCACGGCCGCGTCGAGCGCGTGCTGAGCTTCAGCGCGCGGAAGATCGCGTCGTGCCCCCGGAGCGCCGAGACCCCGTACCTGCCGCCGTGGCTGCTCGAATCGGAGCGGCCGATCCCGGACTTGGACGAGCTCGTGGTCGCGTCGGCGACCCACTTGCTGAAGGCGACCGTGCTCGCCGCGATCGACGGCCGGCGCTCGATCGACGACATCGCATCGCTCATCGCGAAGCGCTACGGGCTCCAGAAAAGCGAGGCGAAGGGCGCGGTGGAGCGGATTCTCATCGAGATCCACGACGCGGCCGCGCTCGTGAGCCGCGACCGGCTGCCCGAGCTCGAGTAGCCCAGCGTCAGAACATCATGACCCGCTGCGAAGCGCGCGCGGCGCACAAGCCGGGAAGTCCGTCGACCGGTGCGTGGCACTCCGGGGAGTCCGGCCGCTCGAAGTCGCCCTCGAGCTCGAGGACCGCCGAGGCGAGCTTCACCGCAACGGGTTTCGGGGCGGCGAGCTCGAGCTCCAAGCTCCTCGCCGCGAGCGGCGCGGGCTCAGCCGCCTGCGCCATCCGCAGACAGGGCGGCGCGACCTCCGGGCAAGTGCCGTCGGTGACGCTGTAGGGCCGCTGCTTCAGGAGCTCGGCAGCGGTGCACCGCTTGAACGGCGTCGTGGTCGTCGCCGGGCGCCCGGCGCAGCCCGCAGCGGCGAGCTTCGCGATGTCGAGCGGCGCGTCGCCGGCCGAACGCTGAGCGAACTCGCGGGCCTCGAGCATGGGCAGCGGGTCGACGGCGCCTTGGCCCCAACGATAGATGCCGAAGTGCAGGTGCGGACCGACCTCCGCAGCGTTCCCGCTGTCGCCGACGTAGCCGAGCACGTCGCCGGTGCGAACGCGTTGGCTGCTGCCGACGGCGACGCGCTCGAGATGCGCGTAGTAATACGAGACGCCCGTCGCGGTCGCGAGCCACACGGTGTGGCCGCCGAGCCGGTTCTCGCGATAGGTTGCCTGCCCGTCCGCAACCGCGAGCACCGGAGTGCGTCGCGGCGCGTAGAGGTCGATGCCTTCGTGGTGGCGCCTGCCCTGATCGCGCGGCGCGCCGAAGAAGCTCTTCACCTCGTAGCCGCGCACCGGGAACGGCAATGCGGCGCCGAGCTCGAGCTGCAGGAAGTAGATTGCGTCGGTCAGGGGCGCGGGCTTGAGGCGCACGACGTAGGTCGCTTCCAGCGGGAGCCGAAAGCGTAACGACGAGTCGCCTACCGGCAACTGCGCGAGCCGCACGTCGCGTGCGTTGCCGCCTTCCCCGGCCCCGCGTGTGTCCACCAGAAACAGCTCGACGTCGATCGCGCCGGAGGAGCGGTTCCTCTCGGCACGCGCGAGATTGATCTCGAGAATCTGGCCCGCATCGGCAGTGAACGCGATGCCGCGGGCGTTCGGCTCCTGACCCAGGAATCCGCCCCACTCTGCGTGCGGGAGCTCCACCGGCGTCGGCCGCTCGAGCGCGATGTCCGCGGCCTCGAGCCAGGCGCGTTGGCGCGCCGCCGGAACGCCGGGCGCATCGCCGGGGCTACGCTCCGCCGTGGGATCGATGCTCGGCAACGGTTCGCTGTGCCCGCGGTCGGCGCCGCGACAGGCGGCGAGCGCCAAGAAAGCGCCGAGGAAGCAGAGCAACGCGCCGACCGCCGGCAGACTCACCCCGAGATCGACGCGCCGTTGCGACATGTGCCCACTCCCTTGCTTCGGAGGCCGCGCGCGGCGCCTCCACCATGATCACGAGACGCCCTACTGCTTCGCTCCTCCGCCGCAGTTGCAGCTCGTGTGCGAGCAGCCCTCGCCGGCCGCGCAACTACTGCTGCAGTACGTCTTGCCGTCCTTGGCGAAGGCTTTCGGGCCTTCGACTTCGCAATCGCACCCCGCATGCGCGCAAGTCGTGTGCTTGGCCATCGCTAGATGCTCGAGCTCGGACCGCGTCCGCGAATGAAGAACACGAGCGCGAGCACGAGGCCGACGACGAACAAGATCCACGCGATGTTCGCTGCCGTGCCGGCGAGACCGGTGAAGCCGAATACTCCGGCAATCAGCGCGATTACGAGAAACACCACTGCGTAGTACAGCATCGAAATTTCTCCTGGCGTGACGCTTGAACCTGAGCTGCAAGCTCTATGCCACGGATTCCGACGCGCTCCGGCGGCGCCGCCGCACGACCGCGACTGGCGCGCGCTCCCACCGGCGAATAGTG
The DNA here is from genome assembly GCA_035644475.1 of Gammaproteobacteria bacterium. GTDB lineage: Bacteria > Pseudomonadota > Gammaproteobacteria > Steroidobacterales > Rariloculaceae > FEN-1219. The sequence goes on along the minus strand of DASQOL010000138.1, from coordinate 6,619 downwards.
CACCGTCGGCGCGGTCCTCGCCCTGCGACCTATGTCCAATGCGCTCGACGTCTTCCGGGGGTTCCCGCCCTTGCAACGGGATTCACGATTCGGGAAATCGGCGGCATTCCTCGGGCCGTGCCTGCTGCCTTCCGGCAGTGGCACGATGCTTGCTGCTTTTACGGCCTGGTCAATCCCGCAAAGCCATGGAACGAGGCGCCAAATGACAATCCAAGTGCACGTCGCCTGCGACGACGAAAATTACCGGTCGGTGATCGCCGACTTTCTCGATCATCAGACCGACATGGAGGTCGTCGCCGCGAGCTCGAGCGGCGGCGTCGGCACCGCGGCGGTGCAGGTGGCCGAGCCCGACGTGGTCGTGCTCGGCCTTCCGCCGAGCGCTCACGTCGCGGAGCTCGCACCGAGGTATCGCGAGCTCCTGGCCGACGGCTCCGCGGTCGTCGCGTTCTGCATGACGCACGAGCAGGCGGCGGAGTACCAAGAGCTCGGCATCGAGCGCGTGATCTTCAGCGACGAGCCCGCCCGCAAGCTCACTGCGGCGATCCGCGCGGCGTATCAAGCCGGCGCCGGGCTCGCCAGAATCGCGCCGCGCGCGGCGTCCACGCCGCGCACCGCGACTCACTGACCGGCGACCGCGTTCTCTCGGCACCGCGCCGACCGCGGCGCGGCGAGCGCGCCCACGACGAGCCCGCGAGCGCCGCCGGAAAAGAGCGGAAACGCCGCGCTGGCACGAATCGTGAACGTATTATCGTAAAAATACTCGGCTCGAAATTTTCAGCGCAGGGATGCGGACTCATGGCGACACGATTCGACGATCGGGGCGGCGCACGACGCTCCGCCGCGAAATTTCTCCCCGAGGAACATTCTCTCGACGCGGCGCGGCAGGCCGCCGCACGCTGCAGGGGCTGCGCCCTCTACCTCGCCGCCACTCAGACGGTGTTCGGTGCCGGGCCCGTCGGCGCACCCCTGATGCTCGTCGGCGAGACGCCGGGCGATCAAGAAGACCTTTCGGGCCGGCCGTTCGTGGGACCGGCGGGCCGGCTGCTCGACCAGGCGCTCTCCGCCGCGGGCCTGAGGCGCTCCGAGACCTACGTGACGAACGTGGTGAAGCACTTCAAGTGGGAGCCGCGCGGCAAGCGCCGGCTGCACCGCCGGCCCGACGCCGCCGAGATCAGTGCATGCATGCCGTGGCTCGAGCTCGAGCTCGAGCTCGTGCGGCCTCGCGTGGTCGTGTGCCTCGGCGCCACCGCCGGGCGCGCCCTGCTCGGCCGCGACTTCCTCGTCACTCGCGACCGCGGCCGCATCGTGCCGTCGCCGTTCGCACCGCGCGTGCTCGCGACGATCCACCCGTCCGCGCTGCTGCGGCTGCCCGATTCGCTCGAGCGCACGGCGGGCACGGAAGCGTTCATCGAGGACCTACGCATCGCGGCTCGCGCGCTCGCGTCGGCCGAGGCCGAGGCCGAGGCCGGGCCGGCCTAACCCCGCGCGGCGTGCTCGAGCTCGGGGCCGGCTTCGAGCCCGGCGAGCACCTCGGACAACACCTGGTACGGAACGGGCTTCACGAGGTAGTCGCGGAACCCCGCGCTCGCGGCGCGCGCACGGTCGGCGTCGCTGCCGAAGCCGGTGAGCGCGATCAGCGGCACGTCGCGGAGACGTTCGTCCGCGCGCAACTGGCGCGCCACCTCGTAGCCGTCGATGTCCGGCAGGCCGATGTCTAGCAACACGACCTCCGGCTCGAACACCTGGGCGAGCTCCAGGCCGGCGCGCCCGGTCTGGGCAAGCCGCACGACATGCCCGCCCGTCTCGCGCAGATGCACGGCGAGACCCACGGCCGTGTCCACGTTGTCGTCGATGATCAGCAGCTTGCGCGGCGCGAGCTCGGCGAACGCCGCCCCGCCGTTGCCGTTCGATGCTCGCGGCCGCTCGCCCGCGAGCACCGGCAGGCGCACGATGAACTCGCTGCCGCGGCCGAGGCCGTCGCTGACGGCGCGGACGGTGCCGCCATGCAGCTCCACGAGCCCGCGTACGAGCGACAGGCCGATGCCAAGCCCGCTGTGCGTGCGCGCCGCCGTGGGATTCGCCTGCGCGAACAGCTCGAATACCCGCTCGAGCATGTCGGGCGCAATGCCGGCGCCGCTATCGCGCACCCGAACCACGGCCCACGCGGGCTGCGCAATGTCCGCCTCGAGAGTCACGTCGATGGAGCCGCCGTCGGGCGTGTACTTCGCGGCATTGGTCAACAGGTTGATGAAGACCTGCGTGAGACGCACCGGGTCCGCCTCCACGTGCAGCGCCTCGCCCACAGCGCGCATTCGCAGCGCGTGGCGGCGCGCGTCGATCAGCGAGCGCACGGCCTCGACCGACTGCTCGAGCACGCTCTCGAGGTCGAGCGGCTCGCGCTGCAGCTGCACGCTGCCGGTCGTGATCCGGCGGACGTCGAGCAGGTCGTCGATGAGCCTCGTGAGATGCTTGACCTGGCGCGACAGGAGCTCGCGCACCCAGTTCACGCGCTCCGCCGAGACCTGGTCGGCGTGCAACAGCTGCACGCCGTTGTGGATCGCGGAGAGCGGGTTGCGCAGCTCGTGCGCCAGGATCGCGAGGAACTCGTCCTTGCGCCGCGCGGCGTCCTGCAACTGCACCTCAACGCGGTTGCGCTCGGCGATCTCGGCCGTGAGCTGCTCGTTGGCCTGCTCGAGCGTGCGGTTCAGCGCCTGGAGCTCGCGCGTGTTCTCCGCCTTGAGCGCGTGGTGTGCTTCCGCGAGCTCCGCGTTGGCGGCAATGAGCGCGTCGTTCAACCGCGACAGCTCGCGCCGCTGCAGGTACAGCTGCACCAGCACATGCACCTTGCCGCGCAGGATCTCCGGGATCACGGGCACCGACACGTAGTCCACGGCGCCCATCTCGTAACCGCGCAGCCGGTCGACCTCGGTGAGGTGCACGCCCGTGACGAAAATGATCGGGGTCTGCGCCGAGCGCGGATGACCCCGAATCAACGCCGCGGTTTCGAAGCCGTCCAAACCTGGCATGCTCACGTCGAGCAAAATTGTTGCGACCTCCGACTCGAGCAGTCGCACGAGCGCCTCGTCGCCGGAACGCGCGCGAATGAGATTGTGTCCCAGGCTGCCCAGGATCGCCTCGTAGGTGAGCAGCCGCGCGGGCGTGTCGTCGACGAGGAGGATGTTGGCTCTGTCGTTCATGGCGTCAACGCCGCAGCCAGACGCGCAGCAGCGACAGCAGGTGCTCGCTGTCCACGGGCTTTGCGATATAGTCGGACGCGCCGGCCTCGAGGCACATCTCGCGGTCGCGCTTCATCGCTTTCGCGGTGAGCGTGATGATCGGCAGCAGCTGGAACTGCGGTTGCTTCCGGATCTGCCGCAGCGTCTCGTAGCCGTCCATCTCGGGCATCATGATGTCGAGCAGCACGAGCGCGACGTCGGGCGTCTCGCCGAGCAGGCGAATCGCGTCACGCCCCGTGTGCGCAGCCACCACCGGCATGCCGTAACGCTCGAGCACGCTCGACAGAGCGAAGATGTTGCGCACGTCGTCGTCGACCACGAGGATCTTCTTGTTCTCGAGCACCCTGTTACCCTGCTGCAGGGACAGCAGCATGCGGAGCTTCGCCTCCGGCAGCTTCGTGATGTCGCGGTGGAGAAACAGCGACGCCTCGTCGAGCAAGCGCTCCGGCGACGACGCAAACGTGACGACGCTCGCCTTGGCCAGGCTACCCAGCCGACGCTGGCTCGCGGCGTCGAGCTCGCCGTTGGCGTGGATCACGAACGGCGGGTTCTCGCGCTTCAAGCTGCGGCGCGAACGCTCGACGAGGTCGAACGCCGCCATGTCCGGCAGCGGGTGCTCGACCACGATGCAATCGAACGCCCGTTCGCGCAGCAGGGGCAACGCGGCGGCGCCGCTCGCCGCCGTCACGAGCTCGAGGTCGTCGTGGTCCACGAGCGCCGCGAGGCCTTGCGGGTCGCCGGGGTCGGGCTCGACGACGAGCAGGCTGCGCCGCGGCGCGGCGAGGAAGCTCGCCACCCGGTCGAACGCGTCGCTCAAGACCTCGGCGGTCACGGGCTTCGTGAGATAGGCGAAGGCGCCCCGCGCGAGCGCCGGCACCGGCTCTTGATCACCGGTGAGCACTTGGACCGGGACGTGGCGCGTCACCGGGTCCTGCTTCAGCTGACCGAGCACCGCCCAGCCGAGCATGTCGGGCAGCCCGATGTCGAGGCACACGGCGCTCGGCCGCTGCTTGCGCGCCAGCGCGAGCGCCTCGTCGCCGCGCGTCGCGACGATCCCCTTGAACCCGCGCGCGCGCGCGGCGCTCAGCAGGATCTTGGCGTAGTCGAGATCGTCCTCGACGATCAGCATCGTGCGGTCGTTTGGGCTCAAATCGGCGCGATCGTCGGGAATTGCCGGGCCGCGCGCCGGCGCCGCCGTCCCGGCCGTGAGCGTGGCGGCGCGCGGTTGCACCGGCAGGTCGCCGCGGTGCTCCATTTCCGGCAGCACCATCGAGCCGGCGTAAGTCCCGGGGAGATACAGCGTGAACGTGCTGCCCTGGCCCGGAACGCTGTCGAGCCTGATCTCGCCGCCGAGCAGATGCGCGAGATCGCGGCTAATCGACAAGCCCAGGCCCGTGCCGCCGTGCTTGCGGGCGGTGCCGGCATCGGCCTGCTGGAAAGATTCGAACACGATCTTCTGCTTGTCGAGCGGGATGCCGATGCCGGTGTCGCTCACGGCGAATGCGACCACGGCCGCGGTGTTGTCGAGCACCGCCTGGCCGGGCGTCCAACCGCCGTGCACCACCGTCACGCGCAACGACACGCGGCCGCGGTCCGTGAACTTGAACGCGTTCGACAGTAGGTTCTTCAGCACCTGCAGCAGGCGCTTCGCGTCGGTGTGAATCGTCGGCGGCAGCGCCCCGTCGAACTGCAGCTCGAACGCGACCTCGCCCCCTTCGGTCTCGTGACGGAACGTGCGCTGGATCGCGTCCCGCAGGTCCAAGAACGACAGGTCCTCGCACTGCAGGGTAACCGTGCCCGACTCGACCTTGGCGTGGTCGAGGATGTCGTTGATCAAAGTCAGGAGGTCGGTGCCCGCGCCGTGGATCGTGGTCGCGAACTCGACTTGCCGCCCGCTCAAATTACCGTCGACGTTGTCGGCGAGCTGTTGGCCGAGCACGAGGATGCTGTTGAGCGGTGTTCTGAGCTCGTGCGACATGTTCGCGAGGAACTCGGACTTGTAGCGCGACGTGAGCGCGAGCTCCGCGGCCTTCTCCTCGACGGCTCGGCGCGCCTGCTCGATCTCGGTGTTCTTGCGCTCGACCTCGGCGTTCTGCGCCGCGAGCAGCCGCGCCTTCTGCGCGAGCTCCTCGTTGGTCTTCTGGAGCTCGCGGCCTTGCGTCTGCTGCTCCACCGCGAGCTGCTGCGTCTGCTCGAGCAGCAGCTCGGTGCGCATCGTGACCTCGATGTTGTTGAGCACCACTCCGACGATGTCGGCGAGCTGCTCGATGAACGCGATGTGCGGCGCCGTGAACTCGTGCACGCTCGCGAGCTCGACGACCGCCTTGACCTGCCCCTCGAACAGCACCGGCAACACGACTACCGCGCGCGGCTCGAGATCGAGCAGGCTCGACGCGATCCGCAAGCTCCGCGGCGGCAGGCCGTCGAGCACCAGCAAGCGGCGCTCGTAGGCGCACTGGCCGATCAGCCCTTCGTTGAACGCGAACTCGCGCGGCTCGTCGGGGCGCGCGCTGTCGGCGTACGCGGCGAGCTGGCGCAGACGCCGGCCGTGGCCCGTCTCAGCGACGACGTACATCGCGCCCTGCTGCGCCTCGACGAGCGGCGCGAGCTCCGAGAGCAATCCCTGCGCGACCGTCGTCAAGTCGCGCTGGCCCTGGAGCATCCGGCTGAACTTCGCGAGGTTGGTCTTGAGCCAATCCTGCTGGGTGTTGCGCTCGGTGGTCTCGCGCAAGTTGCCGATCATCGCGTTGACGTAGTTCTTGAGCACCGCGACCTCGCCCTTCGCGTCGACCTGGATCGAGCGCGTGAGGTCGCCCTTAGTGACCGCCGTGGCGACCTCCGCGATCGCCCGGACCTGCGTGGTGAGATTCGCGGCAAGCAGGTTCACGTTCGCGGTCAGGTGCTTCCACGTGCCCGCGGCGCCGGGCACGTTCGCCTGTCCGCCGAGCCGGCCTTCGACGCCGACCTCCCGGGCCACGGTCGTGACCTGATCGGCGAACGTGCGCAGCGTGTCGGTCATGCCGTTGATCGTGTCCGCGAGTGCCGCGACCTCGCCCTTCGCGTCGAACGTGAGCTTCTGCGAGAGGTCGCCGTCGGCGACGGCCGTAACGACCTTCACGATCGCGCGGACCTGGCTCGTGAGGTTCGCCGCCATGACGTTGACGTTGTCGGTGAGGTCCTTCCAGGTTCCGGCAACGCCCGGCACCTCGGCCTGGCCGCCGAGCTTGCCTTCGGTGCCGACCTCGCGCGCCACGCGCGTGACCTCCGACGCGAACGAGTTGAGCTGGTCGACGACGGTGTTGATCGTGTTCTTGAGCTCGAGGATCTCGCCCTTCACGTCCACCGTGATCTTGCGCGACAGATCCCCGCGCGCGATCGCGGTG